>JAQBNP010000109.1 GCA_028288515.1 Flaviaestuariibacter sp. | reverse complement strand
GAATCAAGACTAAAACAAAAAGCACCTCAACTCCATTCGGTCCTAAGTTCGGCAAGAAATACTCCTACATCCACTTTATAATACTAATCGAATGCCGGGCCCTTTGCCAATTTTGAAATAAATGCTCCCCTTTTTGCCCCCTAACTAAAATAAAAAAGGCAGAAGCCGCATTATAACTGCGTTTCTGCCTTTTAGTTGTCGGGAAGACAGGATTCGAACCTGCGACCCCCTGGTCCCAAACCAGGTGCGCTACCGGCCTGCGCTACTTCCCGATCTGCAAAAGAGAACAAGGAACAAGGTATGCTGAATTCCTCAGGAAAACCGGTGATCCGACATTCCTTATTCCCTGTTTCTTTTTCGCGGTGAGGGCGGGATTCGAACCCGCGGTACAGTTTAACCCGTACGGCAGTTTAGCAAACTACTGATTTCAGCCACTCATCCACCTCACCTCTTTTGCAAGGGTGGCAAAAATAAGAGAATTCCCCGTCCCCACAAAACCATTTTCAAAAAAAACGCCTCCCATCAGGAGGCGCTATCTATCTTTTTTCGTGGCAACCCTTACAAGGCCGCCAGCTGCACTTTCTGCTGCAATTCCATCACGCTGTCGCGGAAGCCCGAGTCGGTATCCATCAGGTCCTTCACGGTCTGGCAGGAGTGGATCACCGTCGTATGGTCGCGCCCTCCGAAATGCTCGCCAATGCTCTTCAGCGAGTTCTTCGTAAAGGCCTTTGCCAGGTACATCGTGATCTGGCGTGCCTGCACGATGTCGCGCTTGCGGGTCTTCTGCAGCAGCTTCTCGTAGGGCACCTCGTAGAAGTCGCACACCATCTTCTGGATCGTGTCGATCGTGATCTCCTTGCTGGCCGACTTGATGAAGTTGCGCAGCACTTTCTTGGCCAGCTCCAGGTCGATCTCGCGGCGGTTCAGCGAGGACTGCGCCAGGAGAGAGATCAGCGCTCCTTCGAGCTCGCGGATATTGTTGTTGATGTTGAAAGCGATATACTTCACCACGTCCGGCGGCATCTCCAGCCCGTCGTTCTTCATCTTGCGCTCCAGGATCTCGATGCGCGTCTCGTAGGACGGCACCTGGATGTCGGCGCTGAGTCCCCAGCGGAACCGGCTCAGCAGGCGGTCCTGCACTCCCTCGAGGTCCTTCGGCGGCTTGTCGGAGGTGAGCACGAGCTGCTTGCCCGACTGGTGCAGGTGGTTGAAGATCGAGAAGAACGCGTCCTGCGATTTCTCGGCCTTGTTGAAGAACTGCACGTCGTCGATGATCAGCACGTCGATCATCTGGTAAAAATGAATGAAGTCGTTGATGGCGCCGTTGCGGCTGTGGTCAATGAACTGGTTGATGAATTTCTCGGAGCTCACATAAAGCACCACCTTGTTCGGCTGCACGCGCTTCACCTCGTTGCCGATGGCCTGCGCGAGGTGCGTCTTGCCAAGGCCCACGCTGCCATAGATGACGAGCGGGTTGAAGGAGCTTGCTCCAGGCTTCTCGGCGACGGTCTTGCCGGCGCGGCGCGCGACACGGTTGCAGTCGCCTTCGATGAGGGCATCAAACGTATAGTTGGCATTGAGCTGCGGGTCGATCTGGACCTTCTTCAGGCCGGGGATGACGAAGGGATTTTTCACCGGCGTGTTGATCACGAGGGGGAAGTCCATTTCGTTGTTCGCAAAGGATTTGTAACCCTGTCCCGCCACATCGACCGTAACGGGCTTGTTGTAGTTGTTGCCACCGTCGACCATGATGCGGTATTCGAGCTGCGCTTCCTTGCCGAGCTCCCGCTTGAGGGTCTTGGCAAGAAGGTTGACATAATGCTCTTCGAGGTATTCGTAAAAAAACTGGCTGGGAACCTGGATGACAAGAACATTTTCTTTCAGGAGTACCGGCTTGATCGGTTCGAACCAGGTCTTGAAATGCTGCCACTCCACGATGTCCTTGATGATCGACAGGCAGTTGTTCCAGACAAGTTCAGCATTCTTCTCCATGCAATTCAAGCTATTTATAACGAGTTATGAAAGTAAGCGGTTTGGAGTTCTTCACAGGTGTGTATAAAAAGATTTTTTTTATACGGGAGAACGAATTTGGCGTAAAAGAAAATGAAAAAAAAATTTTTAATTGTCAGTTTTTTCGCTAACTGGAATTGACTGTGAAACGGCCAAATTTTTTCTTCGGTTCTTATTGAAGACGAAGTCAAGGCGGCCCAGCTGAATGCCTGCCCAACCCACCTGGTTGATGATGACCTCCTCCCCTTTTTTATTTTTCAAAACGTCGGGCTTTTCCATGAAAGTATGGGTGTGCCCGCCGATAATGAGATCGATGTTCTCCGTCTGCGGCGCAAAGGTCAGGTCGCTGATCTTGTTGGAGGAGCTGTACTTGTATCCCAGGTGCGACAGGCAGACGACGAGGTCGCAGCCCGCATGCTTCAATTCAGCGGCATAGCGGTTGGCCTGCTGCACGGGATCGAGGTATTTGGTGTTGCCCGCCAGGTTGTCGGGCACAAGCCCTTCCAGCTCAACACCGACGCCCAGCACGCCGATCTTAAGGCCGCCCTTGCGGAAGATCTTCGTAGGCTGGTAGAGGTGCTCCATGGGCGTATTGGTGAAGTCGTAGTTGCAGGTGATCATCGGGAACGACGCATGGCGGCCCAGCTGCAGGGCCAGGTCTTCGAGACCGGCATCGAAATCGTGGTTGCCCACCGTGCTGGCATCGTAGCCCATGGCGGTCATGGCCTTGATCTCCGGCTCGCCTTTGTAGATATTGAAATAGGGTGTTCCCTGGAAGATATCGCCGGCATCGAGGAGCAGCACATTGTCCTGCTCCGCGCGGATGCGCCTGATCAGTGAGGCACGCTGCGCCACGCCGCCAAGGCCCTGGTTGCGGCCACCATCCATCGGGAACGGATCGATGCGGCTGTGGACGTCATTGGTGTGAAGAATGGTGAGGCGCTTCGGTGCGTCATCGAGGTGGGCAGCCTTCGCCATAGCGGGACCAACGAGCAGCGCTCCGGTAGCGAGCGCCGACTGTGTAATGAATCGTCTTCTATTGAGCATAGACCCTTGTTTCTGTTGGAATGGAAATATGATGACCTGCGGCCTGCTGGGCGCGGATATAATCGAGCAGCGCGTCGCGCATGAGGTAGCCGATGTTCTGCTGCGGGATGGCCTTGAGCATGGCCGCGTTGTCGCCGCCGCTGGCAACATAATCGGAGTTCACGAGGAGATAGGTCTTCTGCCGGTCGAGGGGCTGACCGCCGATCATGATATCGACCGCCTTCTTGTCGCGGATGCCCATCTTCACGCCGGCGAGGGGCCAGCCGCCACCCGAGGCGGCGAGGTTGAGGAACTGCTCGAGCACATCGCCCTTCACACGCTGCACGACAACGAGGTTGTCGAACGGCATGAGCTCGAAGATGCGGCCCCGCGTGATCGCTCCTGCGGGTACCTGGGTGAGCCTGATGCCACCGCTGTTCACCACGGCCACGTCGGGCTGGAGGCCGAACTTTTCTTTTGCCATGTAGAAGAGCGCATCGGCCATGAAGTCGCCGAGGCTTCCTTGTGGCGATTTCTTTTCGAGGGGTGCGTCGAGATAGCCGACGATATCGTTCATGCTGCGGTTGACGCTGTCGCGGTAAGGCGCGAGAAGAGCCGACAGAACCGTGTCGCGCCCGACAGAATCGGTGACGCGGTAGTCGTGGTACGCGGCGCCCGTTGGAACCTGGGCAGAGCGGCAGGAAGAAAGGAAGAGACCGGCGGCAAACAGCCACCGCAGGGTGCGAAGGAACATGAAAGGCATATTAGGTCGGGCAAATGTAATCTCCCTTTCTGGCATCACACAGCGCGCATCGGCGAGCGCGGCATCTTTCACCATTTTTTAGGGGCGGCTGCCCGTCGGTTCGGTTGAATTGCGCACCTTTGCCCTTCACCATTTTCAGGATAGACACCTGACCTTATGCAACAGAAACTGACCCTCAAAGTGCTGCCCTCCGAGGCGGCCAGCACGGAAGCCCTGCGGAGCAAGATCGCCCAGGCATGCGCCATCGAGCCGGCGTCACTGACCGGCTTCACAATCGACCGCAAGTCCCTCGATGCCCGCAGCCGCCAGGCCTGGTACCAGCTGACGATAACAGCATTTATCGATGAGCCGTTCGTACCCCGAGCGGTGATCGCCCCTGCCCTGCGCGACGTGAGCAAGGCGACACGCCAGGTGGTGGTGGTTGGCGCCGGACCGGCCGGGCTCTTTGCCGCGCTTCGCCTCATCGAGCAGGGCATCAGGCCCATCGTTCTCGAGCGGGGCAAGGATGTGCGGGCCCGCCGCCGCGACCTCGCCGCCATGAACAAGGAAGGCATCGTGAACCCCGAAAGCAATTACTGCTTCGGCGAAGGCGGCGCGGGCACCTACTCCGACGGCAAGCTCTACACACGCAGCACCAAGCGCGGCGACGTCCAGCGCATCCTCAATTACCTCGTTCACTTCGGGGCGGATGAAAAGATCCTCCACGAAGCGCATCCCCATATCGGCACCAACAAGCTGCCGCAGATCATCACCGCCATCCGCGACGCGATCAACGCGCACGGCGGCGAGGTAAGGTTCGAAAAAAAGCTGGTCGACCTCGTCATTGACAAGGGTGTCGTTACCCGCGTGCGCACGGCCGATGGCGAGGAGATACCCGCCCATGCCGTCATCCTGGCAACAGGGCACTCGGCGCGCGACATCTTCGAGATGCTGCATGGCAAGGGCCTGCAGATCATGTTCAAGCCCTTTGCACTTGGTGTGCGCGTGGAGCACCCCCAGGCCCTCATCGACGCGGCGCAATACCACTGTGAGTGGCGTAGCGAGCACCTTCCGCCTGCCGCGTACAGCCTCGTGCAGCAGGTGGATGGCAAGGGCGTGTTCTCGTTCTGCATGTGCCCAGGCGGCATCATAGCCCCGGCTGCAACGGCAGCGGGCGAGATCGTGGTCAATGGCTGGTCGCCGTCGAAGCGGAACAACCCATATGCGAACAGCGGCATTGTCGTCAATATCGAGGAGGAAGATGTGCAGCCGTTCCGCGCCCGCGGACCGCTGGCCGGTCTGCACTACCAGCACGACGTGGAGCGGAAGGCGTTCGACGCCGGTGGCGGAAAGCTGGTGGCACCCGCCCAGCGGCTGGTCGATTTTACAAAGAATATCGTGTCGGGCTCACTGCCGGACTGCAGCTATCTCCCGAGGGTCCATTCGACATCATTGAAAACCGTGCTGCCGCCCGCCGTGCACGCGTCGCTGCAGGCGGCGTTCCGTGAGTTTGGGAAAAAGATCAGGGGGTATTTTACAAACGAGGCGGTGGTGGTGGCGACGGAGTCGCGAACGTCCTCGCCGGTGCGCATTCCCCGCGACCCGGAGACATTGCAGCATCCGCAGGTGCGGAACCTCTATCCCTGCGCTGAGGGCGCGGGCTATGCCGGCGGCATCGTGAGCGCGGCCATGGATGGAGAAAGGGTGGCGGGAATGATTTGATGATTAACGATTTTAGATTTGAACCACCAAGCCACGAAGAGCGCGAAGGTGCACAAAGGAGTGAATAGTGAATAGTGAATAGTGAATGGGTCGATTAAAGTGCTGGCCGCCGAATCCGCCGGCTGTCATCCCGAGCGCCCGCGAGGGAGCCCCTGCGCTACGCACGCTGTCATGCTGACGCATGTCAGCACCTTTCCCTTACAAAGGCAGCCCGGGGCGCCAGGATTCTCACGCGCCGACCAGCACCTCCCCGGCTGTCATCCCGCAGGGACCCAAAACGTGCGCTTTGAACCACGAAGCCACCAAGCGCGCAAAGTAGCACAAAGGCAATCCCTTTGCGGTTCCTTTGCCCCTCCGCGCCCTTTGCGTTTACGGCTGTTCTCCATGCCTGGTTCATGGATACTTCATGGTGGGTTCATGGATCCTTCATGGTTGGTTCATGGATACTTCATCAGAAGCCATGAAAAACATACATTATGTTAAGTAGAAAGCTGCATTCGTAAGGGAAAGGGGCTGACATGCGTCAGCATGACAGCTTTTATCGTGCAAAATTCATTTATTCCTCCTTTGTGTCCCTTTGCGCTCTTCGTGGCTTGGTGGTTCAAATCTAAAATCGTCAATGAAACCTATTCCCCGCCGCCGCCGCTCTTCCGCGAGATCAGCAGGCTGTCGCGCAGCAGGTGGTTGCGCTTGTAGGACTTGTATTCTTTCTTCCAGGCTTTTTTCTTTGCTTTTGTCCAGGGCTCTTTCAGCA
>JAQBNP010000089.1 GCA_028288515.1 Flaviaestuariibacter sp. | reverse complement strand
ATGAAGTACGAATGAAGTATGAATAAACCAGTGTGTTTTTCCTGGTTTTTTGGCTTTTTGGACCGGACTTGCGGCTTTGGAGGAGCTTTCGAGGTGTAGGAGATTGCTTCGTTCCTCGCAATGACGGGCATTCTGGAAGTGCGCGGGCACCCTCGCTTCGCGCTCGGGATGACAGACCGAAGTTGCAGAATCTTCAAAAATCTAAAATCGTCAATCTAAAATCGTAAATCCCTCTTTGTGCTTCTTCGCGCCCTTCCTGCCTTCGTGGTTCAATAAAAATCCAAAGTCATAAATCCAGCATCATCCACAGCTCGCACCCGAAATGGCCGGTGTTGCCAAGGGGGGCATCCAGGTAGCGGAAGCCGAACCTGGCGTAGGTGTCCAGTGCCTTCCTGAGTTCGGGCATTGTCTCGAGGTAGATATGTCGGTAGCCGGCATCACGGGCGAAGTCGATGCTTGTCTGGATCAGCAGTCGGCCGAGACCGAGGCCGCGCGCGGCCTGGTGCAGGTACATCTTCACGAGCTCGCAGGTATCTGGCGGCAGGCCCGGAGACGGGAAGATGCCGCCGCCGCCGAGGACCTCGTCGCCGCGAACGGCCACATTGTATACAGAGCCGGGCGTGCCGCGAAAGAGCTCGTAGAGGTGGTCCGTGCTGTCGTCGTAGTATACCGTGCCGGGCTTATTGGCACCGAATTCTTTGAGGGTGCTGCGGATTACCGTTGCGAGGGCAGCATTGTCTTGCGGTTGAATGGGCCGAATTCTTACGTCGTGTGTATGGTTCATCGCGGTCGCTTGGTCGGTGGGAGCAGCAAAATAAGGGATATATCCTATGCCGTTTTAAAATTATTGAGTAGCCCGGCAAATCAAATGTGTTGGTGTTTGGAGGAGGGTTTTCGGAAGCCCATCTTTGTCCTGTCAATATCAATGAAAAGACCACCATCAACAGACAATAGCCTAAGAAAAACCGAATCCGATCCAATCCTTTGAAAACTGTAAGCGTCCAATCCTACTGAAAAGAACCGACCGATCCGATCCTACCGAAAAACCAGATCCAGACTTACGCTTACAAAAAATTTTCCCCTCTCCGGAGGGGATTTTTTTGGCTGCCTGTGTGAATTGGAGATGTTAGATTGAACAGCCTTTCACGCAAAGAAGCAAAGGAGCAGCAAAGAGATTCCCTTTGTGCTCCTTTTCTTCTTTGCGCCTTCGTGGCCCAAGCTCTCCCCAGACGCACCTTTATTTCTACTGCACAAAAAAGCCCGGCACGAACCGGGCTTTTGACTTTTGTTTTTGATTTCTTACGCCAGCGCTTTGCTCACAAGGTCGGCAGCTTCGCTGAGCTGGATGGCGGACTGTACTTTCAGTCCGCTTTCATCGATCAGCTTCTTTGCTTCTTCGGCGTTCGTTCCCTGCAGGCGAACGATGATCGGGATATTGATCGAACCCATATTCTTGTATGCGTCGATCACGCCCTGTGCAACACGGTCGCAGCGCACGATGCCACCAAAGATGTTGATCAGGATGGCCTGTACCTTCGGGTCTTTCATGATGATGCGGAAGCCGGCTTCTACCGTCGTTGCGTTGGCAGTACCACCCACATCAAGGAAGTTGGCGGGCTCGCCGCCGGACAGCTTGATCATGTCCATGGTGGCCATGGCGAGACCGGCTCCATTGACCATGCAGCCGACGTTGCCATCGAGCTTCACGAAGTTGAGGTTGAACTTGCCTGCCTCCACTTCGGTCGGGTCCTCCTCGGCGATGTCGCGCAGCGCGGCGAGGTCGGCGTGACGCATCAGGGCGTTGTCGTCGATATTCATTT
Organism: Flaviaestuariibacter sp.; assembly: GCA_028288515.1. GTDB lineage: Bacteria > Bacteroidota > Bacteroidia > Chitinophagales > Chitinophagaceae > Flavisolibacter. The sequence continues at coordinate 10,872 of JAQBNP010000089.1, read as the reverse complement.
TGCAGTCAACTGCAACGATCTTATCGTCTGCGGCCTTGAAGAGCGGGTTGATCTCGAGCATCGCGCAGTCGAGTCCGCAGTACGCGTTATAGAGGTTGGTCACGAACTTCACCATGTTCTTGAATGCGTCACCTTTCAGGCCCAGGTTGAACGCGATGTTGCGCGCCTGGAAGCCTTGCAGGCCACCGCCCGGGTGAACCCATTCCCGGAAGATCTTGTCGGGGGTGTTGTGCGCCACTTCCTCGATGTCCATGCCACCTTCGGTGCTGTACATGATGACGTTCTTGCCGGTGGCCCGGTCGAGAAGGATGGAGAGGTAGAATTCCTTGCGATCGCTCGGACCGTCGTAGTACATGTCCTGCGCTACATAGATCTTGTTGACCACCTTGCCGGCCTCACCGGTCTGGATGGTGACCAGGGTGCCGTTGAGGATCTTGGCCGAGAAGTCCGAAATGTCCTCGAGCGACTTGGCGACCTTCACGCCGTTGATGCCGGTTTCGCGGATGGTGCCTTTGCCCCGCCCGCCCGCATGGATCTGCGCTTTCACCACGGCAAAGGGAGAGCCGTAGGCAGTCTTGATTTGGCGGTATGCCTCTTCGGCCTCGTGGACGGTGCTGCAAGGAAATCCTTCCTGCACCTTGACATCGTATTTCTTCAGGAGCTCCTTTGCCTGGTATTCGTGCAAATTCATGGAATCAAAAATTTAATGACGGCAAAAATAAGGAAAGAGGAGGAAGGAGGAGAAGGGAGCTGAAATGGGTGCGGCCCGGTGCAATTTTGAACCACAAAGACAGAAAGAATGCTAAGGGACACAAATGAGGATCATCTTGGCGCATTCCGTTGCCGACATCGCGCTGTTTGCGTTTCAACAGGCTGTTCGAATTTGAATCGACAGGCAACGAAGACAGCTGTCCTTTGGGCCTTCGTGGTTCAAAAATCGCAAGGTTGTTTTAACATCTCGCCAATTCCCTCACCCGGCTATCTTTGCCGGGATGAAACAATACGACAAGGTACAGGAGGCCGTCGGTTTCCTGAAGCCATATAACGCGGCATCTGCAACAACCGGCGTTGTGCTTGGCAGCGGCCTCGGTAATTTCGTTCAGGAGATCAAGGTCGACCAGGAAGTACGCTACGAGGACATCCCCCATTTCCCTGTCTCCACGGTGGAAGGCCACAGCGGCAAGCTGATCTTCGGCTCCATCGCCGGCAAGCCGATCATCGCCATGTCCGGCCGCTTCCACTACTACGAAGGCTATACGCCTGAAGAGGTCGTGTTCCCGATCCGGGTGCTGAAATTCCTTGGCGTGCAAACTCTGTTCATCTCCAATGCCGCCGGCGGTGTCGGTGAAAACTTCCAGGTCGGCGACCTCATGATCATCACCGACCACATCTCGTTCGCTGCGCCCAACCCGCTTCTCGGCAAGAACGACGAGCGGTTCGGTCCGCGCTTCGCCGATATGAGCGAACCCTACAAGAAGTCACTCATCACCAGGGCCAAATTCATCGCCGCGGAACAGGGCATCACGCTCCGCGAAGGCGTTTACTTCGGCGTTACCGGTCCTACGTTTGAGACCCGGGCCGAGTACAAGCTGATCCAGCTCGTTGGCGCGCATGCCGTTGGCATGAGCACGGTGCAGGAAGTGATCGCCGCCAGCCATATGAGCATGGATGTTTTTGCGATGAGCGTCATCACCGATATCGGCGTTCGCGAAGAAGAAAATACCATTACGCACGAAGAAGTGCTGCAGGCGGCGAAGGAAGCGGAACCGAAATTCACGACCATCTTCCGCGAGCTGATCCGAACACTATAATCATCGTTCCTGAAACCGATCCTCCATACCCTGTTCCTGGTAGCGCTCATCGCTTTCTCACAAGTGGCAAGCGCGCAGCCGCGGCTCATCAGGCAGGCCACCGGTGGCGGCCTGCCCGTCGGATCGGGCGGTGGCGGCGGGCGCGATAGCCTGCAACGGCGGAACAAGTTCGAGGACAGCATCACCATCAATTTTCGCTACCTCGACTCGGCGCGTACCTATACGCTGGACTCCTCCATCAGCGACCCGGCGCGACGCTTTCCTGTCCCGTATACATACCATTACCTCGGTAATACCGGCAGCCCTGCACAACCCATTCTTTTTATGCCCCGCGGGCATGCGGGCTTTGACCCGGGCTTTCACAATCTCGATGTCTATAAATGGACGGCGGCAACGGCGCGCTTCTTCACCACCACGCGCCCCTACACCGAGCTGGGCTTCATGCTGGGCAGCAGCCAGCAGCAGGTGATCGATATCCTGCATACGCAAAACCTGAAGCCTTACTGGAACATCGCGCTGCAGTACCGGCTGATCAACTCCGCGGGCTTCTTCAAGAACCAGAAAACGGCTCACAACAATTACCTCTTCACCTCCTGGTACCAGTCGCCCAACAAGCGCTATAACAATTTCCTCGTGCTTGTCGGCAACAAGCTGCAGGCGGCGGAGAACGGGGGCCTGCGCCGTGTGGGCGACCTTGACAGCGCCAACATACCCGAGCGCTTTGCCATCGAGACGAAGCTCGGGAATCACACCAATTTTTCCGGCGACCTGTTCAGCACCAAGGTGGATATCGGCTCCCGCCACAATGACTTCAATGCCGTGTTGCGGCAGCAATACGATCTCGGCCGGAAGGATTCACTGGTCACCGATTCAACCGTGATCCCGCTTTTTTATCCACGTATTCGCTTCGAGCACACGCTGACATACGGGGAGTATAAATACACGTTCGCCGATACGGATGCCGACTCCGCCATTTATGCAGCGTATTACGGCATTACGCTCGGGAAGCCGATCGATACGATCTACCAGCGCGACAAGTGGGTGGAGGTCACGAACGACCTGTCCATCTACCAGTTCCCCGATGCAAAGAACCTCAACCAATACATCAAGGTTGGAGCAGAGTACCAGCACCTCACCGGGTTTCTGCGCGACCGTGTGCAATACAATAATGTCTCCATTCACGGCGAATACCGCAACCGCACGCGCAACCAGAAATGGGACGCCATCGCGCGCGGGCAGCTGTGGCTCACCGGATACAATGCGGGCGACTACCACGGCTACGTCAGCCTCCGACGCCTCATCAGCAGCAAGCTCGGAAGCCTGCAAGCAGGGGCCGAGGTCATGAACCGGACGCCTCCTTTCGCCTACAACGAGCGCAGCCAATTCTACCGCGCAGCGCCCACATCGCTTGGCAAGGAGAACACCACCCATGTGTTTGCGGCCCTGTTCAACCCGCGGTTCCGCATCCAGCTGGCTGGCGACTATTATCTCGTCACCAATTATCTCTATTTCGCGAGCTATACGAGACCGGGGCAAAACGATATCCTCAATCTCCTGCGGATCAGCGCGCTCAAAACCATCAGCCTGGGCAAGCGCTGGAGCTGGAACACCGAGGTCTACCTTCAGCAAAAGGCGGGCGGTGCCTCGCTTCACGTGCCTCTGCTTCTGACGCGTAACCGCGTTCAGTACGATGGGAACTTCGGCTTCCGGAACCTTACAGTTGCTTTCGGGGCTGAAATGCGTTACCACACGCCCTACAAGGCCGACGCCTATTCGCCGGTCGTGAACCAGTTCGCCTACCAGGACACGGTCATCATCCGCAACCGTCCCGATTTCAACATTTTCTTCAATTTCCGCATCAAGGGCTTCACGGCCTACACGCGGGTGGAAAACCTCAATACGCTGCGCTTCCGTAGCGGCGCTGGCTTCAAGCAGCAAAACCTGGCGGCTCCTGATTATGCCTACCCGGGGCTGGTCCTTCGCTTCGGCATTTTCTGGAGCTTTGTTAATTAGGTCTTAAGACGGGACAGGTGACAAGGATCAGTCGTGATTTGTTTTAATCGGAACTATCTTTGGCTTGTTGTGAAAAAAGCGCTCGCCGCCATATTGCTTCTTGCCTACTTCATGGTCAGTACCGGTTTCACCGTGAACCTGCACTACTGCATGAACAAGTTCCAGTCCTGGGATGTGGGCGCGGCCAAAGAAAAATGCGGCCGCTGCGGCATGAAGGTCAGGAAGGCCAGCGGCTGCTGCCGCGACGAGGTCAAGGTCGTTAAGCTGCAACAGGACGTTCTCGGCGCCGCCGCTATCGTGTACGACTTGACGGCGCCCGCCGTTGTTGGCAACGCATTCTTTTATGCCGATATCGTTCCGCATGCGGATCGCCAGCCCTCATTGGCGCCATTGCCGCATGGGCCCCCAATGATTGGCCGGCAGGACACCTACCTGCGCAACTGTGTTTTCCGGATTTAGAGAAAGATCATGATCGTAACTGGCAGCCCACCGCTGCCCGGCAACTCATTTTCTATCCTCTAAATCAATTCAAATGAAATCGTTTCGAATCTCCCTCCTTTCCCTTCTCTTTATTTGTTTCGCCCAGCTCGCCTTCGCACAGGCAAAGACCGCATCCTTCAAGGTATCCGGTGAATGCGGCATGTGCAAGTCTAAGATCGAGGCAGCCGCGAAGAAAGCCGGCGCCTCCAAAGCCTCCTGGAGCGAGGACACAAAAGTCCTGACCGTCCGCTACAACAGCACATCCTCCAACACCGCCAAGATCCAAAAAGCGATCGCTGCCACCGGGTACGACACGCCGGGCTACAAAGCCACGGAGGAATCGTATAACAAGCTGCACGCCTGCTGTAAGTACGACCGCGCTGCAGCTACGGCTTCATCGTGCTGCGACAATGAAGCCTGCACGAAAGCTGCCTGCATGAAGGACGGCGCCTGCGCAAAGGGAGCTGCCTGCTGCAAAGAAGCCGGTTGCGATAAGAAGGACTGCTGCAAGAAAGACTAACCTCTAAACTTCATTCAATGAAAAAGATACTCATGATCCTGGCGGTCATGCTCAGCATCCATGCTGCGCAGGCCCAGGTAACCAGGGCTTCGCTCCAGGCGAGCGGACTCACGTGCTCGATGTGCTCGAAGGCCGTCAAGCAGGCCCTTGATGGCGTTTCGTTCGTCGAGAAGGTCCAGGTGGACATCAAGAACCAGCAATACAATCTCACGTTCAAGCCGGGCGCCGTCGTGGATTTCGACGCGCTCAGCCAGGCCGTGAAGGATGCGGGCTTTTCCGTCGCCGCCCTGAAGGTAACGGCACGTGTGGATGGGCTCACGGCGCAAAAGGACGAGCACCTCAAGATCGGCTCACAGTACTTCCACGTTCTCAATGCCAGCGGGCAGTCGCTTTCCGGCGAAACCACGTTCAGCATTGTCGACAGGGATTTTGTGTCCGCGAAGGAATCGAAAAAATGGAGCACCGCCTCAAAGATGGCCTGCGTTAAAACAGGGCATGCCGCAAGCTGCTGCGCAAAAGATGCGCTGGCTGCGAAATCCCGTGTCTACCATGTGATCATTTAATTCCCCGGCCTCCCGAACAGGGAGGCCTTTTTTTATGAAACAGATCTTCTTTCTCCTGGCGTGGCTTGCTGCGGCCGGTGCGTCCGCGCAGGAACTGTATCCTTACTCCGAGCCAGCCTCGAACATGCCCGTCCGGTCGTTAAGCCTGAAGCTGACCGCGATGTATGAGCGTGGCGTTCATTCCGGCGCGATCCTGCAGCGTTATATACCCGAGGTGATGCTGGGGCTCTCACGGAAGTGGATGGTTCACGGCAGCCTGGCGTTTTCCAATATGCATCGCTCCTTTCTGTGGGAGGGAGGTAAAGCTTACGCGAAGTACCGCTTCCTCTCCAACGACGGGGTGCATCGCCACTTTCGCATGGCCGCTTTCGGCGCGGCAGCCTATAGCCGCAATCACCTTGACCACAACGAGATCTCCCTCAACGGTGATCACTCGGGTGTGCAGGCCGGACTGATCGCCACTCAGCTTGTGAACAGGTTTGCGACATCCGGGACAGCAAGCGTTGTCGAAGTGCTGAACCGCCAGCGCTGGCAGAAAAATGGGGCCGATACATTTGCGTTCCGCGCGTTCCAATACAGTTTATCAACGGGGCTCCTCGTGCTGCCCGTGACCTATACCGACTACGACCAGACGAACGTCAATGTCTATCTTGAGATGTTTGGGAACCAAAACCTTGACAACGATCACGGGCGGTATTTTGTCGACCTTGCACCGTCCCTGCAGGCGATCTTCCGCAGCACGGGCAAGCTGAGTGTGGGCTACCGATTCCAGGTCGCGGGAGATATCTACCGGCTGGCGAAGCAGAGCGTGATGGTCAGCTACGAGCAGATCTTCCTGGGTGCGCTGCGTCGAAAAAAGCCGCTGAAGCAGGTTCCCTAAGAAATAGCCCCCGCTGCTGGCGGGGGCTTTTTCATTTTATCGGAGGAACAGGATTTCGCGGTATTTCGGCAGGTACCACTCCTTGTCGTCTACGAGCTGCTCGAGCTTGTCCACATGGTAGCGGAGGTTGTCGAAGTATTTTTCTTTCACTTCGGTGCAATAGGCAATGGCCATCTCGCGCGTGTCGGACAGGCCGTTGCATCGCTTCCGTGCCTCGATCATCTCCTCCACGTTCTCACTGACGGAGTTGATATGAGTGGACAGCTTCTGTACGATCGCCGTGCGGCGCGTGCAGGCGTCCTCGCCGAGGCCGGCCTCTTTCAGTCCGCGCAGGTTCTCGATCAGCGTATTCTGGTACTTGATCGCGGCGGGCAGGATGTGGCTGGTGGCGAGCTCGGCCATGAGGCGGCTTTCGATCTGTACCTTCTTGATGTATTTCTCCAGCTCGATCTCGTGACGTGCTTCCAGCTCCACGTGTGAATAGATATTGTTTTCCGTGAAGAGGTTCATGGCTTTCTCGGTCACCATCGCGTCCAGAGCCAGCGGCGTGGTCTTCACATTGGCGAGGCCACGGCTTTCCGCTTCCTTTTCCCATTCGGCGCTGTAGCCGTCACCCTCGAAGAGAACTCTTTCGCTGCTGACGATATACTCGCGAATGGTGTGCAGGATCGCGATCTCTTTCTTTTCGCCTTTCTCGATCAGGCCGTCGACATCTTTCTTGAACTGCTTCAGTGTGGCAGCCATGATGGTATTGAGGACGGTCATCGGGTTTGCACAGTTGGCGGTTGAGCCCACAGCGCGGAACTCGAACTTGTTGCCCGTAAAGGCGAACGGAGATGTCCGGTTGCGGTCGGTATTGTCCATAAGGAGCTCGGGGATGCTGCGGTGGATCTCCATCTTCAGCATGCTTTCGTCCTGCTCGTCGAACTTGTCGCCCACACGTTCTTTCACTTCCTGGAGGACCTTCGTAAGGTATTGGCCGATGAACACCGAGATGATGGCAGGGGGTGCTTCGTTGGCGCCGAGGCGGAAATCGTTGCTGGCAGAGGCGATCGATGCGCGCAGGAGATCCGCATAATCGTGAACGGCCTTGATGGTATTGACGAAGAAGGTCAGGAACATGAGGTTGGTCTTCGGCGTCTTGCCGGGCGCCAGCAGGTTCACGCCGGTGTCTGTTGCCATGCTCCAGTTATTGTGCTTGCCCGAGCCGTTGATGCCGGCAAAGGGCTTCTCGTGCAGAAGCACGCGGAGACCATGACGGGATGCCACGCGCGTCATAACGTCCATCAGCAGGGTGTTGTGGTCCACGGCCAGGTTCACCTCTTCGAAAATTGGTGCGCACTCGAACTGTGCCGGCGCCACTTCATTGTGGCGGGTGCGGAGGGGAATACCGAGCCTGTATGATTCGTTCTCGAAGTCGCGCATGAATGAGTACACGCGCTCGGGAATGGAACCGAAATAGTGGTCCTCTAGCTGCTGGCCTTTCGCCGGGCTGTGGCCGAACACTGTGCGTCCGCACATGACGAGGTCGGGGCGGGCATTGAAGAGGCCTTCGTCGACAACGAAATATTCCTGCTCCCAGCCGAGGGTCGGCGTGACGCGCGTTACGTTCTTATCGAAATAATTGCAAACCTCGACGGCCGATTTATTGAGGGCTTCGAGTGCCTTCAGGAGGGGTGCTTTATAATCGAGCGACTCACCCGTATAGGCAACAAAGATGGTTGGAATGCAGAGGGTCTTGCCATAGCCGATGTCCATGATAAAGGCCGGGGAGGATGGATCCCAGGCTGTGTAGCCGCGTGCCTCGAAGGTGGCGCGTATGCCGCCGCTCGGGAAGGAGGATGCATCGGGCTCCTGCTGGACAAGCGCATCGCCTTCGAACTGTTCGATCGGCGTCCCGTCGCTTTTCAGTGTAAAAAAGGAATCGTGCTTTTCTGCGGTTGTGCCGGTCAGGGGCTGAAACCAGTGTGTGAAGTGAGTGACACCTTTGCTTTCTGCCCACGCACGGATACCGTTGGCGATCTGGGCAGCCATCGAGCGGTCGATCTTCTGGCCGGACTTGATCGAGCCCATCAGGCTCTTATACGCCTCGTCACTGAGGAACTGCCGCGCAGTCTGGTAAGTAAAGACGTTCTCAGCGAAGATCGCGGTGATCTTGGTCGAGTATTCAGGGGTCCGATTCGGAGAGGAGAGGTTGTTCAGTGCTTCAAAACGGAGTGACATAGTCAATATTTTGAGCAAAGAACGGGAAAAATGCAGTTACGATCCAATTTTGATGGCTAAAAATGAAGAAATCAGGAAGAAAAGTATATATGTATTTATTTATTATATAATTTGGGAAAGCGCGCGAGGTCGAACCCGCTGAGCAGGGGCAGGACGATAAACGGCAGCACCACGCTGCGATACCGCACGATGGCCCCCAGGAAATTCACCGTATACCCGATCACAAGAAACACCGACAAGGAAAAGAACAGGCAGAACCAGAAAAAGGCGTTTGGCGGCCCGGGGCGTCGCCAGACCAGCGACGCAACCAGCAGCAGGAGGAGAGCCCCATTTTCAAGAGCTGCCGCCAGGGAGAATAAATGCTTCGCGTCCGAGGGGAAGGGACGGAGCACCGTCAGCTCCAGCGCATACGGGGCTGTCCGCAGGAAGCTGGCCGCCGTCGGCTCCAGCTTCTTCACAGGCACATAGGAGTTGGCCTTCAGCGTCAGGAAATCCTCCTGCTTTTCCACCACCGCCCGGGGCAGGTCGAGCCGTGGGCTCAGGAGCGGCAGCGTAAAAAAAGCAAAACCAAATACAGTGTATGAAACCAGGAACACGAGCCAGGGCTTCCTGCCGATCCTTTCTGCCATCATCCAGACGAGGAGAGCCGGCAGGAGGACCACCAGCAGGTAATTGCGGTACATCAGGAGCAGCAGGCATCCGGACAAGGCGGCAACGATGCCCTGCCACCCGATCGATCTCTGCTTCACCCAAAAATAGACCTCGTATACCAGCAGGGCGACACCAAGGAAAGCAAGGCCGTCCTTATGAATCCCGCTGCCCCAGTACAGGAAGGAAGGGATCAGGAACGTGCCCGCAACAAGCCACCACCGACGGCCGCCGAACGCATGAAGCGCAGTCCGGTACAGGGCCACCGGGCCAAAGAAAGTGAGGAAGGAATAAAACACCGTGTTGATATAATAGTTGCTGCCGCTGAACAGGTTGAAGATGGTCAGCAACTTTACGAACATGGCCTTGTGAAGATCGTTCCACCACGAGGAGCGGCTGGAGAGAAACCCCCCGTACCCGTGCTGGTAAGGCCGCGGAAGGTCAGCCAGGAAGGCAAGCGGGTTAAATTTCAGCAGCGGCAAACCTTTCAGGCTCGAGAAATGCCAGATCCATGTGTCCCCCATCTGGATCAGGTAGCTGTACCGGAGTCCCTGCCATCCATACAGCATGGAGGCGATGACCTTGAGCAGGAACAGGATGGCAAGCAGGATTGGTCCAAGCCCCGACTTCCGGAAAAAAGGGACGCGTGTCACAAGCCAGCAAAACAGCGCGAGGTATATGGCAAAGAGAAGGAGATCCAACCACAAGCGTTTAGCCGGCAAAGTAAAAACAATATCCACAAGGCGGGGGATAAAAATGAGGTGGCGGTTCAAGGCAGCCGTTAGTTTTGCACTTCACTTTCGCACTATGGATATTACCGTAAAGACCGCGCAGCAGCTCCGCCTCACCGAAGCCGAATTCGACCTGATCCGCGAGAAGCTTGGCCGCATGCCCAACTTCAACGAGCTCTGCGCCTTCTCGGGTATGTGGAGCGAGCACTGCAGCTACAAGAACTCGATCAAGTGGCTCAAGACCCTGCCACGCGAGGGTGGCCGCATGCTGGTGAAGGCCGGTGAGGAAAATGCGGGCCTCATGGATATTGGCGAAGGTTACGGGGTGGTCTTCAAGATCGAGTCGCACAACCATCCGTCCGCCATTGAGCCGTTCCAGGGCGCGGCGACTGGTGTTGGCGGCATTCACCGCGACATCTTCACGATGGGCGCGCGGCCGATCGCCGCTCTGAATTCGCTCCGCTTCGGCCGCCTCGATGAAGCCAGGACCCAGCACCTGCTTGCCGGCGTCGTCCATGGCATCGGCCATTACGGCAACTGCTTCGGCGTGCCAACCGTCGGCGGTGAGATCTATTTCGAGTCCTGCTACCATACAAACCCGCTGGTCAACGCGATGAGTGTCGGCATTGTAAAGGTCGGCGCAACGGTGTCGGCAACGGCGCTTGGCACCGGCAACCCGGTAATGTACGTGGGCAGCGCCACGGGCAAGGACGGCATCGGTGGCGCCTCCTTTGCTTCCGCCGATATCAGCGCCGACAGCGCGCAGGAGCTGCCCGCCGTCCAGGTGGGCGATCCGTTCCAGGAAAAAAAGCTTCTCGAAGCCTGCCTCGAGGTCATAGAAACCGGCGCTGTTGTGGGCATGCAGGACATGGGCGCGGCCGGCATCATCTGCTCCACAGCCGAAATGAGCGCCAAGGGCGGCGTGGGAATGCGGATCGACCTGGATAAAGTGCCAACGCGCCAGCAGAACATGAAAGCCTGGGAGCTGCTTCTCAGCGAAAGC
>JAQBNP010000059.1 GCA_028288515.1 Flaviaestuariibacter sp. | reverse complement strand
GGCACGCAGCCGCATACCGTTATCACATACGAGTACCCCGCCACGTGGGAGAAAGGCATGGAGCCAAACTACCCCATGAATGATGAGAAGAACACGAAGCGATTCAAGCAATACAGCGAGCTCAGTGAAGGAGAGGCCAACGTGATCTTCGGGGGCCGCCTTGCTGAATACCGCTACTACGATATGCACCAGGTGATCGGTTCGGCCCTCGTCATAGCCCGCAACGAGCTCGAAGCGGTCCGCGAAGAGAGAGTGGATGCGATCGTGTCGTGAGCGGTGAGGGGTAAATAGTCAAGAGTCAATCCTGAATCCTGAATGGGTCGTGTCTTTTGGGTACCCCTCCTGTAACAACGGTTCCTTATCGGGTGTCACAATCGACTATTCATTTCGGGGCACCAGCCTGTATAGCTGCACGCCGCCCTTTGCGGCGGCGGCTTGGATCGTGGCGCGGAGTGCGTTCTTGTCAACATCCTTCATCCGATCCTGCTGCACCAACTGGTAAAGGCGCTCAGTGAGAAGCCACAGCTTTTTTTCATGGAAGGCGGGCTCCGCAAGCCTTTGCTCGATGGCCGCCGCCAGCTCGTCGATGCCGGTGCCTTCGCTGGCCACCGCGGATATGATCGGGATCTCCCTGTCCTGCGCAGAGAAAGCCGGCGCTAACATGAGCCGAAGGTTTTTGGCGAAGGCAGCCGCATCGGGGCGGTCGCTTTTGTTGACCACGAAGATGTCCGCGATCTCCATCAGGCCTGCCTTCATTGTCTGCACCTCGTCTCCCGCTTCCGGCACGAGCACCACGACCGTCGCATCGGCGAGTCCGGCAATCTCGATCTCGCTCTGCCCGACGCCAACCGTCTCCACGATAACGGTATCATAGCCGGCCGCCCTGACCAGGTCGGCAATCTCGATGATCTTCGGATGGAGGCCACCCATCGCGCCGCGCGTGGCAAGCGAGCGGATGAACACCGAAGGGTGCGTGTACCACTGGCTCATGCGAATGCGGTCACCGAGCACGGCGCCGAGGTTGAATGGCGATGACGGGTCGACACAAAGAATGCCCACGCGGCGTCCCTGGTCGACTAGCTTGCCGATCAGGCGATCAGTGAGTGTGCTCTTGCCCGCCCCCGGCGGCCCGGTAATGCCGATGATGCGGCTGTCCGGTCGCGGCGGCAATGCCGACATGAGCTCGCGGTATCCTTGTGCCTCCGCCTCCACAAGCGAAATGCTGCGGGCGAGAGCCTTCGGATCACCCTCTGTCAAATGCGCGAACAAGGACTGCCACATGGAAAAGATTTGTACGTTTACAAAAGTATGGTTGTTCAGAGTACGTACCGGCAACGCGCGTTGTTTCTTGTTCTCCTGCTTTCGCTCGTCAGTCTTTTCGTTTCACGTGCGGGGTTGTCGGTCAGCATGGTCCTTTTCATCGCGCTCACCTGCCTGCACAACCGTTTCGGTGAGCAGCTTCGTAACTGGGCGCGGCAGCCGCTCCTGGTGGGCATCTCGCTTCTGTTCCTTGTGCCCGCGCTCTCAGGACTCTGGAGCGCCGACTCGCATGAATGGGCCTCCAATGCACGCATCAAGCTCCCTCTTCTCCTATACCCGCTCGCCTTTGCCGGCTCCTGGCAGCTCACCGGCAAGCAATGGAAATGGCTTGCCTTCGCCTTCATTCTTCTCGTTGTGGGGGGCGTTTGCTGGAGCATGGCAGCATACCTTCGGGATCCGGTCGCCAATAACGCCGGCTTCCTGCGCGCAAAGACCTTTGCCACCCCGCTCGGCAATGATCATGTCCGCTTCAGCTGGCTCGTCACGGCCTGCCTGCTGACGATCTTCCTGATGTGGCACCAGGTTGAAAAGACGCTGCGCATCCTCTTCGGCTTCCTGGCTACCGGCCTGGTGCTCTACCTCCACGTCTTGTCGGCACGCACCGGCCTCGCTTCCTTCTACCTGTTGCTGGCAGCGGGTGTGCTCCGTTACCTGTCGCTGCGGCGCTCGCCGATCAATAGTGTGTGGATCGTGTGCCTGTGCCTGCTTCTGCCCTTCCTCGCCTGGACCTATCTACCGTCGTTCCGCAACCGTATTCAATACATCCGCTACGACCTTTCCTATGCGCGCACCAGCACCTACCTGCCTGGCTCAAACGACGGCAACCGGCTCCTGTCAATGAAGGCCGGGTGGGCCATCCTCAAGCAGAATCCACTTGGCACGGGAAGCGGTGATATCAAGCGGGAGGCTTCTGGCTGGTATGATGCGTATGTTCCGGGCATGCTGTCGACCGACCGTTATTTTCCGAGCTCCGAGTGGCTTGCCTATGGAGGCGTTGCCGGCTGGCCCGGTGTCCTCCTGTTTACGGTTGTGATGGCGCTGCCTTTTTTTATTCGCACGCGGCACCGCTTCTTCTGGATCGTCCTCAATGCAACGGCGGCCTTCAGCTTCCTGTTCGACATCGGCCTCGAGGTACAGTACGGCGTCTTTCTTTACGTGTTCATCGTGCTGTGGTGGTGGAAATGGCTGACCCAGGCAAGCGCATCGCGAAGCGTGCCCGGCAACCTGTCCGTTGTCATCATCTGCAAGAACGAAGAGGAGACCATCGGCCGCACCGTGGCAAGTGTTCGCAGCGTGAGCTCGGACATCGTGGTGTATGACAGCGGCAGCACGGATGGAACACTGGCCATCCTCCGCAACCTCGGCATCACGCCGCAACATGGCGACTGGGAGGGCTTCGGTACATCAAGAAAGGCCGCTACCGCGTGTGCAAAGAACGACTGGGTTCTGACCGTGGATGCTGACGAATGGCTATCGGAGGCGCTGGCCGAAGAGATCGGCGAGCTCTCCCTGGACCAGGAAACGACCGTCTACCGCATTCACCTCAACAATCATATGGGCAGCCGTCTCATCCAATGGGGTGCGTGGGGTGGGGATTATCGCATCCGCCTGTTCAATAAGCGCTTCGTGAGCTGGAACGATTCACTGATCCATGAGAAGCTTGTGCTGCCGGCGGGCACTGTGCAAAAGACCCTCAAAGGAAGCATTGAGCACAGGACGGCACGAAGCTTCGATGATTTCCGGAAGAAGCTCGAGAGCTATGCGCTGCTGACCGCGCGGCAGTATGCCGACAAGGGCAAGAGAGCGACATGGCTTCGCCTGCACGTCTCTCCGCTGTATACGTTTCTGAAAAATTATTTGCTCCGCCTGGGCTTTCTCGATGGCGGCGCCGGCTGGCGCCTGTCCGCCATGATGTCCGTATATACCCGGAAAAAATACCGTCACCTCAAGCGGCTGCAGGACTCCTGACCTGCCCGCTTTGCATCAAATTTGCAAGTGAATCGCTATGACCAATTTCATCCCGATCTTCCCGTTGAGCCTCGTGGTCTATCCCGGTGAACCGCTGAACCTGCACATCTTCGAGCCTCGCTATAAGCAGCTCATCGGCGAATGCCACCGGGAGAAGCGCTTGTTCGGCATACCTGCCGTGATCGATAACAAGATGCAGGACTTTGGGACACTGATGGAGATCATCGAGGTCACCAACGTTCATGAAAACGGAGACCTCGACATCAAGACCCGCGGGCAGAAAGTATTCCGCATCCTCGAGGTCGTCCGCGAAATTCCCGACAGGCTGTATTGCGGCGCGATCGTCAACTACCCACGCAACTTCGAGTCCATTCGCGCGGACATTGTCGAGAAGCTGATGGTGAACGTGCGGGAGCTGCACCAGATGCTCAACGTGTCGAAGGATTTTCACAAGCCCGATTCCGACCTGACGAGCTATGACCTGGCACATCATGTGGGGCTCAGCATGCAGGAGGAGTACGAGCTGTTGAACCTGATGGACGAGCGTCAGCGCATGGAGTACCTGCGCCGGCACCTCGCGCGCGTGCTTCCGACGGTGGCGCAAATGGAAGGCCTGAAAGAGAAGATCCGCCTGAACGGTCACTTCAAAAATTTGTCGGGCTTTACCCTCTGATTCGCGCATTTTTGCAGCATGGCCACTACGCTCTGCCTTGACTTCGGAAACACGCGCCTGAAGGCCGCCCTGTTTTCAAACGGCGCATTGCAGGAGTTGGTTTTTCTTCGGGCGGACGCCGCCGCAGCTGACCTCGCGGCAGTTCTTGAGGCGCATCATCCGGACAGCTCCATCCTTTCTTCCGTGATCGATCACGACCAGGCGATCGAGGCGTTGCTTGCGGAACGGACTTCTTTCCATAAGCTGTCAAACCTGTCATCGCTGGGATTTTCCATTCCGGTCGGGAAGCCCGAGACCATGGGTGCTGACCGTATTGCCGTTGCCGCCGCTGCCGTGCATTTTTTCCCGGGGCGAAACAACCTGGCCATTACGCTGGGGACCTGCATCACGTTCAACTTCATCAACAGCCGTCACGAATTCCTGGGCGGATCGATTTCCCCCGGCATGGAAATGCGGTTCCGCGCGATGCATGATTACACAGCGCGCCTGCCCCTTGTGAGCGGAACCTGGAATGTGCCGCTGGTGGGTTATGACACAGCAACAAACCTTCAATCAGGTGTCGTTCTGGGTATGGCAAAAGAGATCGACGGCATCGTGGAAGCCTATGAAACCAGGTATGGGAACTTTAACGTGCTTTTAACCGGGGGTGATTTAGGCATTCTTGCGCCTCATTTAAAAAAGGAGATATTTGCAGACCCTGAATTAATCTTTAAAGGTCTGTATGCGATTAGCCAACTCAATCCTGCTTAAGAGAAAACGAACCGGTGCGGCCCATGTGGTACTGGGACTGAGCCTGCTCGCCATGGCGAGTGGCGCAGGCGCGCAGAGCAACTCGCCCTACTCACGTTACGGCGTGGGTGACCTGACCCCGAGCAATAACGTTGTGAACAGGTCCATGGGCGGCACATCCGCCGCAGATGCCCCTTTCCTCAATATCAACTTCAACAACCCCGCTTCTTATTCCGGCTTCCAGGCCTTCCTTGAAAATCGTTCGAAGAAGATGCAGTCGGGCCGCGTGATCCTCGACGCAGGCGTTAACCTCGAGAGCCGCACGATCCGCGAGCCGAACCAGGCTGCGAAGTTTTCAGCAACCGACCTTTATTTCTCTTACCTCCAGATCGGCATCCCGCTGCGTCGCGGCTGGGGTCTTGCATTCGGACTCCGCCCGCTGTCACGCATCGCTTACAAAGTACAGCAGGCAAAGCGTCTCACGGGAATCGACAGCTCCCTTTCCGAGTTTGAAGGCAGCGGCGGCTCCTGGCTCCCGTCCATCGGCACCGGCTATGCGATCAAGGACCTGAGCATCGGTGTGAATGTGGGCTACCTGTTTGGTCGCCGCGAGACGAGCACCACGCTGGGCCTCCTGAACGATACTGTTCTTTATTACAATGCCGTGAACCGCATGTCGAGCTCCTATGGAGGCTTGTTTGCGAATGCCGGCGCTCAATATACCTTCTACCTGGATTCGCTGCGCCAGACATACCTGCGCGTGGGTGTAACGGGTAATATGAAACGTACATTCAAGGCCTCCCAGGATCTCGATGTGTCGACGTTCGACGGTGATCCGAATGCGGCCGTCGATACTGTCTACACTGTAAAGGGAATGAAGGGAGAGGTGATTCACCCGTCCTCCATCACGGTTGGCGTACAGGCTGGCTCTTCCAATCCGGAAACGGGCCGCACCTGGCAACTTGCCGCGGATGTATCGCACACAAAATGGAGCGAATACCGGTTCTTCGGCTCAGCTGATGCCGTGCAGAATACTACGACATTTCATGTCGGCGGCTCGTATCGTCCGGTGTACAACCAGCGCGCCTATTTCAGCGCTGTTACGTATCGCGCGGGATTCTGGGCCGGGCAGGATTATGTGACGGCAGGGGGCAAGCTTCCTTCCTGGGGCGCATCGTTCGGGCTGGGCCTTCCGATCGCCAACTACGCCCGCCAGACACAGCAATTCACGCTTCTCAACCTCGGGCTCGAATACAACAAGCGCGGGAACAACAGCAATGTCCTGAAAGAAAATACCTTCCGTTTTTCGGTGGGCTTTAACTTTAGCGATCTGTGGTTCAACAAGCGCAAGTATGACTAATCGCCACCGTCTCAACTCATTCATCCAGGCAGCGCTCTTCAGCAGCTGCCTGTTTGTTTTTGGGTGCGGCAACGATACGGCGAAGATCAATGCGTGGACGGGCAGCCGGGTAATGGTGGACGAGGTGCGCTCCGTTACGTCGCTGTTCAGCCAGAGCGGAAACATGAGGGCCCAGCTGACCGCGCCCCTTATGCTCCGGTACTATGCCGATACGGTGATCACAGAATTTCCAAACAGCCTGCACGTCGATTTTTACGATTCACTAAGCCAGGTGGAAAGCCGCCTCGATGCCCGTTACGGCAAATACTTCGAGAACCTCAACAAAGTGCTGCTGCAAAAAGAAGTGCGGGTGGTGAATCGAAACGGCGATACGCTGACGACGACGGAACTCTGGTGGGACCAGAACGCGAAGCTCTTCTATACCGATTCCACCGTCCGCATCATCCAGAAAGACAAGCATATCCGCGGCGGCCGCGGCATGGAAGCCACGCAGGACCTCAACACGGTGACGATCCGCTACCCGACGGGAACCGTCATCGTGGGGAATGACGTGATGCCCAGGTGAGGGAGCGGGAGTATTTTAGATTTACGATTTTAGATTTACGACTTTAGATTGGTGGAGAGACTGTTGAACCACCAAGCCACGAAGAGCGCAAAGGAGCACAAAGGGGGGAATAAA
>JAQBNP010000045.1 GCA_028288515.1 Flaviaestuariibacter sp. | reverse complement strand
CTTGACGTCCGAGCTGACGGTGCGGTACATGAACGCCAGGGAAAAATCGCAGCCGTTCGACTTCAGCCAACCCGTGATCTCGCTGTCCTGCTGATTTTCGGAGCAGACGTACAGGAATTTCTCGTTGCTCTTGTGCTTGTTGATGACGTCGAAGAGGCTCTTGTTGCTGCCGTCGGCGCCGTAGAAGACCTTGCGCTTGCGGTAGAGGATGAATTTTTGAAGATAGAGGGCCACTGCCTCGGTGATGCAGAAGTACTTGGTGTCCTGGGAAACCGAGATGCGCATTTCCTCGCAGGTCCGGAAAAAATGGTCAATGGCATTGCGGCTGGTAAGGATCACCGCGCTGTGTGCCTGGATGTCGATCTTCTGCTTGCGAAAATCCTTCGCGGCGATCGGCTCCAGCTTGATGAAAGGCTGAAAGGTGAGCTCAGCACCATATTTGCGGCCGAGCTCAAAATACGGGGATTTATCGCTTTCCGGCTTCGGTTGGGTGATCAGAATCCGTTTGGCTGCTTTGACACTCGCACCGGTCTTTGATACCTCGTTTTTTACCATATATGGGTCTGCTAAAGGGGGCAAAGGTAGCGCATTTAGCCTAAAAAGTGGAATAACAGTTTGTTAATCAGGAGTAAGGGAAGGATCTCAAACGCGCAAAGGTAGAGTACAAAATGAAAGAAGCCCAGGCGAACCTGCCGTTGCACAGACGTGTACGAAAGGAAATACCTGTACACGAAAAGCGCACCCACCAGCAGGAGGCTCAGCGAGAAAGCCACCTGGTAAACGGTGCCGCTCGTAAACGCAAGCAGGAGGATGAACGGAAGCAAGGCAATGCCCAGCACTTTGTTGGTCGTAAACACAATGAACGTATACGTGTCCGTTGCCTCGCCCACCCGGAAGATCCAGCCGCAAAGCTTCAGGGTCAGGAACTTCACGAAGTAGACCAGGGTGAGTCCCGCCGCGCAATAGAGCAGCAGCAACCAGAACGAATAGTTGAGTCCGAGCTTGAATTGCCGCAGCATGAGATTGAGGAAGAGCGCACCGCTCAGCACGAACAGGAGGTTCAGCAAGAGCGATGGCAGGTAGGCTTCCATGAGCTGCTCTTTGGCCTGCCGCTGCTTGAGGGAGGACCGGAAGAAAAGCCGGAAGAGATCCTGGAGGTAACGTCCGAATACGTTTCGCAGCAGGGCGAAGAACAGCAACAGGCCGGCAACGCTGTAGAAGAGATACTCCTTCCCTCCTGTGCGGACCCGCACCGACTCCATCCGGCGAACCGGGTTGCGGAATTGAAAGAACGGGTGCCGGCTCACCAGGATGCTGTCGAAGCGTTGCGCCACCACGAGCGGCGCCGGAACGAAATTCGTGTCAATCACCAACCTGGTGGAATCCCGCAGGAGCGAGTCCGTGGCCAGCGCCGAATCCCGGGTGACGGCACTGGAATCCGGGCGCACAGAGGGTCGTGGTGGGATCCGCCGCGGCGGCAGGCGCCTCCGTGGTACGGGTTGGACAGAGCGTTGCGTATCAGCACGCTGCGGCACCGAGTCGGTCTGCGCCCCGGCCACGAAGGCCACGCTTAGAAAAAAAATAAACAGGAAAGCGGAACGCACCATCGGATTCTTGATCACACAAAATTATCGGTTCGGGATTCATTCGCCGACGCTGCCTTAAAAATAACTGACAAAGCCTAGATGGACCTTAGACCGGCGTAAGTTAAACCCGGTATCATCGCGACGCCCGAGAGCAACGGCGATATTGAAGATGCCGGCCTTCACCTCGAACGAAAGACCCAGACCGCCACTGAGGTAGGTATGGTTCACATCGGCCAGGGGGTGATGGGCCCACCCGCCGTCGGTAAACGCAAAGACGTTCGAGTTGCGCGTCAGCAGCACCCGGTACTCGACGGTTCCAGCAGCATATTGCGATACGTACTGGCTTTCTTCATCGAAGCCGCGAAGCAGTCGATAGCCGCCGATCATGAACAACTCGTTGCGGTATAGCTGCCCGCTGCCATACCATCCGCCCTGGAAGGCCGTGCGGATCGTAGCCTGCCGGCCAACCGGGAAGTAATGCGCGGCCGTGGCGCTGACGCGGAACTGGTAAGACCGCAGCTTCACTGTATCGTAGAGGCTTTCGAACCGGAACGACGGGTCCGCAGGGTCCTTGATGGCGATCACCGCGTTGTTCTTCCGGACCCGCTTCTGCCCTGCCGACGCCGTAATGGAAAGCTCGCTCCCGCGGCGCGGGTTAAGGCGGTAGTCGGTCGTGTTGGTCTCATAGCCGACGCCGAGATTGTTCGACGATACATCACCTTCCGCCGGCAGCCTTCGCGTTGCTTTCACATCTGCCACGTTCACGCCATTGACGATCGTTTGCCGTCGCTGCAGGAAAACCGAAGCCACCTGCCTGCCCACCCGGTAGTTCGCCGACAGGTTGAATAAGAGGTTCAGGAAGGTGGTATCCTTCCGCAGCATCTCGAAGCTGAAGCCGGCGCCCACAGCCGTTTTCAGGAAATAGGGCTGCTCGAAGAGAAGGTTGAGCCGCGGCGATTGCTGCTGGAGCTGCTGCCAGTTGAGACCGAGGGTTTCGCCCCCACCGAGCGCGTTGCGCAGCAGGATATTTGCCTCGCCTGCCACCTGGAACTTTTTTCCGGAACCGGCATCGGGGTTTGGGAGGAAACCGATAAGGGCATTGACCTGGTTGTTCCGGCGCGGCTTCAGGTAGACGTTCAAGACCGCACCGCTGCCCAGCATGGTCAGGTCCGACGGGTGCTCGGTTTCCAGGTAGACCAGCTCGGAGAGCCGTGTATCGACGGCGGCCAGCTTCTTGCGGTTATAGGGACTTCCATTCGGGATGTCAAGCCAGCGCTGGAGAAGAAGGTTGCTCACTTTTGCGTCTCCATACACGCGGATGCTGTCGATCGTGTAGCGCATGCCGCGGTCGACCTTCAGTACGGCATCCACGGTGGCATCGCGCAACGCAAGGCTGTCGAGGTAGATGCGGGCGAAGGGATAGCCCGTTTCCTGGAGGTGGCCGAGAACGGCTTCCTGTGCGGCGCGCAGCTTTCCAAAATCAAGCGGCGTTCCCGGCAGGCGGCCACCATTCCAGCGCTCGGCCTCGAAGAGCGCGGCGTCGGCGGGCGCCATGCGGATGGATGCCCAGGTGTACTTGCGGCCCAGGAAAAGACGAACGATTGCAATGCTCGAATCGAAAGCGACGCTGTCAACGGACGCTGTCACATAGCCCTGGGCGTGCAGCTGCCCGGGAAGCGCGGCGAGATAGGCGGCAGCGGCATCGCGCGAAGGAAAGGCGGACCGCAGCGCCTTTAGGTCGGGCGCAGGTACACTGTCCACGCGCTCATACCGCACGATGTATTGCGCGCCGGCAATCCCGACCCGCATCATTAACAAAAGGAGAAGCGCCGCCTGTTTTACATTTGTGCCCACGTGGTGTAAAAGTAAGGAGGCCGCCAATGCGGTCGATGGTTTCATCAAGCCGCCTCACGGGGCCTTCATCCATTCATTTCTTAAATCTTTTCGTGGCTGGACTCTACCTTCATATTCCCTTCTGCCGCCAGGCCTGCCACTACTGCAATTTCCATTTCAGCACCTCTCTCCGGTACAAGGACGATATGGTGGAGGCGATGGCTGTCGAGCTGGCCCAGGAAGCACCCTACTTGCAGAAAGAACCGCTGCAAACGATCTACTTTGGCGGCGGTACGCCCAGCCTCCTCGATGACGCGGAAGCCGCGCGCCTCTTCGAAGCGATCCATCGACACTACACAATTTCACCGGGTGCCGAGATCACGCTGGAAGCCAACCCGGACGATATCACGGTGGCGCGGGTCACCGCCTGGAAAGCGCTGGGCGTGAACCGGCTCAGTATCGGCACCCAATCCTTTTTCGAGGACGAGCTGCGCTGGATGAATCGGGCCCATACGGCGGCTCATGCAAAAGACTGTATAAACCTGAGCCTGGCTGCAGGTATCGACAACCTGTCCATCGACCTGATCTACGGTTCTCCACTCCTGTCAGACGAGGGGTGGCGACAGAACGTCGAGACCGCGCTCGCTTTCGGCATTCCGCACCTGTCATGCTATGCCCTGACCGTTGAGGAAAAGACGCCGCTGCACAAGCACGTGGCCACGAAGCGGTCTCTTCCGACTGACGACGAGAAGCAGGCGCGTCAGTTCCTGCTGCTGATGGACTGGATGCAGGAGGCAGGCTACGAGCATTACGAGGTGTCGAACTTTGCAAAGCCCGGGTTTCGGAGCCGTCACAATTCGGCCTATTGGAAAGGTGAGCCCTACCTGGGCATCGGCCCGTCGGCCCATTCGTTCAATGGCAGGGAGCGCCGCTGGAACGTGGCCAATAATGCGCAGTATATCGCGGGGATCACCGACGGCACTGCCGCGCGGGAAACGGAGCAGCTGACGGCTTCGAACCGGCTGAACGAAGCGCTGATGATCGGGCTACGGACCAGCGAGGGACTTGACCTGGCGAAGCTGGAAGCGGATTGGGGGGAGGCGGAGCGCAAGCGGCTGGAGCGGGCTCTGCGCGGGTTCATCGAGGCGGGTCTTGTGCGCCTGTTCCCTGATCATGCGCAGTTGACGAAGGAAGGAATGCTGCGTGCCGACGGGATCGCGGCGGCGCTGTTCGTGGGGTGAGAGAGATTTTAGATTTTAGATTGACGTTTTTAGATTTGGGGAGAGTCTGAAACTTCCAGGCTGTCATCCAGTGCGCGAAGCGAGGGAGCCCGTGCACTTCCAGACTATCCGTCATGGCGAGGAACGAAGCCATCTCTTGAACCTCGAAACATCCTCCAAAGCCGTAAAACCGTCCAAAAAGCCAAAAAACCAGGTAAAACACGCTGGTTCATTCGTAGTTCATTCGTACTTCATTCGTAGTTCATTCGTAGTTTATTCGTATTTCATTCGTAGTTTATTCGTATTTCATTCGTATGGCATTCATACGGCACTCGTATCGGATTCGTATGGCACAGGTAGAAGAAAGGTAGAAGAGTCTGCTGGCATTCATACGGCACTCGAAGCCCAGTCGTATCTAAAACGTACCGGTCCTTTTTCCCTTTGTGCCCCTTCGCGCCTTCCCGTCTTCGCGGCCAGCCGTCTGGAGGTGCAGGAGATTGCTTCGTACCTCGCAATGACGGACTGCACTCTGATCGACCTACTCACCACTCACCACTCACTCCTCACTACTTCAGCGTTGTCTGGTCTTCCTTGAGGACGATCTGGGCCTTGCAGCTGATGGCGTGCTCGATCTGGTCTTCATTCAAGATCGCCGTGAGTGTGTAGGCGCCATAGTCGAGCAGGGGGCGGGTCACACCGAGCTGGTACATGCATTCGGATAATTCGCTGAGGCTATCGAATTTGAGCGTTATTTTTTTCATGTCGTCGGGTTGGTAAAAATACGGAAAGGACTCTGTCAACCGCGCGTCTGCCGGCTTTAATCGTTGTGCCCTTTCTTGCGTTGTTGTGTTCACCTGCTGAACCGGCGTAATGGACCGTTCGGTTGAACGAGCCTGGCATTTTCACAGCGCACCCATCCGTGTGAGAACGACCCGGAAAACATGCCGGGTTGAAACGCATGGTTTTTGCTATGACTGACATTATCTTGCCTGAGACATGACCCTACTTGCGCATTTCATCATCAGCGTTGTCCCTTCCTGGTTGCAGTGGACAGCCTGCCTGCTCCTGGCCGGCGGCTTTCTCTACATGCTGACAGCGACCGAAAGGCCCCGGAAACACGCGTCGCGGGAGGAAGCACGGCAGCTCCCCGAAACAAACAGGTCAGTGGAGGATGGGGAACGCGACCAGCGCGTGGGGTAAGGTCCGGGTGCGAACAGTGGGACGACAACCCGGGAAATGGCAGCGAACGCCGCACGCCCATCGCTTTTGTAAGGGCTCTTCCAGGTCTGCGACTGCTCTCTTTTGATCGCCTGCATGGGCATCAGATCAATACATCCTCCACTGCCTCGAAACCAGGGCCTGGCCCCAGCCGCTCCCACAGGATCCGGTACACCGTTTCCGCGATCGGCATGTCGGCGCCGATGGACTTATTGATGTGATACATGCACTTGCTGGCATTATAGCCTTCGGCCACCATATTCATTTCAAGCTGGGCCGACTGCACCGTATATCCTTTTCCGATCATGGCGCCAAACGTACGGTTGCGGCTATAGGGTGAGTAGCAGGTGACGAGAAGGTCCCCGAGATACACCGATGCGGCGTAGTTGATGTCCTTGCGGTGCGTTTGCGAATGCGGCGCCTGGTGCTCGCCCACCACGATGTGGCGGATACCCGCCTTTTGGAGGAAGCCGGCCATCTCATCGGCCGCATTGGCAATGTAAACGCTGAGAAAATTATCGCCGTACTCAAGTCCATGGGCAATGCCCGCGCCGAGCGCATAAATATTCTTGAGCACCGCCGCGTACTGCACACCCAGGATGTCCTGGTTGGTGATGGTGTTGATATAGGGTGTCTTGAAGTAGCTGCTGATCCGCTCGGTCATCTCCGCATCGATCCCGGAAAAGGTCAGGTAGGATAGCTTTTCCGCGGCCACTTCTTCCGCATGGCAGGGACCGAGGAGGGCAAAGTAATCGCTGAGCGCAAGGTCGTATTCCTGCTCGAGGTATTGGTTGAGAAGGATATCGGGACCAGGCACAATGCCCTTGATGGCGGACACGATCTTCTTGCCTGTCAGCGCGCCAGGGGGCAGTTGCTGCAGCACTTCGGTGATATAGGCAGACGGCACCGCAAGCACGATCACATCCGATGCGGACGCCACCTCGTGGAGCTCCTCGCGGATGGACAGCAACGACACGTCGAGGTAAGCGGCGCTGAGGTATTGGGGGTTGTGACGCCGGCGGCGGATATAGTCCACGCTCTTCGGGTTACGGACCCACCAGGTAACCGGCTGGCCATTGTCCGTCAGTATCTTCACAAGGGCTGTCGCCCAGCTTCCGCTCCCGATCACACCGAAGGTGAGGTCTGCCTGCATCGTCAATCGTTTCGTCAAATCTACTTGTTCTCGAATAATTTATCCTTGGCCACTACGGTGACCTTCTTGCCGGAACGGAGCGTCTTGCTGATGGCATTGTAGGGGGCGGACACCACCTGCTCCCCTGCTTTGAGACCGCTCAGGATCTCGATATTATTTATGTCCTGGATGCCTGTCTTTACAACACGCTTTTCAACGGTGCCATCCGTCTTTACGACAAAGGCAACTTCTTCCAGGTCGTCACCGGCCGCGGCGGCGAGAGCATCGCTCTCTTCGGTGTTGGCTTCCTCGTCTTTTTTCTTTTCCTTTTTCGCTTCGTCAACGTTCTTGTCGCTTCCCTTTACACGCGCGGCAACGGACGCGATGGGCACGGCAAGCGTGTTGTCGATGCGGCGCGTTTTGATGTCGGCGCTCGCATTCATACCGGGGCGGAACGGGAACTTGCGCGGCTTGGCCGGGTCCAGGAGGTCTGCGTATGATGATGGGTCGAGGCGAATGTGCACCTCGTAGTTGGTCACGTCGTTTGCGGCTGCCGTTGCGCTCTTTGTGCTGCTCGCGATCTGCGTCACCACTCCATGGAACTTCCGGTTGTTATAGGCATCCACCTGGACGTCCGCGCTGTCGCCGACGCTCACTTTCACCACGTCGTTCTCGCCGACATCCACGCGCACCTCGAGAGAGTTCATGTTCGCAACGCGCAGCATCTCGGTACCGGCCATCTGCGCCGTACCGACCACCCGCTCTCCTTTCTTCACGTTCAGCAACGACACGATACCGTCCATCGGGGCGACGATCGTGGCACGTCCCAGGTTCTTATTCGCCATCACCAGTTGTGTGCGCGTGCTTTGGACGCCGGCCTGGAGGCCGCGGATATTTTGTTGCGCCGCGTTGTACTGCGCTTCGGATGTCCGGAGCTTGACCTCGTACTGCTCGAGCTCGGACTTCGAGATCACCTTCTGGTCGTAGAGATCCTTATTCCGGTTGTAAGAGACACGGTCCTGGTTCAGCTGCGCTTGTAGGGCGGTCAGGCTGGCCGCGCTGTTGGCAACGCCGGCCTGCGATTGCGCCACCTGCGCGGACGCCTGGTCGCGCTGCGACGAATACACATCGGCATAGATGCGGGCAAGGATCTGGCCCTTGCGGACGCTGTCGCCCTCGGCCACGGTAAGCTCGGTGATCTCGCCCGAAATGTCCGGGCTCACCTTCACTTCTACCTCGGGATAAACCTTGCCGGAGGCGTTGACCGTTTCGACAATGGTGCGGCGGCTCACTTTTTCAACGGCCACCTTGGTACCGGTATCGGACGGGCCGCCAGCTACTTTTGCAATGATCACGACCAGCAGCAGCACACCGGCGATAATGAGGACCCATTTAAGCGTTTTATTCATGATGACTTGTATGAGGAATGATGATCGAAAATTGGTGGCAGATCAAAGCTTGAGCCCCTGGCCTTTATAGAACTCCAGCAGCTTCAGACGGAAGACGTAGTCGAACTGTGCGGACAGCATGTTGATGCGCGCCTGCACCAGCCTGCTTTGCGTATTGATCACATCATAGGTCGACAACAGGTTGGCGGCAAAGCGCTTCTGGGCAAACTCGTTGGCCTTCTCCGCAGCGGCGACGCTTTTCCGGCTTGCATTGTATTTCTGAATAGACGTGACGGCATCGTTATACGCCCGGTAGATATCCTGCTTCAGGGTCTGCCTGTCAAGGGTATCCTGCAGCTGAAGCTGGCGCACATCGAGACGCGCGCGGCTGACGGCCGAACGCGCCCGGTAGCCATTGAAGATGGGCACCTGCACACTAACCCCGAGCTGCTGCCCGAAGTTTTCCGAAAGCTGCGTGCCGAGCGGGTCGGTCGTGTAATAGGTTCCGGTCTTATCCCCGGCCACGTAGACAGGTGATTGCACAGCGTAGAACGTGCCGCTGCCCGCATCGGCGCGGAGGCCGGTCGTCTGGTAGCCCGACAGCACCTGCTTGTAGAGCGGCTGGCGGAGATGGAGGTACCGGGTGTTGAGGCTGCCGAAGGCTGAAATGACCGGGTACAGCTGGCCGCGGGCCGAAGCCACGCGCTCGGCGGCCGCCTGGAGGCGAAGGGAGTTCACTTTTTGCTGGGGCAGGTTGGCGACGGCCATCTCGAAGACGCGATCCGGGGCGAGGTCCGCAAGATCTTCCACCGGGATCAGGGACACGGGCGGCGCCACTACATCGAAGGGTGTCGCTGCATCGAGGCTGAGCAAGGCTTTCATCTGGAGAAGCAGCTGCTGCGAGGAGCCGCGCGCGGTGATCAGGGCGGTGCTGTCGGATGCCAGCTGCGCCTCGAGCTCCGCTGCGTTGAGCTCCGGAAGGAGACCGGCCGCTACGCGCTTCCGTGTCACCTCGAGCTGCGAGATCGTTTGCTGCACCTGCACTTCGACGACCTTTTCCTGCTCGCGCGCCAGCAGAATTTGCAGGTAGGAAACGGCAACATTGAGGGCGATATCGTTTTGCGCTTTCGTCACCTGGGCCTGCTCGGCGAGGATATTGATGCGTGCCGCTTCACGGTTGTGCTTCAGCGAGAACCAGTTGAAGAGCGTCGCACCCGACTGCAGGTTTGCGGTTGTGCTCAGGTTCTTGACGTTCTGAAGCGTGCCCGTCGTCGGGTTTTCATTGAGACCGAAATTATAGCCGGCGTTGAGGCCGAAGTTGAGGTTGGGAAGCTGTGCGCCGCGGGCCAGTTTTTCGTTGAGCTCCGCGTACCGCACCTGCAGGTCGGCCTGCTTGACGGAAATATTGTTTGCCAGCGCATAGTCGACGGCGCGGCGCAGGTCCCATTTCTCCTGTGCGGATACCGAAAGGCACAGCAACAGGGCCATGGCCCCGCAAAGCAGCTTGTTCATGGAGTAAAAATAATCGAAAAAGCGAGCCAGCCTAAATTTTGTCAAGGGCCTGCTGCAGGTCCCCAATGAGATAGGAGCTGTCTTCCAGGCCCGTGTACAGCCGGATCCATTGGTGCACCGGGTTGGTCGCGTCAAAGTCGGCCGGCGGAATGCCCGCACACTTTGGAATGATCAGCGACTCATACCCACCCCAGCTAACTGCCATCAGGATATGTTGCAGCGCGTCGCAGAAGCGCGTGATGGTATCAACGGTTCCGTCTTTCAACGTAAACGTGAGAAGGCCGCAGGCGCCCGTCATCTGCTTTCGCGCGAGCTCGTATTGCGGAAAGGACGTGTCGAGCGGAAAGTTGACGGAGGCGACCTTCGGGTGCCCCTGTAAAAACGCAAGCACCTCCCCCGTCGTGCGCGTGATGCGCTCGAGCCGCGCGGGCAGTGTGCGCAGGCCACGCAGCAGGAGCCATGCATTGAACGGCGATACACCGCTGCCGATATTCAGGTATTCACTTTCGAAGATGGCCCTGATCCGCTCACGCGTGCCGGTCAGCACACCGCCAAGGGTATCGCTGTGGCCGCCGATATACTTGGTGGCCGTTTGCATACAGAGGTCGATGCCCATCGGGATCGGCTGCTGGTACAGCGGCGTCGCGTAGCTGTTGTCAAGAAGAGTGACGATGCCGTGGGCACGGGCAAAGGCAGCGACGTCCGCGAGCGGCTGCAGCTCGAAGCTCCACGAGTTCGGCGACTCGAGATAGATAAACGTTGTCTGCGGCCTGCGTGCGGATTCGAAAGCTGCCAGCGTGCGGCCGTCGACATAGGTCGTGGTGACGCCAAAACGCGGCAGGATGACATCAAACATCTTCTGCGCCCAGCTATACGGGTCACGCACCGAGATGATGTGGTCGCCGGCCTTGACATGGGCCAGCACGCCGGCAAAGATCGCCGCTGCGCCGTTGTTGAACACAAGCGCGTCTTCGGCGCCGTCCAGCGCAGCGAGCTTCTTGCGGAGGATGTCGACCGTCGGGTTGAGGCCCCGGCTGTACAGGTAGCCTCCCATTTCATCGGCAAAAGCGGCCCGGAGGCCGGCGACGGTCTTGAAAGCAAAATTGCTTGTCTGCATGATGGGCGGCGCCACTGCATTGAAGTAGTGCTCGCGCTCTTCGCCGAGCTCGGTCAGGATCGATGAAAGGTCCATAATTATTTTTTTGCGCGTAGGCCCAGGCGGAAGAAAAGGAGCAGGCCGACGGCTGTAGAAACAGCCAGTGCCGCGATCTGCCAGGGTGGTGCGCTGTCCACCTTGTCCAGCAGGTAAAAGAACAGGACGAGCGACACGATGCTCCAAACGAGCAGGAAGATGTCGACAGGACGAAGCCGCGCCCGCTGTTTTTTTGTGCGGTGCCGGCGCCGGTGGCGATGCCTGGGTCGTTCGATGTCAGTCATGTTTTCGTTTGTTGGTTTGAGCAAGCAGGAAATAAATCGCGACGAAGGCAGCCAGCACACCAAGCCCGATGAGGGAAAGCTTTGTCGTCTTTTCATTGACGAGAAGACTGATGGCCACAAACGTATATGCGGCAATGAACAGGATCGGCTGCAGCGGGTAGCCCTTCATCTGGTAGATGCCGGTGCCATTGAGGTGGGCCGTCTTTTTCCGGAGAATAAAGATGCTGCCTGCAGAGAGGATCATGCCGAAGCAATCCAGGAAGATCGAGAAGCTCAGGATCGTATCGAATTCCTGCGCCCAGAAGACGATCAGCGCGCACAAGGCCGCGAAGACGGACAGCGAAAGGGTGAGGGCGCCCGTCCGCTCGTTCCTCTTTTTGAAGACCGGCGGGAGGATCCCGTCATCGCTCATCGCAAACATCACGCGCGGGTTGCTCATCAGCAGCACGTTCACATACGCGAGCACACTGAGGAACAGGAAGGTCGACAGCACCCGCTCGGCGTTGACCCCGAAGATCTTCGAAGCCATGATGGCTGCGATATTCGTGCTGTGCTTCAGGTTCTCGAACCCGATCACTTTTATATAGGCATAGTTGATGGTGAGGTAGAGAACGATGATCGTAAAGATGCCGAAGAAAATGCCGCGCGGAATGTTTCTGTTCGGGCGCGTTACCTCTGCCCCGAAATTGATCGTCTGCTGGTAGCCGCCGTAGGTAAAGCTGACCGCCACAAGCCCGACACCGAAGGCCTTGATGTACTCGTTCATGGTCGGGCTCACCGTGCGCACCACGGCCTGCGTGCCCGCATCGCCGGTGGCAAGAAAAACGGGCGCGATCAGGAGCAGGATGAGAATGATCTTGATCACCATCAGGACACTCTGGGTGCGTGCGCTCATCTTCAGTCCGAGCAGGTTGACGCCATAAAAAAGCGCGATGGCGGCCAGCGCGATCGACATCTTGATGAGCTGAATATGCTGTGCGTTCGCAGCGATATCGAGGTAGCCCGGGTCCTTGAGCGCGGGCACAAAAACACCGGTGATGTATTCGCCGCCAATGATGGCCACACCCGCCAGGGACGCGGCATTGGACACCAGGATGAGGCAGTTGACGGCAAAGGCGATGGAGGGATGGTACGCGTAGGAAAACACTTTATAGTAACCACCGGTAACGGGAAGGCGCGATCCGATCTCGGCGTACGTCAGTGCCCCGCACAGGGCAACGAGCCCCCCGGCGATCCAGGCTGCAAAGAACACGAAAGTAGAGGGTGCGTCCTTGGCAACGTTGACGGGAGTCCGGAAGATGCCCATGCCGATCACGAGGCTGATGACGATCATCGTAAAGTCGAACAGTTTCAGCTTCGGTCTTTCGCTCATGGGGCCGAAAGATAAGAAATCAGTCGGAATGCTCACCCCACTTGATGAGTCCCGGAACGGCGGCGTCCGTTTGCGCCCGCGCAGGACAAGGACCGGGATCGGGCAGCAAGAAATGAGTGACAACGCGCACCGTGAAAACTGGTGCGTGCTGGTGGCACGGAAGAGAGAATTGCGGCACGTGGGTTAGTCGTCGGATGGCGAGCTCCGCCGCGGCGATTCGGCCGGGTTGAGAAAATAGGCGGGCTCCTTCCGGTGAATGGCGATGGCAAGCTCGGTCACCATTTCCCTGTGTTCACGGACGTCTTCCCAGCTTGACCCGCTCAGCAACGCAGCCTGCATCCGGAAGGCTGCCGATTGATGCATGCGCTTGAGAGTATCCAATTCGAGACTGTTCAGGTTGTCTTCCATTTGCAGGGATTCCGTTCAGAGTTTTTACCGAAGAGAAGGCAACAAATCGCATTCCGTTCCCCATCTTTCCAAGCCCGAAAATATATTCACAGGCAGAGCTCCATTTTTGGGGACAAGTGAAAATATATGCGAGGATATGGTCGCGAGCAACAGCCAAAATAATGTCCTGCAGATCGGAACGTTCTGCACAGGGTTTTCCGGCGTCCGCTCCCTTATCCCGCATTTACCCTTTGACGATTGACATCACATCTCTACATTTGCGACACGAAACAGGTTTCCGCCCCGCGGAATGAAAAGGGAAGCCGGTGAAAATCCGGCGCTATCCCCGTAGCTGTAAGCTGTACGGTGTTGTTTGCATCCGAAAAAATGAAACACACACACTGCCGGTCAAACCACTGTCCGCACCGCGCGAATGGGAAGGGACCGGCAGGAGCAGCAAGCCAGAAGACCTGCCTGTTCCGGCTCAAATTCATTTTGCTTTCGGGTGAAAAGCAGGAAATTTAAATACGCCGCCGTCTTTATCTTTCTATCTCTTCCGAAAGCAGCCACCTAAAAACCTTCAGTTTATGAAGACATTTTATGCCGTGGCTGCCCTCCTTGTCGGCAGTCCCGCCCTCGCCCAAGTAGACTCGTCCAGGACCCTCAACGAAGTGGTCATCAGCGCCAACAAGTATCCCACGAAAACAAGCAGCACCGGCAAGGTCGTTGTCGTGATCAACCGCGCCGACATCGAGCGCGCCGGGAGCCGCGACCTTTCCCAGCTCCTCAACGAGCAGGGTGGCCTTTACATCAACGGGGCTGCGAGTAACCCAGGCAAAGACAAAAGCATTTACCTGCGCGGCGCACGCGTTGAGCACACACTGATCACCATCGACGGCGTGCCCGTCTATGACGCCACCGGCATCGGCAGCAATTTCGACCTGCGCCAGATCCCGATCGAAAGCGTTGAGCGCATCGAGGTCCTGAAAGGAAGCCAGAGCACGCTCTACGGGAGCGATGCCATTGCGGGGGTCATCAACATCATCACGCGGAAAGGCAGTGGCCAGTCAGCTGGCGGTAATGGCCTGCTCAGCTATGGAAGCTACCGAACCGTGCGTGCAGCGGCGGCCATTCATGGAGGCAAAAAAGCCTTCGATTACAATATCGGCTACAATTATTTCAGCACCAACGGCATCAGCGAAGCGCAGAAGCCCGCCGGCGCCACGGGTACATTTGACAAGGACGGTTCCGAGCAAAACGGCGTGCAGGCGAGCTTCGGGATCCAGGCAGCGCCGCGCATCCGCATCGCCCCCTATATCCGCTATGCACGTGTCAATGGTGAGCTGGACAACGACGCCCTCGTCGATGATCCGGACTACACCTATACCAACAAAAACCTCCAGACAGGCGTTCGCAACGAGATCGGCATTGGCTCCGGCACCTTGTCCCTCCTCTACCAGCTGACCAACACAAAGCGCGACTACCGCGACGACAGCTCCCTGGGAATGGCCTTCAGCACGAACCGATACCGGGCGAATGAACACTTCGCCGAAGCCATCTTCGTTCAATCGTTCAGCAGCCTCAAGCTCACGGCGGGCGCCGACTTCAGGTCCTCGTCGCTTGACCTGAATACCTACTACAATGGCTTCGGCTTCGTTTCAAAAAGCGAGCTTGGAACAGACAGCACCCAGCAGGACCAGGCCGGCCTTTACGCGGCCCTCGCCTACAACGGTGGAAGCGGGTTTTCCGTGGAAGGCGGCGCGCGGCTCAACCACCACTCCCGCTACGGAAGCAACCTTGCCTACAACCTGAACCCGTCCTTCCTGTTCCGGAAGCAGTGGAAGGTGTTTGCCAACCTGTCGTCCGGCTACCGCACACCGAGCCTGTACCAGCTTTATTCCGAGTATGGCAACCGCGCTCTTGACCCGGAGGTATCGCTCAATATTGAAGGCGGTGTTCAGTATTTCACCAGCGATGAAAAAGCCTACCTGCGCGCAACCTATTTCCGCCGCGACGTCAACGACCTGATGGTGTTCTTCTTCGATCCCGTCACGTTTCAATCGCGCTATATCAACCGCGACAAGCAGGAAGACCATGGCATCGAGGTCGATGGAAAGATCAACCTCAACGAGCGCATCCAGATCAAGGCCTTCTACTCCTATGTAAATGGAAAGATCACGACACAGCAAGGCGGCAAGGACACGACATTTTTCAACCTGTACCGTCGTCCGAAGCAAAGTTTTGCGCTGACCATCGGCACGCAGGCGACGAAAGCGCTGTACCTCAGCGCCCAGCTCAATTCAGTGGGCAGAAGCCTGGACCTGACCTTTCCTCCACCCACGTATTCCCAGACGCAGGTGGAGCTGAAGCCGTATGTGCTGGTGAACCTGTATGGTGAATACGCATTTCCCAAAACCAAGGTGAGGCTTTTCGCGGACGTTCGCAATGTGACGGGTGAGGCCTACCACGAGGTCTATGGCTATAACACGCCGGGCGTGAACGCTTACGGCGGGATCCGGTTCAATTTTTAAATCAACCTGATGGCAGCCGGTCCGGCTGCCATCTTTTTTTATGAAAGCATTTCTCAACTGGAGCGGCGGCAAGGATTCGAGCCTCGCTCTTTACCACGCGCGCCTCGGCGGCCTTCCCGTAGAAGCACTGCTCACCTCGATGAACGCGGCGCATGGGCGCATTTCCATGCATGGTGTCCGGCGCGAGCTCCTGCAACGCCAGGCCGCTTCTCTGGGGCTTCCCCTCCACACGCTGGAGCTGACGGAGCAGCCCGGAATGGAGACCTATGAAGCGGCCCTGCGGAGCGCGCACCAGGAATTTGCCGCGTCTGGTTTCTCGGATGCGGTGTATGGCGACATTTTCCTGGAGGACCTGCGCCTATACCGCGAGCGCATGCTGGCACTGGACGGACTCCAGGCCCTATTTCCCTTGTGGAAGCGCAATACGACCGACCTCGCCGCCGAATTCATCGCGCTTGGCTTTCGAGCCATCGTTGTCTGTGTCAACGACAGCTTTCTTGGCCAGGACTTTTGCGGGCGACTGCTCGACCAGTCCTTTCTTGCCGACCTTCCCGCGGACGTTGACCCTTGCGGCGAGAATGGCGAATACCATTCGTTCGTTTTCGACGGACCGGGCTTTTCGACTCCGGTGACATTCACGCGCGGCGAAACGGTGTACCGTGCTTATACGGCCCCGAAGAAGGAGGAAGAAGAATGTTTTACGGCACCGGCGCCCCCTGCCGGTTTTTATTTCTGCGAACTTTTGCCTTAATTGCCGCCTCAATCCAGCGCCATGGGAATCAATATCAAGGACCTCCTGACCGTCTCGTTCACGCTCTTTGCGGTGATCGATATTGTGGGCGCCGTGCCGGTGCTGATCTCCCTGAAAAGCAAGCTGGGCGGCATCAACGAGCTGCGGGCAACGCTGATCTCGGGCGCGCTCATGATCCTGTTCCTGTACCTGGGGAAGCCGTTCCTGAACCTGCTTGGGCTGGAGGTCAACTCTTTTGCAGTGGGCGGCTCCATTGTCATTTTTATTCTGGGGCTCGAGATGGTGCTTGGGATGGAATTCTTCAAAGGAGAGAACGAGATCCGTGCGGCGACAGTGGTGCCGATCGCCTTCCCGCTGATCGCCGGGTCGGGAACGCTCACAACCATCATCTCGCTGAAAGCGAACTACGAGTATGCGACGGTGCTGGCGGGCATCCTGCTGAACCTGCTTTTCGTTTACCTGGTGCTGAAATCGCTGCGCTTCCTGGAGCGCATGCTGGGACCTGCCGGCCTCATCGCGGTGCGGAAGTTCTTTGGTGTGATCCTGCTGGCGATCGCCGTGAAGATTTTCGCAACGAACGCGCACGGGCTCATCAAGTAGGCGTTGAAATTCTGAACTTTGAACACTGAATCTAACCCGTTCGTCTTACTTTTGCCAGCCCCTGCGGGACTGGCCTCGTAGTACAATGGATAGTATAAGGGTCTCCGAAGCCCTGGGTCCGCGTTCGATTCGCGGCGAGGCCACAACTCACTTCATTCGCAGAAGATCTGAAGCGATCGAGCGGAGAGAAATAAAAAGACGCGGTTCAAGCCGCGTCTTTTTATTTAGGTGTCCTGCGACTCGGCCTGGCCGGTAGCGTCGTTCGGATTGACAACCTTTTTTTCGATCTCCACCTGCTTCATGAATTTCCCGATCTCCTCATCCGCATAGCGGCCGTAGGCATCGACGAGCGTGCCTTTTCTTCCGTCCGCCGTTTCAATCGCGTAGAGGATCGACATATCATCAGGGTTCGAAGGGCCTTCGAACCGGTAGAAGTTCACCGACCTGAGATCACCGGGCTTATACGATTTCTTATCGTCCATGCCCTGCATCTTTCCCTTGACGACCTTGAACTGCTCAGAAAACCCTTCGATCGTCAACTTGTTCATGACCGATACCATGTCGGTCATATTGGTCAGCCTGTCATTCGCTTTTTGTTCCATATCCATTCTTTTTCAAGCCTACCTATCCAATTTTAATGCCTCACTGCGCTCACAGCGGCATGGCCGGCCAACTCAGCCAGGGTGATGGTTTCAAGGTAGGGTTCGAGGAAAAATGTGTGGTAAAAGCTCAGCAGCCTGATCACCTCGCTGTCCTCGGTGCGAAAGCAGACCTCGACATAAAAAGAATCGAGGGCGTACAGGGAAAAATGAAAATCTCCTTCAGCGCGCTCGGCAAGCAGCACGCCACGGGAACACACCAGGTGAGCCTGGAAGGGAAGGGGAAGAAACTTAAAATCGGTAAATGTCATCCGGCGAAACGTTTGATTGTGATCGCTGCCACTGTCCCGCCCGCCCACAGGCGACTGCACGAGGCAATAGATGCAATTATTATACCCTATGAATGACGGCCCGGCAGGAGGGCCGTCCCGTGCCTCTCCAGGTCTTCCAGCACCTGCGCGATCAGGTCGCGGTCCGATATTCCCCCGATGACCCAGGAGCCGTCGACGAGCGCTACATCAATGCGGGGCGGATGGAGCTCAAGGTTTGGGTTTTCGGTTGGCCATAAGCGAAAGTTCGCGCCATCGGCATGCAGCTCATAGCGCACCGGGTGGCCCTCAATAAACAGGACGGTTGAAAATTGGTTCGTCATGACGGTGGCGCATATACGGATGAAAAGGCGATCCGGATTGAATCAGGCAAGCCCGGCCGTCGCGCTAAGCAGTTCCTACTAGTAAGCCATAAGATGATTCCGTACGGGTGAAAATGAAGCCTGGGCGAATGCGCGAATGCCGTTTGCAGCGCCCATCTTTACCAAACCAATCCAATCCAACCGAAAAGCCAAACGATCCTACATCCAGAAGAACCACATCCAATTATCCTTTCGAAAGAACCTGAAACACCATCTAAACACCAAGCGCCTTCAAAAAAACCTTCTCCTGGAAGGTTTTTTTGTTTTTGGCGACGGCCGGCTGGTATGGGTTCTGCTGTACTGTTCAAAACAGATGTGATGGCAACCTTTGGCGAGATGATCCGGTCGGAAAAACCGGTGCTTGTTGATTTTTTCGCGGAGTGGTGCGGCCCGTGCAAGACGATGGCGCCCATTCTGAAGCAGGCAAAGGATGCGGTTGGCGATGCCGTGACCATTATCAAGATCGATATTGACCGCAATCCGCAGGCCGCCTCGCAATTCGGCATCCAGGGCGTTCCGACCCTGATCCTTTTCAAGAATGGCGAGGTGAAATGGAGGCAGTCGGGCGTGGTGCCCGCCGCGTCGCTTGTGGGTGTGCTGCGCCAGTTCAGCTAGAGGCGACGGTCCAAGCGGCGGCACGGAGAAAAGGCATGGTGGGAAGGGTGGCAATGATCTTGAGCTCGCCGGTAAGGCTCGATTCATTGTCCAGGAACCGCATGATGTCCTGCGGCCGATTCTTTTCAAACAGCCTGGAGAACAGCGCGTGGCCCGGCATGCGTCGCTGGTTGAGAACGGACAGCAGCACATTGTCGTAAAACGTGAACCGCTTCCCGTGCTGCCGCGGAGGGAACGGATGGCCACTGCCCTCCAGGCTTTTCACGATCGCAGCCACTTCTTTTTGAATGAATCGAAACGTATAGCCGCTGGACGATTTTGTCTGGCCGCCGGCTGTGCCGATGTTACGGATCCGCCCCGAGCCGCGCGGGAAGCGGTGGTTGGTCATGGGGATCGCGCCGGCTTCCTTTTCCAGGATGCGGTATTGACCGACGCCCAGGATGCTGCCGATATAAGTCTCAAGGGCTCCGTGGTAGTCTTTTTCGTCCAGAAGCGCGGGTGAAAACAGCGTATACTCGACCAGGGCCTGACGCTCTGAAAATGGCATGACATAAAAGAACGTGGCGCCCGCGTCCTGGCCGGTGCGGAAATCCATTAGTGTTGCCTGTTCAGGGTTAAACGCATCTGTGTCCGTCTCGATCAGCCAGCCGCGGAAATGCTGCAGCAGGCGGATGTCGCGCGTGTCGGGCGAGGGTAGCGAATAGAGGCTGTTGAAGACAAGGCCGGCAGTGAGCAGCGTGCCGTCGTCGAGTGCGACCTCCGCTCCGTCTTCACGGTTGTGGCAGGCCGTTATGCGTGCCTGGCGAAACTCCATGCCGGGCTCGCGGTCGATGAGCTCGAAGCAATAGCGGTAGAAGTCGACACCGCGGATCAGCTTATACGTATAGGGTTCGATCGAAAGACTGCGGGTAACGCCCGGTGCCCGGAACAAGAGGCTCTGCCACGACTTGTAAACGATGTCCTCGAACAGGCCCGGCTTTGTTTCCCAAAAGCACCACGTGCGGTCATTCGAGCGTTTTGCGTCGTGGTCGAGAAGCAGGATCTTCCGGCCTGTGGCATGCCCCGAGCGGATCATGTGGACGGCGAGGCTGAGACCGGCGCAGCCTGCCCCGGCAATGATGTAATCGTATGTGGGCCTTGGTGTCAATTTGTCTTGTAAAAATGATCGGCAACGTTAGATCTCCGGTGCGTAGCCTACTTTTTTCCCGGCCATAAGCTGCCTGTCGCGCCTGATCTTCTCCCAGTATTTGCGGTGGACGTAGAGCATCCCGAAGCTTTCGCCGTTTTCTTTTCCGAGGTGCTTGTGGTGCATCTTGTGCGCCCAGCGAATGGCGCGCACATAGGTGCTGCGGCTGCGGCTGAACCACTTGAAGCGCTGGTGGATAATGACGTCGTGAACAATGAAATACGCCGCGCCATAGGCCATGATGCCGAACCCGATCGCTGCCTTCCACCAGATCCCGTTGAGAGTTCCGGAAAGGATCAGCAGGATGCTGGGAACGGCGAAGATGATGAAGAACCAGTCGTTCTTTTCGAAGAAGCCCGGCTCCACCTGGTGGTGGTCGCGGTGCAGGAACCACAGGAACCCGTGCATCACGTAGCGGTGTGTCAGCCAGGTGATGCCTTCCATGGTGAGGAAGGTAGCGAGAAGCAGGGCTATGAAATAGATCACTGTCATCGTTCCTGCATTTTTACGGTTTCCCATTCTTGTTTGTTCCACCAGTCCCGCACGCGGGGGAAGACGATGCGGAACCACGTGGTGAATGCGGCCGGGTCCGTTTTCAGGGCCCCTTCCAATTCCGGAAGCGAGGCGTACCGAACGGCGGCAACCTCGGAGGGGTCGGCATTGACGGCGCCGTGATACCGGCCGGCAAAGACGTGGTCGAACTCGTGCTCGGTGAGACCGTTCTCGACCTCCGCGCGGTAGGTGAAGTCGAAGATCTGCGTCAGCTGCGTTGTGAAGCCAAGCTCTTCCTGGAGGCGGCGCGTGGCCGCAGCGGCTGTTTCCTCGCCGGGGAACGGGTGGCTGCAGCAGCTGTTTGTCCAGAGCAGGCCTCCGTGGTATTTCGTGGCGGCGCGCTGCTGCAGGAGCAGGCGTCCTTGGGGGTCGAAGATGAAGACGCTGAACGCCCTGTGGAGAAGGCCCTGCCGGTGCGCTTCCATCTTTTCGAGCGTGCCGGTCGCCACGTCTCCCTCCGTCACTAAGATCACCTCGTCTCTTTTCATGTCTGTCATCCCCGTTGTTAGATCAGGCGCAGCCGGTTTTTTACGGTTGCCCTGAATACGATATAGGCCTTGTAATAATTCGGTATCCGGATCCGCTTGTGCAAAATATGTGCAGGTGCCGTTTCCTTGATCCTGTCGAACAGCGAATGGTAATATTTATAGGCCACGTAGACACCGAACCGCGCTTTCATGGGGAGCTTCAGTATCCCCGCATAGGCTGCCTGGAAATCGGCTTCGATGTCGCTCTCGATGGCCCGCTTCTCTCCTTCCGTAAAATTATAGAAATTACAGCCGGGGAAGTACATGCGGGAGAGCCCTGTGAAATCGGCCTGGATATCGCGCAGGAAATTCACTTTCTGAAATGCCGCACCGAGGGAGCGCGCGGAGGCTTTGAGGGCTTCGTAGCGGTTCATGTCGCCTTCACAAAAGACAGCCAGGCACATCAGTCCCACGACCTCTGCAGACCCGTAGATATACGCCTCGTATCCCTGCCGATCGTACCTGCTTTCGGTAAGGTCGGATTCCATGCTGCTGAAGAACGCGTCGATCAGGTCATGGCCGATGTCAAACTGGTTGACAGCTTTCTGGAAGCTGTTCAGGATCGGGTTCAGCGAAAGCCCCTGCGCAATGGCCTCGAAGGTTTGCTCCCTGAACTCCGCCAGCAACTTTTTCTTGTCGTGTCCATGGAACGTATCGACGATCTCATCGGCAAGGCGCACAAAGCCATAGATATGAAAGATGGGTCGGCGGAGATCCGCATGGAGCAGCCGGATGGCGGACGAAAAAGACGTGCTGTAATTCTCCGTCACCACTTTGCTGCAATCGCTGCTGGTCTTATGAAAAAGGTCAACTGTCATGACTATCCGTTAAACCGTTTGAGAAGATGTTTTGTAACAACCTCGCCGCTGATGAGGCTGGGAGGCACACCGGGCCCGGGTACCGTCAGCTGCCCGGTATAAAACAGGTTCGGCACTTTTTTGCTTTGGCAGGAGGGCTTCAGGAGCGCGGTTTGCGAGAGCGTGTTGGCAAGTCCGTACGCGTTGCCCTTGAATGAATTGTAGCTGGTCACGAAATCAGATACGGAAAAGCTTTTCCGGTAGATGATCGCATCTCGGATCTTCAGCCCCGTACGTTCTTCAAACCGCGTGGCGATCGCATCGAAATAACGGTCGCGCAGCGCTTCGGTATCGCCGGAAAGACCGGCCGCCACCGGCACCAGGAACATGAGGTTCTCGCATCCGGCGGGGGCCACCGTATCGTCAGTCCGCGAGGGTGCGCTGACATAGAACAGAGGCTCGGCAGGCCATTGCGGGTTTGTATAGATCTCCCCGGCGTGAGGCGCAAAGGGAACGTCGAAAAAAAGTGAATGGTGCTGCAGGCCGTCGAGGCGCTTGTTGAGCCCGACGTAATAGAGAAGGCAGGAAGGCGCCAGGATCTTTCGCTCCCAGTACGCGTCCGTATAACTACGGAACGCGGCCGGCAGGAGGCGGCTTTCGGTGAACTGGTAGTCGGCCCCGCTGATCACCGCGTCGGCATCATAAATCCCTTTGCTTGTGCGCAGCTGCCGCGCGCGTCCTTCCCGGATCACGATCTCCTGCGCTTCTTCGCCAAAGCGAAACTGGACGCCGAGCTCTTCGGCGAGCGATTGCATGCCGCGTACGATGGCATACATGCCTCCCTGCGGGTACCAGGTGCCGCCCCTCATGTCGGCATAGTTCATCAGGCTGTAGAGCGCGGGCGTATTTGCTGGGAGTGCGCCGAGGAACAGGATCGGAAACTCCAGGAGCTGCTGCAGGCGCGGGTTCCGGAAGAAGCGGGCGATGTGCTTCTTCATGGATGTGAAGATGTCGAGACGGAAGACGTTGCGGATGACGTTCCAGTCGAGGAACTCGGTCAGCGCCCGCCCGGGCTTGTAAACGAGGTCCTGCATGCCGATGCGGTACTTGTGGCCCGCCTCGCGCAGGTAGCTGTCGAGCCGCGCCCCGGCGCCCCCTTCCATCGATTCGAACAGGTTGCGAAGCGAGGTCTCGTCGGCCGGGATATCCGTCTCCCCTTCCGGCCAGTAGACCCGGTAAGACGGATCGAGGCGCGTGAGGGTGTAATAGTCGGAGACTTTCCTGCCGAACTGCGCAAAGAAGCGCTCAAAGACATCCGGCATCCAGTACCAGCTTGGGCCCATGTCAAACGTGAAGCCCTGGTCTACCAGCTGCGCGGCCCGGCCGCCCGCCGTATCGTTCTTCTCGACAACGGTCACGTGCCAACCGGCCTTCGCCATGAAAGCTGCGGCGGAGAGGCCCGCAAAACCCGCCCCGATTATGATCACAGATCGTTTCACCGTTCCAGTTGTTTTTGAAGAAGCTTGCGGGCAAAATGAATGCGGCTCTTGATGGTGCCGAGGGGCTCACCAAGAGCGTGGGCGATCTCCTGGTACTTGTATCCCTGCAGGTAGAGAAGGCATGCCGTCTTAAAGATATGCGGTAAATTGTAGAGTGCGGACTGGATCTCTTTCATGCGCAGGGTGCCTTCCGCGCTGACCGACAGCGACTGGCTCGGCTCGGTATAGCGAATGGCGTCCAGGATCACCCGCTTGCGCTCATTGCGGCGGTACTCGTTAATGAAGATGTTGCGCATGATGGTGCACAGCCAGGCGCGGATATTCGTTCCCGGCTGGTACTTGTCACGGTGCGCAAACGCCTTGTACAGGGTTTCCTGGCACAGGTCCTGCGCTTCCTCGCGATCTTTTGTGAGCGTAATGGCAAAAGGCCGAAGACCCTCCGCGTTGTCGATCACCAAGCTATTGAACTCCTGAATGCTCATCTTGTTTAAATTG
Organism: Flaviaestuariibacter sp.; assembly: GCA_028288515.1. Lineage (GTDB taxonomy): Bacteria > Bacteroidota > Bacteroidia > Chitinophagales > Chitinophagaceae > Flavisolibacter. The sequence goes on along the minus strand of JAQBNP010000045.1, from coordinate 7,275 downwards.
TGACAGCACAAAGTTAAACAAAAACATGTCCAAAAAAATTATTTTTCCGGCAGGGCGGCGATATAAGACACGACCTGCCCCAGCGATTGCAGGGGAACGACGTGCGGATAGGCCTGCTGCGTAACGCCCTGCGCAATGAAGCCGGACAACAGGATGCGGCAGTCAGGGCTTTGCTCCTGCACGGCCGAGAGGAACTTGGAGAAGTTGAGACGACCGGGGATGGAGGTCAGGTGGAGATAGAGGTAGTCGGGCTTCTTCAACCGGGTGACATATTGCACATCTTTCAGCGGCACGTTTGCGCCGAGGTAGATCGCGGCGATCCCGTTGCGGCGCAGCAGGAAGAAGACGAAGAGCAGGCCGAGCTCGTGGTATTCGTTCTCGGGCAGGAAGAGCAGCACCAGCGGACTCTGCCGCGCAGGAAGCGGGAAGGCTTCGATGGCGGCGATGATCTTTTGGCGGATGATATTGGAAACGATGTGCTCGTGCACGGGGTTGATGCGGCCGGTCTGCCAGAGGATCCCGATCTTATCAAGGAAATGGAAGATAACCGTTGCGATGGTCTCCTCAAGGCCACGGTCGCGGATGCAGGCATCGACGTGCGATTCGAAGGCCTGCACGTCGAGGTCGATCATGCACCCGATCAGCTGGTGGACAAGATGCTCCGTCCGCGCTTCGGCAAACTGGAGGTTGAGAACTTCCTGGGATCGCTGCTCGGCCGGCATGTCGTCGATCTTCGAGATCTTGTAGCCGTATTTATTCAGCAGGGCCACGGTGAGCAGGGTCTTGAGCTCCTCGTTGTTGTAGGAACGGATATTGGTGGTCGTGCGTGACGGCTTCAGAAAATCATAGCGTTGCTCCCAGATGCGGATCGTATGCGCCTTAATGCCTGTCAGCGTTTCTAGTTCCTTGATGGTAAAGCCCATAACAACGGTATGACAAACAAGGTACGAAAAGGTTGGCCGCCCTTACAGCGTCGCATTCTTCAGCTGCCCGGATGCTTTCAGTCGCGCCAGCAGCGGCAGGCCTGCCGCCCGCGACATGAGGTCGAGGTGGCGTGAGTGGTGCAGGTCCGACCCCACGAAATCATAGAGCTCCTCGCGCACGAGGTATTCGGCCAGGCCCTGCACCGATGCGCCGTAGTGGCCCAGGAGCGATCCCATATTCAACTGGAGCAGGCAGCCGCTGTCCTTCAGTTCGGTGAAGATCGCTTTGTTATCCTTCAGGTAGATATAGCGTTCCGGGTGGGCGATGACAGGAACATAATCCTGCAGCTGCAGCTCAAACAGGACCTCCTTGAAATCGAACGGCGCAGTGACCGTGGAGATCTCCACCAGCACCAGGTTGTCCTTGAGCGTTAGAAGGGGCCGTTTTTGCGCCAGCTCTTCCACGAAATGCTCGTCGATAAAGTATTCGGCCGCGGCGCCGATCTCCATCTGGATCCCCTGCGCCGCCATTTCCGCCCGCAGCGCCGCGACCCCGGTGCGAATGATGTCGGGCGTATTCGGGTACATCTCCCACAGGATATGCGGCGTGGTGATGACCTTGCGGTAGCCGAGCGCCTGGAAGCCCCGGACGAGCTCGATGCTGGTTGCCATATCGGGCGAGCCGTCGTCAATTCCGGGGATCAGGTGTGAGTGCATATCGGTTCCAAGCCACGACAGGTCGGCAGGCTCGATGATCGCTTCCTTTTTTTTATTGAATGGCCACATGGTCAGGAGTTCGGTTTGTTGCTCGCATTCAGGCCGTAGGCATGCCGGTCGGCGAAGCAGGATTGAAAAGATACGGATTTGTCAATGAGGTGGCGCGTCCAGGTATAGCTTGAACGTCGGCTCCGCGATAAAGGTTGCAAAGGGGATGGTCGTATCCGCCAAAAGCGGGAAGTTCTGCCCGAACAGGCAGCGGCTGACGACGCGAAACGAGTTGACGGGAGAGATCGTTTTGTACAGGCTGGTCTTCAATTCGGGCGGACCGTAATACGCGTTCAGGATGCTCATGCGCGACCGGAAAACGTTTTGCCAGTCGGCATCCGAAAACAGGGGACCGTGGTCCGACTGAAGGATGATCACCGGCGGCACTTTTGCATTCTGCAGGATCTCGTCGATGAACCGGATCGCTTCCTTCGAGATGTATTCCAGCTGGTCGGCATACTCTTTCCGCGGCTCCCAATTGCGATCCGACAGGGAGCTTCGCTTCCGCTGGCCACCATTCTTATCGAAGACATACGGTGGGTGGGGTGAAACGATATGGACGAACCCGAACTTGGGCCCGGGGGCTTTCACCAGGTCGGATACCTTTTGAAGAATGCTGCGCGTCCGGTTATAGTCCTCGATGCCCAGCACGTCGTCGATGCGAAGGATGGTGAGCTCCAGCAGGCGTCTCTCGAACTCATTCAATCCACCGGCTTTGACAGTACTTGTTGCGAAATCGAAATGCTGCGTAACGGCATAGCCGGACTCAAGGTTGACAACGTTATACCCGTTCTGCCGGAACAGGTAGCTGACAAGGTTCTGCCGCACGAGCAGGTTGGTCTGGTCCGCATCGGTGTTGCCGAGATAGGACATGTTCAGTGAGCTCGACAGGGAAAATTTTGTCACGGGGTAATTGCTGCGGCTGCTGTCGGCGATATAGAAATTTCGCTTCCGCAGGAAGTCGTAAAGCATCGTCGACTGGCCCCCGTATTCACGGCGGATCGTTGCTTCGCTGGCGAAGCCGTCAAGGATGATATAGTACACATCGGGCCGCGGACCGCTTGCCGCACGGCCCAGGTAAGTTACCGATTGATCGATATAGGCATTGGTCACCTGCTTCGCGCGATCCGAACGCTTCGCGACCAGAAAAGCGAAGGCCGCATTCAGGAACAGCAGCACCAGGACGAATACGTTGAGGATATAATTGACCGTGAAATGAGGTCGGCGCGAGCGCGCCAGGAACAGGAACAGCGCCAGGTAAAGTATGAAGTAGGCCAGGATCAGGAAGCGGTGAATGTGAGCGAACGGCCAGTACCCCTTGTAGAAAAGGCTGTCAAAATATTGGTAGATGCTTCCGTAAACAAAAAAGCCGATGATCACGATGGTCGTAAAGATGCTGGCCTTGCGGGAGGACCGGTACACCAGGTAGCTGCCGCCGAAAAGAAGGCACGAAACAAGAAGGCTGACCAGGGCGCTGCGAAACACCATCATGGGCCCGAGCTGGGTCATGTTCCGCACGTAAATAAATGAAATGATATACAACCCGATGAGGAAGCAATGCAGGGGCGCCCTCCGTAGGAAACTTAGCTTTTGCATGTCATTAAGTAGAGAGTTCGTTCCGTTCCGGAAATGAGCTCACGTTTCCGGATCGTGAAATATTCGCCGAAGGCTGCCTCGAAGCCTTCCTTGTGGTAGTCGTCGAATACATCCGCGCGCGTTACCAGCAGCCGTTGCGACTGCGGATCGGATTTGGGAACGAATTCGATGACCAGGTGGCGGGCCAGCTTTGCAAAAAGGGAGGCAACATGACCGAGGGGCACGTTGTTGCCGAGGCACAGGTGATGGATCAGCGCAAGCGACAGGATCAGGTCGGCCGGCCCACGGTCTGCAAACGATTTTCGCTCGAGGTTGGCCCAGCCGATCGCCGGCGTGGGGTTGCCCAGGTCGAGAACGAGGGGAAGAACATTTGTATACGGTTTCTTCTTGAGGGCAGCGTAAAACTTCTCGATCGCCATGTAGTCGATGTCGAAAGAAACCACCTGGCCCGAGACGGCCTGCACGACTTCACTGAAGAGGCCAGTGTTGCAGCCAAGGTCCCAGGTTCGAGCGGGCATGATCTCCCCTGCCCATTCGCGAACAAGAGTTTTTTTGTGCTCGATTGAAGCGTCGGAATACGAGAACTGCTCGTAATAATCGCTCCACTCCGTTTTGCTCACAGGAAGCTGTAAGGAGTTCACGCCCGATTGCAGGTGGGAGATGATTGCCGTCAGCCTTGTTTTTGAAAGAGACCGCGTCACCTTTTTGGAGGCCTGCACATCCCCTGAATACTTGTTCTCCAGCTTGGCGTGGAGGTGGATATGCATTTGGAAAAAAGGGCTGAACCGCGTTTTTCGCGGCAGAAGGCGTGACGTCAGGGACAACGGGATGCCCTCAACGGAGAGTTGCGACAGACGCCGCAGGTCGGGGCTCACGAGACTGATCAGTGACAGGGGCGCGAGGAAATGCGTGCAGAACTGGCGGTAGGCGACCCAGGGGCGCCCTTCCTCGTATTCTTCAAAAGACAGAGTGTCGATAAAAAGCGGTTTGCCGCCGGAGAATTGAACATTGAACGAAGACGCATCCTTGAGGGTCATGCCGTGCGCAAGAGCGGCCAGCTGGATCTGAACCGTAAGGAGCGCTGCTTCCTTGAGCTGCTGGAAGCTCCATTCGTATGAATAGGAAACGAAAGGCAGGGTCGGAACCTGCACCAGCTTGTAAACGTCAGAGCTCGCCAGGTGGGCCGGCCAGAGATCGGCAGGAACTTCTTCGTGCGCGATCAGCAGCCCGTTCTCCGTCAGATGCTTGTAAAGACCGGAAGAATGCAGCTGGTCGTACTCTTTTTTATATGAATTCCCAACAACCCTGAAAACCTTCTCCCCCTCATAAAAAATATAGCCGCTCCGGTCCCTGAATGAACTTGGTTCCCGTTGCGCTGTCATTTAGGGGTATTGTGCGAGGAATTGTCCGATTTTTTGAAAAAGGATTTGATGCGCAGCCAGTACGTCTTCACAAACATTCCGGCAGCCAGCGCGCCACCTGCAAGGATCTGGAGAATCAAGCTGCCGGAGCCCGGGTCGATATACAAAAGGAAAGCTTGCATGCAGAATGATTTAGATCGCAAAAATACGCATTTACTCCTACACGCCACCAATCTATAGTAGAGCTCTTGCCCCTGAAAATCGTTAATTAAGGTTAAAAACGGTTGCCTATGGCCGTGATAAGCCTCCCGGCCATTTGATCACCTCCCCGTTTTCCTGGACAGGAGCTCGCGGTACAGGGCCGACATGTCGCTGACCAGCCGCTGGTAGCTGAATTTCTGCAGCACGAACCGGCTGCTCGTTGCACCCATTATCTCCCGAAGGCCGTCGTCCTCAACCAGCCTGAGCAGATTGGCGCAGAACCCGGCGCGGTCGGTCACACCGGACAACAGAGCCGTTTCGCCTTCCGAAACAATATCGCCGATCCCCCCGACACGCGTGGATACGATCGGCTTGTCCGCTGCCTGCGCCTCGATCAGGCTCACCGGCGTTCCTTCATTGAGTGAGGTGAGGCAGATGATGTCCAGGCCGGCATTGATCGTATCGATATCGCTTCTCCAGGACGTGAACACAAGCGGATGCGGGTGGCTGGCGCTTGTCTCCGTTGAGAACGCAAGGCCCAGCTCGCGGGCCAGGGCTTCGATCCCCGCCCTCGATTCGCCGTCGCCGATGATGAAGGCGCGGATCTTCTTTTTGGAATTCGTGACGACGTGGTGGATCGCGTGCAGGAAAAGCGCATGGTTCTTCACCGGCACAAGCCTGCCGATGATGCCGATGGCAATCTCATCGTCCGCCACCTGGAACGAAGACCGGAAACTCTGTCGCTTTGTGGGCTGGTCCTGCCGGAACCGATCGAGGTCGAACCCCAACGGAACGACGCGGAACTTTTCAGCCGGCGCAATCCGGAAGTCATTCACGAGCTCGTGTTTTTGGGCATCGCTGATCGCAATGATGGCGTCCGACTTGCTGGCAAGGAAGCGCTCGGCATAAAGAAAGGCCTTCGTTTTCAGAGGACTGAAATAGGAATGAAAGACATGTCCATGGAATGTGTGCAGGATCACGGGCACACCTTCGGCGGCTGCGGCCAGGCGGCCGATGGCGCCGGGCTTGGCGGCATGTGTGTGAACGACGTCGGGGCGAAACTCACGGATCAGCTGGCGCACCTGGCGGTAAGCCCCGAAATCGCCGGCCGGCGATATGGAGCGGCCCATGCCCGGGATGGTCCGGTAGCCGATATTGAGCTGGTCGGTGATATGGTCGGCTCCCTTTTCGTGCCCTTCCTTTTCACCGACAACGAACAGCGTCTCGAACTCGGGGGCCATGTATTTCGTCAGGTATGCCGCATTCAGCACCGGCCCTCCCACTGCTAACCTGTTTAGAATCCTCAGAACCCGCGGCATATGGTGGATTGAAAAGTAAAATGTGTCTTGAAAAAGGCAAAATAACGGGATTCGGGTTGATTTCGAATAAGGCTCAAATCAATTTCAGAACAAATGGTTTAATGTTGCACTTTCATGGAGCAGCAGCATCAGTTCGGGTCGCTTAATATCTGGGATTTATTGATCACGCCCATTTATTTGTTCGTGATCCTGGCCCTGGCCACACGGTACCGCGACCGAAAATACCCGAAGGACCATCCCTACCATAAGCTCTACATGCAGGGCCTGTACCTGAAAATGGCGGGCGCCATCTTTATCGGCCTGATCTATTCGTTTTACTATGCGGGCGGCGACACGTTCGCCTATCATTTTCATGCAACGGTCATCAACTCGGCGGATTCCATCCCGACCTGGTTCAAGCTTATGTGGCGCGTCTCTCCCGACTCCGATCCGAAACTCTACGAATACACAACCCAGATGCTCTGGTACCGCGAGGCCGCCACTTTTACTGTGGCGCGGATCGCGGCCGTGTTCGGACTGTTCAATGGAACCCATTACCTGCCGACGGCCATCCTGTTCGCCTATTTTTCCTTCACTGGTGTCTGGGCCATGTACACGACATTCTCCCGGCTCTATCCGAACATCGCCAAAAAGCTGGCGGTCGCGTTCCTGTTCATTCCAAGCGTCGTTGTCTGGGGCTCGTCCATCTTCAAGGATACCATTTGCCTGTTCAGCCTCGGCTGGATGACCTATTCCCTGTTCCGGATGTTCATCCAGCGTGACTTCTCCCTGAAGAACGTTGGGATCCTTGCTTTGTGCATCTACTTGCTTGCCGTGATCAAGATCTATATCCTCATTGCGATCATGCCCGCCCTGATGCTGTGGCTGCTTCTTACCTATTCAAAAAAGATCCGGTCCGTCGGCATGCGCTGGGCCATCAACCTGGGCTCGGTAGCGGCGCTCAGTGCCGTGTTCCTGTTTTCCATGACCTATTTCTCCGCCCAGCTCGATGAATACTCGCTGGACAAGATCATCGCTAAATCACAAAAGACGCAATCCTACCTGCAGTATATGTCCGCCCTCCAGGAAGGGTCGGGCTATAATCTCGGCGATTACGCGCCCACGCCGGCC
>JAQBNP010000287.1 GCA_028288515.1 Flaviaestuariibacter sp. | reverse complement strand
ATCCCGCCGTGATGCTGCCGACGCGCTCGATGGCGGCGCGGCTGTCTTGCAGCATCTGCAGGTGCTGGCTGGTGAGCTGGTAGTCGCGTGACACTTCAAACTTCGCGCCGGGCTTGTTCATTCCCTCAGATTTGAGCTTGATGCGCGAATCAACCCGGCCAATCGTGCGCGCCAGCTGCGCGTCGGTCAGGTCCGTGGTGTCCTCGGTGTAAATCAGCGATACCGCACTCATGCCCCAGCGCAGCTTGCCGGTGCCGCTGTTGATGGCGTCTTGCTGGTAGATCATGCCGCGCACGTAGCCATAGGGCACGCTCGTGCGGTCCTCGCGGAAGCCCCAAAATGGGACATACGGAAAATGATCGTGGGCGTATGGGGTCGGGCCATCGGCCAGCCGGTGAGGTCCAAGCCAGTAGGCGCGGCGCACACGGGCCACGGTGGCGCTGGTCAGCTTGCTAACGCCGGTCGTGATGGCGTACAGGTGCGCCGGGTTGTCCTCATCGAATTCCACCACGCGGCCATCGGGGCTCTTGAGCACGGGCACGCTGACCCAGCGCCGGTACCAGACTTCGGACAGGCACAGCTCCTTGGTCTGCCGGTTGTACCAGCGCGATTCCTCCACGCTCCAGCCGCGTGCGTCGGCCCAGCTGTTGTTGAGCCCGGTCGATGAGCCACCTTCCTCAGTGCCGTAGTTCGCGCTCGTCCACCAGTCGGCGCCGTTGATGCCTGCGCCCTGGATCAAGTCTTTGTGCTTCGGGAATGCCAGCGCGATGCGCTCGGGCCGCATCCATCGGTGCCGGCGCAGCCAGCGGGCGTCTTCAAGGTCGGGCGACTTGGCCTGAAAATCCCATGCAATCTCGTTGCGGTTGACCGCCTGGCAGCGGTAGGCATATTTGAAGGGGTCGGCATTGCGGCTGACCTCCACCCAGCCCAGCCCGATAGCGGCTTGGGGCCGGAAGGCTTCGCTGCAGGCGCGGTCGGCCTTGGATTCACGCTCCGCCTCGTTCAGCCGGCTGTTGAGCGCGTCGGCCACGTCCTGCCCGCCCGTGCCGCCAGCAGCCGTCACACGCCAGTCCGTGCGGATCGTGGCCTCGTAGCCCTGGATGCTGAGCATGGCCGGGCCTATCAAGTCCTCAATCGCGGGGGGAATACCAAGATCGCGCTGCTTTTGGATCAGCTCGCTGTCCAGCTGGTTGCCGTCCGCATAGTCCATTTCCTTGTCGGCCTGAGCGCGCCAGGGCGGCTGGTCCTCAATCTCGCGGTGAATCTCGGTGAATTCTTCCAGCGTGATGGCGAGCGGGTCGTTTTCTTGTTGCGTCGTTTTGGTCATGATGGTTCTCACAGTCGCCAGTCAGCGGCGGGGGCTTCTACATACTTGGGTGGTGCGGCAGAGGTCATGCCCAGCTCCTTCATTTGTGCCCACTGGCGCAGGGCGTCGGCGCCTTCGCTGCAGCCGTTGGCCTTGTTGGGCTCATCGACAAAGCGGTTGTCGGCGCGGCTGAAGCGCTTCTTGTAGCCTTCGATGCGCTCGATGCCCTCCTTGGCGCCGGCCTCGTCAAAGTAGGCGCCCTTCAGGTGCTTGCGGGTCATTTCAATGCCGGTTATCAGCTCGGTGATGACGGGCACGATGGCGAACTTCTGGCCAGGCATCAGGGCTTCCAGCAGCTCCTTGGTGCTTTTGTTGTAGTCGCCCAGGCGCTTGTGGTTCGCGTCGTGCGGCAGGTAGTGGGTGCCGAACAGGTAGCCACGGTCCGTCAGCTCCTTGACGTAGTGGCGCAGGTTCTCGCTGTGCGCCTCGTAGTAGTCGATGAAGCGGTCCTCGCCGCGCAGCTGCTGGTGAAACCAGATCGCGCAGCCGTCGGTGTTCCCAATGTCCCAAAAGGTGTTGACCGGCAGGTCCAGCACGGGCACGCGGCAGACACCGCCGCGCTTGCGCAGGGCAATCATGTCCTTGGCGTAGTAGTTGCCCTCGGTGCTGATCTGGAAGGCTTCTGACGGGGTGGAAGGGTATTCCTGCCACATGCGTTCTTCTTTGCCGCTGAAGTCGGCGGTCATGGTCGCCACGTACCAAGCGCGCTGGTCCGGGTCCAGCTTGCAGCTCATCAGCAGCTCGATGCCGTCAAAGTATTCGTGCTGCTTGCGCGATATGGCTACGGTGACGGACTCAAGGCGGTACTTGGGTTCCTGCCACCATGCGTAGAAGTGGAAGCGGTAGTCCTTGGGCGTCAGCATGGCCTTGCTAGCGTCAAGCGCTTCGGCGCGCTGCACCATGTCGTAGAACTCGCCTTCTCGGCCTTCAGCGGTGGACTCGATCACCAGAATGCCGTTGGTTGGCACGGCCGGGATGGAGCCGGTCACGACCTCTTGAGCTTTATCGGGGTATTTGGCGCATATCTTGCCGAACTCGCTGACATGCAGGCGGTGAATCGTGCCTGAGCGCATCGACGTGGCCACACGGATGGAGCTGTTGTTATGGGCAAACAGCAATTCGTCGGCGTTGTCAGCCTCCAGCGGGAAGCGCTCCTTGATTTCCGCTGGCAAGTTCTCATAGCCGAACTTCACCTTGTCGCGGAAGATGATCTTGGCCGCGTCCTTGTCCTGCGCAAGGATGCCGCACCGCTGGTTGCCATTGAACAGCGCATGGTCGAGCCAGAGAATCGCTATCAGGGTGGTAAACCCCAACTGGCGGGCCTTCAGGATCAGGTTGCGGTGCCACAGCCGCGTGATGAAGCGGCGCTGCGCCCGGTTGGGCTTGAAGGGCATGACCAGCGCATCCTCGCCGTCGTCGCCCTTAATCATGATCTTGTAGAGGCAGCCGCTGAACAAGCGCCATTCGGGGTCCATCAAGCAGCGTGCCAGTTCCTCCTTGCTCGTCGGCAAGGGCAGCAGCGGCTCGTTGTGGATGATCTTGGGCAGGGTATCAGCCATGCTCAGGATCGTCCTTCACGACTTTGAAGCCCGAACTGTTGC
>JAQBNP010000278.1 GCA_028288515.1 Flaviaestuariibacter sp. | reverse complement strand
CCTGCACCTCGAGAGCCTGTTCCACGCAAAATGCCCAAGCTTCGCAAGCAAAGGAGAACGTGAAAGAAAGTCGCTCCTTTTGCCTTTTTCAGCTTTGTTTCTTTCTGTAACACCAGCGGTACCCCTTTTGACAGCAGCGGAATTGCCAATGACAGCGGCGGGACACCCATTTACAGCAACGAAATTGCCATCTACACACGCGGAATTGCTCTTGTTTCACGCAATCCTTCTTTGCGCTCCTTTGCGCCTTTCCGTCTTCGTGGCCCAAACTGTCTCAAAGAGCACGATTCGGGTCCCTGCGGGATGACAGCCCCGGGGGTGGAGTTTGTGAGGGAAAGGTGCTGACATGCGTCAGCATGACAGCGAGCGTAACGCAGGGGCTCCCTCGCGGGGCGCACGGGATGACAGTCCGAAATTAAAGACTGCCCAAAAATCTAAAATCGTCAATCTAAAATCTAAAATCTCTCTTTGTGCTCCTTCGCGCTCTTCCTGCCTTCGTGGTTCAGAACTCTCCCAAAATCAAAACCCCGCTGAAAAGCGGGGTGATGAATACCTAAATGCAAAAAATACCAGAGAAAAGACGTGTTTGTTCAGCCGCGGCCTGCCGCACGCCGGTGCTGCCCTTGCGGGGCGGCTACCTGCTCAGTATGTGGCGTGGGGAAGGTCGGACGTGGCTGGAGGGATCGGGTTTTCATGTGTTGGATCGGATCGTTTGACAAGACGAAACTACTGCGGCAGGCCGCGCCCACAAAGAGTTTGGACAGGAAGTTTCACAAATTGAGGGTTCCTACGCTGAGGGCGCTCGTAGATCTACGAGGCCAATTATTTCATCCCTTCGAGGCGCTTCTGCATCGCGAACATATCATCGCGGAGACGCGCCGCTTCCATGAAATCCATGTCGCGCGCCGCTTTCTCCATCTCTTTTTTGGTGCGGGCGATGGCCTTTTCCAATTGTGGGATCGTGGTGTATTCGGCGTCGCTTTCGGCAGCCTTCGACACGGGGATCTCATCGAGCGCGAACGGTGAATCAGGGTCATACCCTTTGATGTCGAGGACAGATGTCTGTCCCATGATCTGCTCGATCGATTTCCGAACTGTTGTTGGCGTGATGTTGTGCTCGATATTGTAGGCGACCTGCTTCTCACGGCGACGATTCGTCTCATCGATTGTCCGCTGCATGCTTTCGGTGATCTTGTCGGCATAAAAGATGACAAGCCCTTCCACATTCCGGGCGGCCCGGCCGGCTGTTTGCGTCAGCGATCGCTCGTTTCGCAGGAAGCCTTCTTTGTCGGCGTCGAGGATGGCAACGAGGGACACTTCGGGAAGGTCGAGGCCTTCCCGCAGCAGGTTCACGCCCACCAGCACGTCGATCTTGCCGAGGCGCAGGTCGCGCAGGATCTCAATGCGCTCGAGGGTGTCGACATCGCTGTGGATGTATTTCGATTTGATGTCGATGCGCTTCAGGTATTTGTCCATCTCCTCGGCCATTCTCTTGGTGAGGGTCGTTACAAGAACGCGGTCGCCCTTCTTGACACGCTTGTCGATCTCGTCGAGAAGATCGTCGATCTGGTTCACGCTCGGCCGGATCTCGATCGGTGGCTCAAGGAGGCCGGTTGGCCGCACGACCTGCTCGACGATCGTGCCGCCGCTTTGCTCCAGCTCATAGTCACCCGGCGTTGCGCTTACGTAAACAACCTGGTTCAGGAGGTTCTCAAACTCGTGGAAATTAAGAGGGCGGTTGTCCAGCGCCGATGGCAGGCGAAAGCCATAATCGACGAGGGTCAGCTTTCGGCTGCGGTCGCCGCCGTACATGCCGCTGACTTGCGGGATGGTCTGGTGACTTTCGTCGATCATGCAGATGAAGTCTTTCGGGAAATAGTCGAGCAGGCAGAAAGGGCGCGAGCCAGGCTGGCGCCTGTCGAAGAAGCGGGAGTAGTTTTCGATGCCGTTGCAGAAGCCAAGCTCGCGGATCATTTCGAGGTCGTATTCGACGCGCTCTTTGATGCGCTGGGCTTCGATGAATTTCCCGACGCTTTTGAAATACTCGACCTGCGCGGCCATTTCGTCCTGGATATCGTAGATGACGTTCTGCATGATGTCCTTCGGCGCGACGTACAGGTTGGCGGGGAAGATGGCGGCGTTATCGAGCTTGGCTATGCGCTTGCCATTCTGCACGTCGATGCTTTCGATCTCTTCGATCTCGTCGCCGAAAAAAGTGACACGATAGCCGATGTCGAGATAGGGCAGGTTGATGTCGACCGTGTCGCCCTTCACGCGGAAGGTGCCGCGGGTGAAGTCCACCGTCGTACGGTTGTACAGCGAGCTGACGAGCGCATGGAGAAAGCTTTGCCGGGAGATCTGCTCTTTTTTGGCGATGCGGATGATGCCGCTCTCGTAGTCGGTGGGGTTGCCCATGCCGTAGATGCAGCTCACGGACGCGACGACGATGATGTCGCGGCGACCGGAAAGCAGGCTGGTGGTGGCGCGGAGGCGGAGCTTATCGAGCTCCTCGTTGATGTTCTGGTCCTTCTCGATATAGGTATCGGTCGTCGGCATGTAGGCCTCCGGCTGGTAGTAGTCGTAGTAGGAGACGAAATACTCGACGGCGTTATCGGGAAAGAAGTGCCGGAACTCTCCGTACAGCTGCGCGACGAGCGTTTTATTATGCGTCAGAACCAGTGTCGGCTTGGCCACGTTGCGGATCACGTTGGCCATCGTGAAGGTCTTGCCGGAGCCGGTGACACCGAGCAGCACCTGGTGCTTCTCGCCGTCGATGATGCCTTCGGTCAGCTGCTGGATGGCCGACGGCTGGTCGCCGGCCGGCTGGTAGGGAGACGATAATCTGAAAGCCATAAGTTCCTTGTAAAATTAGGGTATTGATGCCTGCGGGTGGCTGCCTGCGCTTTTTGGTTCCTGTTAAAATGCGATTGATTCTCAATGCATTTTGATTTTGGCATGGTATTGGAATTCTTGCATTTTAGAACACCGATTCACCGATACCGTGAAAGCCGCTGTTACCTTTTGAAAACGCGTTCGCTAACCTACAACATACGAAACACTTGATGGAGCCTGGAGATTTCTACAGGCTTTTTTCATGCCCGCCCGTGATGAAGAAGCCCCGCTGCGGGCGGGGCTTCCAGTGATCTATCTGTGTGCGCTTACGCGGTCTGCAGTTCCTTGATCTTCTCGCGGATCTTGCCTTCGATCTCGTCGGCAAGGGCCGGGTTGTCCTTCAGGAGCGACTTCACGCCTTCGCGTCCCTGGCCAAGCTTGTCACCGTTGTAGCTGAACCAGCTACCGCTTTTCTGTACGATGCCCATCTCGACGCCCATATCGAGGATCTCGCCGATCTTGGAGATGCCTTCTCCGAAGATGAGGTCGAATTCGGCGGTGCGGAAGGGAGGCGCTACTTTGTTCTTCACCACTTTCACCTTAACGCGGTTGCCGATGGCTTCGTCGCCGTCCTTGATCTGCGTCATGCGACGGATATCGAGGCGTACGGATGCGTAGAACTTAAGGGCATTACCGCCGGTTGTTGTTTCGGGGTTGCCGAACATGACGCCGATCTTCTCGCGGAGCTGGTTGATGAAGATGCAGATCGTGTTGGTCTTGGAGATGGTCGCGGTCAGCTTACGCAGGGCCTGCGACATGAGGCGTGCCTGGAGACCCATTTTGGAGTCGCCCATCTCGCCTTCGAGCTCACCTTTCGGAACGAGGGCGGCAACGGAGTCGATAACGACCACGTCGAGTGCGCCGGAGAGAATGAGGCGGTCGGCGATCTCGAGGGCCTGCTCGCCGTAATCCGGCTGGGAGATCAGGAGATTATCGATGTCCACGCCAAGCTTTTGGGCATAGCTGCTGTCAAAGGCATGCTCGGCGTCGATGATGGCGCACATGCCGCCTTTTTTCTGCGCTTCTGCGATGACATGTATGGCGACGGTCGTCTTACCGGAACTTTCCGGCCCGTAGATCTCAATGACGCGACCCCGGGGAAGGCCGCCGATGCCGAGGGCTGTATCAAGGCCGATGGAGCCTGTGGATACCACTTCCTGCGTATGCTCGCCTCTTTCGTTCATCATCATCACACTGCCTTTACCAAAGTCCTTGTCGATCTTGTCCATGGTAAGTTTGAGCGCCTTTAATTTTTCAGAATTTGACATGGTTGGTTGTTTGTGATTGTTTGTGAAAAGGTGACCGGGATCGCCCCTTGCCCTCCCTTCCCGGGTTATGTTGATTGAGGTGTAAAGCTAATGAATTTAGCAAAAACGGCGAAGAAAAATGAGCTGTTTTCTTGCCAAATTTAGGTTAAGGAGAGGGAGTGTTTCCTGTGCTTTTTCACCGATGCACCGTGAAAATAAAACTGTCCCCACCGGTTCGCCGGCAGGGTATGAAAGAATGCATGCGCGCGACAGAGGAAACCCGGTCGCGCGGCATCGTGGTCGTTACGTGGATCAGGGATCGATCACATCCCAGGGAGTGGAAGCCTCACCATCGCTGTGCTCATCGTGCACACGCCCGGCACCCCGCTCCGTCTGCCCATCGGCAATCGGCTCGGCCGCCTCGCGCGGAACACCCACACGGAGATTGCGCAGCTCCTCGTCGGTAATGACATGGCCCGGCGTATTGAGATGCTCCCGCATCAGCTTCTCAGCTTCCGATTCCCCGTTCTTATAATAGAATTGGTCATCCTCTGGCGCAGTGGTTGGGCGATCCGTTCTCATCTTTAGACTTTCCCTCTATATATACAAAAAGGTGCCACGTTTTATCGCCCCACAGGGCACGCCTTTTGAAACGGCCGGGGCATGAGCTCTCCCAAACAGAACGGGGCGCACCGCGACGGCTTCGTCCGGGTCCGGGGCGCCCGCGAGCACAACCTCAAGAACGTCAGCCTCGACATCCCCCGTGACGCCCTTGTCGTCTTCACCGGCGTCTCCGGCTCCGGGAAGTCCTCGCTGGCCTTCGGCACCCTCTATGCCGAAGCACAGCGGCGCTACCTGGAATCTGTCTCGCCCTACGCGCGGCGCCTCTTCCACCAGATGCCGGTGCCTGTCGTCGATGAGGTGGATGGCCTTCCGCCCGCCGTGGCGCTGCAGCAACAGCGCGGCTCCGGCACCACGCGCTCGTCTGTCGGCTCCGTGACCACGCTGTCAAACCTTTTGCGCATGCTGTACTCGCGCGCCGGCGACTATCCGACCGGGCAGTCGATCATTTATGCCGAAGGCTTTTCGCCCAACACGCCCGAGGGTGCCTGCCCGCAGTGCCACGGCCTCGGCCGCATCTACGAGGTCACCGAAGAGTCAATGGTCCCCAACCCCTCGCTCACCATCCGCGAGCGCGCTGTGGCCGCGTGGCCCACTGCCTGGCAGGGGCAGAACCTGCGCGACATCCTCACCACGATGGGCCACGACGTGGACATCCCCTGGCGCGACCTTCCCAAAAAGGTGCGCGACTGGATCCTGTTCACCGAAGAACAACCAACGGTGCCGGTCTATGCGGGCTTCAGCCGCGAGCAGGTGCAAAAGGCCATCAGGCAAAAGATGGAGCCGAGCTATATGGGAACTTTCACGGGCGCCCGCCGCTACGTCCTGCACACCTTTGCCAACTCGCAGAGCGCGCTCATGAAAAAGCGGGTCTCCCAGTTCATGATCGGCAGCGAATGCCCCACCTGTGGCGGCCGCCGCCTGCGTCGCGAATCCTTGTCTGTCACCTTCGGTGGGCTCGATATCACCGAGCTCTCGCGATTGCCGCTTGCCCGACTGCTCGCCATTTTTTCCCCTTATGCGGACCGCACGTCGAAGGCGCTCGCCAAACTCGGCCGCGATCACCAGGAGAAGGCCATGGTGGCTCAACGCATCGCAGCCGACCTCGTGGCCAGGCTCTCGGTGCTCCTTGATCTCGGGCTCGGCTACCTGTCCCTCGAGCGGAGCACACCCACGCTGTCGCCGGGCGAGCTTCAAAGATTACGGTTGGCAACGCAGGTGAGGAGCAATCTCTTCGGGGTCGTCTACGTGCTTGATGAACCGTCTGCCGGCCTTCATCCGGCGGATACCGAAGCGCTCCTGCGGGCCCTTGACCGGCTCAAAAGCTCTGGCAATTCCCTGTTCGTTGTGGAGCATGAGCTGGACGTCATCCGGCATGCCGACTGGATCGTGGATGTTGGACCCGCAGCCGGTGAGAAAGGGGGCGAGATCCTCTACAGCGGCCCGCCCGAGGGACTCAAAAAGATCGCTGCCTCGCAGACTGCCCGGCACCTGTTCGATAACGATCCCTACCCCATCCGCACACACCGCGAGCCTGCCGGCTGGCTGCGCCTCCGCGGCGTGACACGAAACAACCTGCAGGATCTCAGCGTTTCCTTTCCACTCGGCGTGCTCACCAGCGTGACAGGCGTCTCGGGCTCGGGCAAGTCCAGCCTTGTCAGCCAGGTGCTGGTCGAGCTGGTCGCCGGGCACCTTGGGCACGAGCTGCCGGTTGCCGAAGACGAAGGCGACCTGCTGCAACGGGAAGCCGCCGTAGAAACCCTGGGCGGCCAGATCGTGGAAGGTGCGGAGCGCGTGCGACGCCTGGTGCAGGTCGACCAGAAGCCGATCGGCCGAACACCGCGGTCCAACCTCGCGACCTATACCGGCTTGTTCGACCATGTCCGCAAGCTGTTCGCTTCGACGCCCGCTGCGAAGTCCCGCAAGTACGATGCAGGCCGGTTTTCCTTCAACGTTGGCAAAGGCCGCTGCGGCAATTGCGAGGGTGAAGGCTTCGTGATGGTGGAGCTTCTTTTTCTGCCAAGCGTTTACGCGCCCTGCCCGGTGTGCGGCGGCACACGCTACAATGCAAAGACATTGGAGATCATGTACAAGGGCAAGACGATCGCCGACGTGCTGCACCTGACGGTTGACGATGCACACGAGTTTTTTGCCGACGATGCAATGGTCAGCCGCGCGCTGGCCGTCCTCTCCGAGGTGGGGCTTGGCTATCTTCGCCTCGGCCAGCCGGCGACGGAGCTCTCGGGCGGTGAAGCGCAACGGATCAAGCTTGCGACGGAGTTGCAGAGACCGGGGAAAGGCAACACCCTTTATATACTCGACGAGCCGACCACCGGCCTTCACCCAACCGACGTCGAAAAGCTGCTCGTGCAGCTGAACCGGCTGGTTGACGCAGGTAACACGGTGATTGCCGTCGAGCACGACATGAGCGTGGTGGCCGGCAGTGACTGGGTGATTGATATCGGTCCGGGCGCCGGCGAAGAAGGCGGGCGTATCGTTGCCGAAGGGCCACCCGAAGTGGTGTCACGTGCGCGTGGCAGCCGTACCGCGCCGTACCTGAGGCGAACCCTGACGCCTGACGCATGAAACGTGAGTCATCCTGGAAACGGGAGGAATGTGACCTGACGAGTGATCCAGGTACTTCTTCCAGGTTCTGTCAACAAAAAGGCAGCTGGCTTCTGCCTCGAGCTGAGGTTGAACTCAGAGAGGGATGGTGGCGATCAGTGTGACGCCCGTTCCCGGGGAGGAGCGCACGCGAACATGGCCGCCCAGCACCTGAACCCGTCGGCGGATATTCTGCAGCCCAATGCCCGGTGTCTTTTTCGAAGTGTCGAAGCCGACCCCATCGTCATCAAATGATATTCGTGAATTGTTCCTGGATGATCCGGTAAACGACCAGCTGTATCTTTTGGTTCGCACTAAAGAAATCATCAAGCACCAGGTGAACCTTCACGCTGCTTCGGACATTCATTCGGCGGATCAGCTCATGTATTTTTTCAAACAACCTCGTCTCTTCGTCGACTTCCGGAGCCAGCCTGTGAGAAAGAGCGCGCAGGTCCTGTGTGGCTTCCTGCAGGTAGTCAATTCCCTTTTGCAACAGCTCACGGCCCTGCTGGTCCACGGATAAACTGTCCAGGCCAAGCTGTAAATTAAGCATCGAGCTTAGCATCTGCTGCTTTACGTTATCATGAAGCTCCATGCCAATTTGCGTGCGCTCTGTTTCCTGCGCGCGATCGACCGCCTCATTGACGCGGATCTCCTCGTCAATCCGGGAGGCGCCTTCGCTGCCGCAATCTTCACCCCAGAAAAAAATGTAG
Source organism: Flaviaestuariibacter sp. (assembly GCA_028288515.1). Lineage (GTDB taxonomy): Bacteria > Bacteroidota > Bacteroidia > Chitinophagales > Chitinophagaceae > Flavisolibacter. Next base: position 3,232 of record JAQBNP010000278.1, on the reverse strand, counting down.
GTTTATGGTTACAACCCGGTGTCCGCCGGTGACCTATCATGGCAGAGGAGAAACAGATGAGCGATACGGAGCTGCTTGCGCTGCTGCGCGATGGACGCACGGCCTCACGCGGCATCGGCTACCTGTATGAGGCCTGCTCCGCGGGGCTTGCCCACTTTGTCACCAAAAACGGAGGCAGCGTGGCCGACGCGCAGGATGTGTTCCAGGATGTGATGGTCGCCTTCGTTCACCTGGTGCAGGCCGGCCGGTTCCGTGGTGAAGCGAGCATCGCCACCTTCCTCTTCTCCATGAATCGCAACCTGTGGTTCAATGAGCTGAAGAAGCGTGGACGCGCGACCATCCGGAACGAGGCCTACGAAAAAACACAGGAGACTGAGGATCGTCCGGACACAGCTCTTGAAATACGCGAGGCGTCGCGCCAGCTCGACGTTGTCCTGGGCGAGCTTGGTCCGGCCTGCAAGAAGATCCTGACCCTTTTTTATTATGAGCGCCGCTCGATGCGCGAGATCCTGTCGACGCTGGATTACGAGAATGAGCAGGTGGTGCGGAACAAAAAATATAAATGCCTTCGCAAGCTCGAATCCCTGATCGGGAGCCGGCCGGCGCTGTGGCAACAACTTAAAAACCTGGCAGATGGTGCACGATGAACAATTGGTCCGCTACCTCGACGGCGACCTCGATGAGGCGGAGAAAAAAGGAGTGGAAGAAGCGCTTGGAAGCGACGCCGACCTGCGTGCCACGTATGAGCGCCTGCAGCTCACGCGCGACGCCATCATGATCCATGGTATCCGCGAGCAGGTTGCCACTGTCCGGAAGGCCAGGGGAAAAGACGAAACTTATGTTCCGGCGCGCGTTGTTCCGATGCGCAGATGGGCGCGCTTCGCGCTTGGCGTGGCAGCCAGCGTTCTTGTCGTCCTGCTCTGTGTCAAAGGATTCCAGGTGTATCGTCTCCGTCCCGAAAACGTGTATGCCGAAACCATGGTGCACTACAACCCCGACCAGTCAAGATCCGGCGGCGCCGCCAACGAACCATGGGAACAGGCGTACCTGGCGGGCGATTACAAGGGGGCCATCCGGCTTGCGCCAAGTGCTGCAGCTACCGCGAAGAAACAGTTGCTTGTTTCGCTCGCTCATCTCGAGACCGGCCAAACCAGCGAGGCCATCAGTGGGCTTACGCCGCTCCTGTCAGACAGCGTCTACGGCCAGGATGCACAATTCTACCTTGGTATGGCCTACCTGCGCAGCAAGCAGTATGACGCGGCGCTCAGCATGCTGTCTCCCATTGAAAAAGAGCCGGCACATTTGTATCACCACCAGGTGACCAGGTCACTGCTCAACGACATCAGCTGGTTGAAACGCAAATCATAAGGGCGCCTGCGGCGCTTTGCTGCGCCGTCGTACGCGGGCGGCCACGAAAATCCCCAGGATCAACAGCCCGGCAAGCGCCGGGAGCCAAGGCAGGACCGCGTGCCGGTTTTGCGGTTGGTAATTCCCGATATACACGAGGTGAGCCCAGTATGCCGGGCTTTTTTTGCGTGGATGAATGCGTGGGCTGGCCAGGTAATCACGCTTCGCTGACGCCAGCGCATCGTCTACTGTCTGTCCCTTTCGGAGGTAGCTATGAAAGGCCTGGCCGAGGAAGGCAGTGGCTTCATCGTCTGCTTTCCACAGTGACGTGACGATATCGGGGCAGCCTGCATAAGCAAATGCGCGGCTGAGGCTCATCAGGCCTTCTCCTTTTACAAGGCGTCCTCCACCCGTTTCGCAGGCGCTGAGGATGATCAGCTTATTGTCGCGCAGCGACAGGTTCGCGATCTCCGGCGCATAAAGGAGGTTTGCGCTATCTGCCGTTGAACGGCCACGCGCGAAGGCGATGAAGGACAACTGATCGTTGCTGTCGCTGGCCACTGCGTGCGTGGCAAGGTGAATAATATCATAGCTGCCAACCGTGCGGAGGAAGGCTTCCTTCGTGGCACTGCTGTCCGAAAGCACCGGGCCGCCCGTGCTCGCTGCTTCGTCGCGGGAGAAGGGGAGCCGCGCGAAATCCGGTGTGCCACTTCGGGCAAACGGTGCGAACGAAACAGTGCGTCCGTTTTCCAGGTCTCCAGTCTCCTTCTCGAGAAGAACTGTCGAATACTGGTATTGCACGGACGCTTTCTCCACCACGAATTTTTCTCCATCCCAGAGCGCTTCGAAGGGAATGTAAAGGAGCTCGTCATCCGGTATCAGCACCAGTCGTTTGTACGATGCAAGTCCATGGTTCCCGATCAGAAGCCGGTACAGGCGCGCGTTTGCAGCGCTGTCGTGCAGTGGACCAGCCGCTCCGTGGAGTGACGAGACAAGTGATACGAGGTCCGGTCTGAATGTCGGAGGCAGTGGTTGACGGGTGCCGTTGAAGGTTGTTGCCGTCACAACAAAAACGGTGAGGGTGCCTTCGTCGAGATGGTAAGATAACAACGCTGTGTGATGATCGAGGAGTGCCTGCAGCTTGCTGGTGGGCGGTATCTCAGCAGCCGGCTGCCGGTATTTTTTTCCCATGGCCGCCCTCACGTTTCCGAGAGCGATCTCGCGGTCGGTGATCTGCCGGCCGCGCTCTGCCTGCCCGGTGGTATCGGCGCGCCGCGCTGCCATGAGCGATAGGCGCGTGATGTCGGCGCGCAGGGCTCGTTCCTGCCGCAGGAGCGGGTCGTTCGGTTGCACCCGCGCGTTCTGCATTTCATTGAACGCAAGTACGGAAGCCTTTGCCGACTGGTCGAACCGGTAGGCGGTTTCGAGGTAGTCTTTCCTGCCCGTTTGCCGGAACAGGTCGAAGGCCATCGCGATGGGACGCCCGTGCACGCGGTACCTGCTCTGCTCGAGGAAGAGGCGTGCTTCATCGCTGTCGTAGGTCTGGCTGGTGTAGGAAAGAAGCCCAAAGGCTGAGGTATATGCATCCAGCTCGGCTTCAGCATCGGCGATCGCATGTCCCGTTTCGTATAGCCTGTGAAATGCTTCGGCCTTGGCGATGATGGCATCGAATAGATAAATGTAGGAGAAGGCGTTCGTGAATTGCTTCGGGCTGCTGCGGACCACCGGATCGATGAACGCGGGGTAGAGCCGGCTGATGGCGTTTTGGTACCAACGGATCGCTGTCGATGGAGATCCAAGCGCCAGGGCAAGATCGCCGCGGAGCTTGCTGGTGGTGCCTGCCTGCGGTCCAGCCGGGGCGCTTCCGAAGCGGGCCAGGCGGGAT
>JAQBNP010000270.1 GCA_028288515.1 Flaviaestuariibacter sp. | reverse complement strand
CATCGGTTTTCGGTGGCAAAAGTAACCATAGTCGGGTGGAATCGGTTGAAATTTAGAAGAGACTGTTGAACCACGAAGACACGAAGGGCCCAAAGGGGGATTTGCGATTTTAGATTGAGGATTTTAGATTTTTGGAGAGAATTTGAACCACGAAGCCACAAAGAGCGCGAAGGAGCACAAAGGGGGATTGCGTGAAACAAGTGCAATTCCGCCGGTGTTGGTGACCATTCCGCGAGTGTAGATGGCAATTCCGCTGCTGTAAATGGGCGTCCCGCTGGTGTCATTGGCCGTCCCGCCGCTGTCAATGGGCGTTCCGCTGATGTCGAAGGGCGTTCCGCTGATGTCGACAGGCGTTCCGCCGCTGTCATTGGCAATTCCGCGGCTGTCACTGACCGTTCCGCCGCTGTCAGCAGGCGTGCCGGCACTGTGAGATGCCGTCCCGCTCTTGTCGGATACCGTCCCGCTGCTGTCAAAAGGGGTTCCGCTGGTGTAAAAAGGGGTTCCGGCGGGTGTTACGGAAAGAAACAAAGCTGAAAAAGGCAAAAGGAGCGACTTTTTTTCACGTTCTGCTTTGCTTGCGAAGCTTGGGGATTTGCGTGGAACAGGCGGGAGCTGGCTTCGTTCCTCGCCATGACGGACAGTACAGGATGACACTGGCCTGTTTGGCAATCTTCGGCAACCAGGTTGATGGAGTACGTTTCGGGTCCCTTCGGGATGACAGCCGGGAGATGCGGGTAGGCGGGTAAGAGTTATGAAGGTGTGGGATGTCTTTGTGAGGGAAAGGTGCTGACATGCGTCAGCATGACAGGCTGGAGGAGCAGGAGATGGCTTCGTTCCTCGCCATGACGGATAGTCTGGAAGTGCGCGGGCTCCCTCGCTTAGCGCTTGGGATGACAGTCCGTAAGTGCAGACTCTCCAAAAATCTGAAATCTAAAATCGCAAATCGTCAATCCTCTTTGTGTTCCTTCGCGCCCTTCGTGTCTTCGTGGTTCAAAACTTTCCACCAATCTAAAATCAAAGAGTCTTCTTCCCCGGAAGTAGCTCAAAGCTCGTCACCACAAACCTCTTTCCCACGACAGTGCCGCTGACGCGCGCTTTCCGAACCGCGTTACAAAAACCGTCCGCCGCGTGGGCATTGCCATGCTGGTCGATGCCGGTCCCCTCCACCAGGTATGTCTTCCCGTCGAAGCGGACAGCGAGCTCGCAGTCGTCTCCCTTCAGTCCGAACCTGCATTTTCCGCAGGAGGCCTCCACTACCCGTGACAGGATCCGAACTGAGTCGGCGCGGGTTCCACCCTGTGCGGACGCGTGGGCAACTGAAAAAAGAAGGAGGGAGGCCAGAAGAATCGTTTTCATTGCAGTGGAGTTTAGGGATCAAAAGTACGCAGGAGAGGAGCCACAGGCCGAAACGAAGGCTGGGGCGCAGCTGAGATTTTGGGGAAACTTCCTGTGCTCCCTGTCTTTGTGATTCAAATGACCGCCAAATTTGCCGCCGGAAATCTTGAAATCTTCCCTAGGTTTGCGCCTCGCTTATGCAGCCGATACAGGAACTTTTCCCGCAGTTAACAACGATCTCGCGCCGGGTGGCCATCACCATGCACCAGAAGCCGGATGCCGATGCCCTCGGCTCAACGCTCGGCCTCGCCCATTTTCTCAAGGGCCTTGGCCATACCGTGCAGGTGATCTCCCCAACAAACTGGGGGCGCTGGGTGGCCTGGATGCCCGGCGTCGAGGATGTGCTCGACTACGAGCTTTTCAAAAAGGACGCCGATGCTTTTCTCGATAAGGCAGACTGGCTTTTTTGCCTTGACTTCAACCATGCGGGTCGCACCAAATCGCTTGCGCCGAAGATCACGTCCTTGTCGTGCACGAAGATCCTGATCGATCATCACCAGGAACCCGACACCGCCTTTTTCAACTATGGCGTTTCCAGCACCGCGAAAAGCAGCACCTGCGAGATGGTCTATGATTTCATCGTCGAATCGGGACACCGGGACAAGATCAACCTGCCGATTGCCGAGTGCCTCTATGCCGGCGTCGTTGCCGATACGGGCTCGTTCCGCTTCTCTTCGACCCACGCCTCTGTTCACCATATGGTGGCCTTCCTCAAGGAACAGGGTCTCGAGCATACCAGGGTTCATGAAGCGCTGTTCGACAATTTCCTCGAGAACCGCCTGCGCTTTCTCGGCCACGTGCTGGCCAACCGCATGGAGATCCTCTATGAATACAACACGGCCATCATCTCCATTCCCAAGGCAGATATCCTCAAATTCGATATCAAGACCGGCGACACGGAAGGGCTTGTCAACTACCCGCTTTCGATCCAGGGCATCAAGCTCGTGGGGCTCGTGATCGACCGCGACGAAGAGCGCAAGTGGAGCTTCCGCAGCAAAGGAACGTTTGACTGCAACACATTTGCCCGCACCTACTTCGAAGGTGGCGGACACTATAATGCCGCCGGCGGCCGCGACAAAGAAGGGCTCGCCGAGACCGTCCGGAAATTCCGCCTCGCGCTTCAAGAAAACAAAACGCTTTTACAATAAACAATCGATCCCATGCAAGTAAAAAACATCCTCTGCGCCGTCGGCGCTGCCGCCATGCTCGCAGGCTGCAACGGCGTTGACTTCAAAAAGACATCGACCGGCGTCGCGTATAAGGTTTTCCCGTCAAAGACCGGCCTGAAGGTCGCTGTTGGCGACGTCGTTAAGTTCTTCTTCACGATGAAAGCGAAGGACAGCATCATCAATACGAACTATAACCAGTTCCCGGGCTACCAGCCCTGCAAGCCCAACCCGCAGGCAGGCTACCTCGATAAGGCCATCACTGAAGTTCTCCTCAACTGCAAAAAAGGAGACAGCATCTTCCTGTCCATGACCGCGGATTCCGTCATTGCCCACGATCCGCAAATGGCCCAGCAGATGAACCTGCAGAAGGGCGGAAAATTTACGTTTGGTCTCCGCGTTCTGGACGTGTTCAAAGCGCCGGATGCCGCCCAGGCGGATTATATGGCTGCCCAAAAAGCATACATCGCCAAACAGCAGCTGGAGCAGGAGCAGCGCCTCCAGAACGATCCCAAGGTAAAGGCCCAGATGCAGAAGGATGACAAGATGCTGACCGACTACTTTGCGGCCAACAAGATCTCCGCGCAGAAAGTGGGAGCAGGAAGCTATGTGCAAATCCAGAACCCCGGCACTGAGCCGAAGATCGCAAAGAATAAGTATGTAACACTCTACTATACCGGGACAACCCTCGCGGGGGCCACGTTCGACTCCAACGTCGGCAAGCAGCCGGCCACCTTCCAGATGTCCGGCGGCACCATCCGCGGCTTCGAGGAAGGCCTGATCGGGCTTGGTAAAGGAGCGAAGGCAAAGATCTTCATCCCGTCCATGCTTGCTTACGGAGAGAAGGCGCCATCGCCTGTGATCGGCGCTTTCGAAAACCTGGTTTTCGACGTTCAGATCCTGGATGTGACCGACACGCCGCCGGCTCAGCCTGGTATGCCCGACCCGCGCCAACAGCAGCAGTGATCCTGAATTTTTTTTGAAACCCTTGAATAGCCTGTCGAAAGATGGGCTATTTTTATGCCCGCAATTGGCCTCGTTTTTAGTCCACTATCCAATGAGCGCCGTCACCCTTGAAACACGAAACCCTAAATGTATCGCTTAAAAAGAGCGGCCTCCCGGCTGCTCTTTTTGCTGCCGGTACAAACCAAAAAGCTGCACGGCCTGGCGGGCTTCTCTGACATCATGAACGCGAAGGATCGAGGCCCCTTCCTGTAGTGCCAGCGTGTTCAAAACACTCGTTCCATTGCCGGCCTCTTCAGGCGTAATGCCGAGCGGCTTGTACACCATGCCCTTGCGCGAAAGTCCGATGAGCAGCGGTCGCTCCATCTTCGTAAAAACGGAAAGGCCGGCAAGCAGCCTGTAATTATGTGCCCTTGTTTTTCCAAAGCCGAAGCCAGGGTCGATGATGACATCGATGATGCCGGCCGCCTCAATCTCCTGGCGCTTGCGATTAAGGGCATCGAAGACATCGAGCAGGACATCATCGTAGCGGGGTGCCGCCTGCATCGTCTGCGGATCGCCCTGCATATGCATCAGCACATAAGGCACACGCAGCTCCGCAACCGTAGGGATCAGCAGCGGGTCAATGGATCCTGCGCTGACATCGTTGACGATCGACGCCCCCGCCTCGACAGCATAGCGTGCCACTTTCGAATAGAATGTATCGATGGACAATACTGCCAGCGGGAAATTGCGCGCGATGTTCTCAACGGCCGGCATGACACGTGCCAGCTCTTCGTCCTCGGACACGCGCTCGCTGCCCGGCCGCGTGCTCTGCCCACCGATGTCAATGATGCCGGCGCCCTCCACCAGCATTTCTTCGGCGCGCCGAAGCGCGTGCTCTACGTGCTGCACACGGCTTTCCGCATGAAATGAATCCGGCGTCGTGTTGAGGATCCCCATCACCACGGGCTCGTCGAAAGACAGGAGTCGGCTCTTGCAATTGATCGATGACATTAGCTGCTCTTTCTTACTTTTGGAGCGAATGTAGGCAAATTGACCGTGCGTGTCGCAAAGACGAAACCGCGTGCCGGCCTGCCGAAGACCCCGAATCAAACACATGGAAGCAGGCGTTGACAAAAAGACCGAACATCAGTACGACGCGGTGATCGAGCGATGCCGCGCGCTTTTCGCAAAGAAGGCGACCGACTATGGAACCGCGTGGCGCGTTCTGCGTCCGATCTCCATCATCGACCAGATCTACATCAAGGCCCAGCGCATCCGCACCATCCAGGAAAAAGGAACCCAAAAGATCGGCGACGACATCGCGGGAGAGTTCATCGGCATCCTCAACTACGGTGTCATCGGTCTGATCCAGCTTCGTTTCCCGCCATCCGACGGCGACGACATGGATGCGGAAGAGGCCATCGCGGCCTACCGAACGCAGGCAACCGCCGCGCGCAGCCTGATGCTTGCCAAGAACCATGACTATGGCGAAGCGTGGCGCAGCATGTCGCAGGAAAGCTTCGTAGACCTGATCCTGATGAAGATCCAGCGCGTCAGGCAGATCCTCGCCAACGGTGGGCAAACACTTGTCAGCGAAGGCATTGACGCCAACTACTTCGATATGATCAACTACAGCGTCTTCGCGCTCATCCTGCAGGACGAAGCCCGGAACCGCTGACAGCCTGCACACAACCAAAAACAACTTCATGAGAATCGCCGTTTCGATCGTCCGCATCTTCGTTGGAGTCCTGTTCATCCTGTCGGGTCTTGTGAAGGCGAATGACCCTCTGGGGCTTGCCTATAAGATGGAAGAATTCTTCGAAGTGTGGACCGCCTCGCTGCAGGCGTCCGGGTCGGGACTCAAATCAGGACTCGTGTCTCTCTTCGGCTTTCTCCATGAGCATGCGCTCACCCTGTCGGTGCTCATGATCGGCCTCGAGATCATTGCCGGCGTTGCGCTGCTCCTTGGGTGGAGCCGCCGCTTCATTCTCAACCTGCTTCTGCTGCTCATCGTCTTCTTCACGTTCCTCACGGCATATGCCTTTCTTTCCGGCAAGTTCAAGAATTGCGGCTGCTTTGGAGACTGCCTGCCGATCTCGCCGCTGACCTCTTTCATCAAGGACATCATCCTGCTCGTGCTGATCATTTTCCTGTTGTCGTTTCAACGCCATCTCCAACCGCTGTTCAACCGGCGCCGGCGTACGCTGATCCTCATCCTGTCGCTCCTGTTCACGATCTTTTTTCAATGGTATGTGCTGGCGTACCTGCCGGTTGCTGACTGCCTGCCGCTGAAGAAAGGCAACAATATCGCGCAGCAGATGCAGATGCCGGCAAACGCCGTGCAGGATAGCTTTGCCATGACGTTCATTTATACAAAAGGGGGGAAGCGCTATGAGTTCAAGCCGGAAGAGCTGCCCGCCGACCTGGGCAGCTACACCTTTGTTGACCGCGAGCAGGAGCTTGTCAGGAAAGGGAACGCTGAGCCGCCGTTGAAGGGCTTTGTTCTCACGTCTCTTGATGGAGCGGACTTCACGGAATCCATTCTCAATGAGCCGAGAGCGGTGCTTGTCTTTGCGCTCAATTTCGATGGCGTCAGCAACTGGCTGGATGAATTCAAGAAGGTGTACGTAGAAGCACGGCAAAAGAATATTCCTGTCTTCGTTGTTTCATCCGAGGCCGCAAAAGGAAAGATCATCTTCTCCGGCGTCGGTCTGTCCGAGATCGTTTTTCTCAACTGCGACTATACGGTTGTGAAGACGGCAGCGCGTACCAACCCGACCTTTTACCTGCTCGAAAAAGGAACGGTGCGCGCGAAGGAAAGCGCCCTGAAAGCGGGCCCATTCCGCAGTCACCTATAAACCGTACCTTTCCGTTGTGCTCACCTTCATCCTGAAAAAACTGGCGTATGGCCTCCTCGTTCTGCTGGGCGTGATCGTGCTTGTCTTCATTCTCTTCCAGGGCTTCGGCGACCCGTCGCGGCTCGTGATGGGGCAGACCGGGAACGCCGCCACCCAGGAGGCGATCCGCAAGGAGCTGTACCTCGACCAGCCCAAGAGCACCCAGTTCCTTCACTACCTCAATGACGTGTCGCCCATCAGCTTTTACACGCAGGAAGAGATCGAAAAAAAGGAACTGACAGGATTCTTTTTCGGTGGCCACACGAAGCTTGCGCTCAAGCTGCCTTACCTCCGCAAATCGTACCAGACCAAAGGCTCCGTTGGGAAGATGCTGATGGAAGCGCTGCCCGGCACCCTGATCCTCGCATTCGCCGCGATGTTCATCGCCGTGCTGATCGGCATCCCGCTTGGCGTGGTCGCGGCGGTCCGCCAGAATACCTGGCTTGATTCAACCGCGGTGTTCACGAGCATCCTGGGGATCTCGGCGCCCTCGTTCTTTATGGGCATCATCATCGCGTATGTTTTCGGGTTTGTCCTGACGGACTGGACCGGCCTTCACATTACCGGAAGCTGGTTCGAGGTCAACTTTGCGGGCGAGCGAAAGCTGACCCTGCAGAACCTTGTGCTGCCCGCCATCACGCTGGGCATCAGGCCGCTGGCCATCATCGTGCAGCTGACGCGCAGCGCCATGCTCGACGTGCTTGACCAGGACTTTATCAGGACCGCTTACGCGAAGGGGCTCAGCCGACGCGCGGTGATCTGGAAACATGGCCTCCGCAACGCGCTCAACCCAGTCATCACGGCCATCACCGGGTGGTTTGCTGAGCTCCTGGCCGGCGCATTCTTCATTGAATACATCTTCGGTTGGAAGGGCATTGGCAAGGTCACAGTTGACGCGCTGGAAAAGCTTGACTTCCCCGTTGTGATGGGCTCGGTGCTCATCTCAGCCACATTCTTCATTCTCGTCAACATCATTGCGGACATCCTCTACGGGATCGT
>JAQBNP010000255.1 GCA_028288515.1 Flaviaestuariibacter sp. | reverse complement strand
AGGAGTTCTCCCCGTGGATGTCCATTAGCTTCGACAGCATGTCAAGCTGTTCGGCGATCGCGTAATTGTCCATGCGGGAAAGGTAGGAAGAGAGGATTTAGATTTGCGATTTTGGGGTTTTGATTTTGATTGCGGGGATTCGAAACGGGCGCATGAAAAAATTTGAACCACGAAGACGCGAAGGGCGCTAAGGGGCACAAAGGAACAGCCTTCGCCTCTTTACTCCTTTGCGCTCTTGCGTGAAACGGCTGTTTTGGCGTCGTTCGTTCATGAATCCGTCGCTCCCTGCAACTCTTGTCTTCATCCGCCCGTCCTCATCCTGCCTGATTTTTCCTAACATTGCCTTCTATGAAACGCATCATCCTGCTGCTCGTTCTCTTTGTTTCCCTCTCTGCCGCCGCTCAGGACAACCTCCTGTCGCTCGCTGGCCTGCCCAACTACAGGGAGTGGACGACCTTCGCCACGAAAAAGAAGCAGACGCATCTGAAGGTCATCGTCTTTTATGACGACCCTGCTAAAAAAGATGAAGAGGTCAGCTATGTCCTCGACATAACGATGCCGGACTCGGTCCTGGCGCCGGGGCGCGTAATCGACCTTGTGCGCGATTCAGGGTTCGTCAAATGGGTTTACCTCAAGCGCTCCCTGCGCGATATTGCGCCGGCCAGGTTCTCCGGCACCGGACAGGTTTCGGTCGTGTCGCTCTCAAAGAAGGAACTTGTTGTGGGGCTTACGATCGTGGTTTCAGACGATGAGAAAAAGAAGAAGGTGTATTATATCGGCACCCGCACATTCGTCAAGGAGTCACAGTAAAGCTAGATAAGTCGGTTTCAAAAGCAATCGGGATGACCGTTTGAAAAGATCATTCCGGCAGCGGACGTTTCCTCGCCACACCCCGGATGTCAGTCTTCCCTTCTGAAATTCCTCTCTATCGTTCTGCTCTTTACTGGTTCGCTTCTGTAAAGGATTCAAGTAAGACCAACAGGATCGGCGTACTCTCTGTAAAAAAGCATCGGCCCGCGGATTGACGCGGGCCGATGAATATCCTGGAATCATCGTTCATCAGTCGGGTTCCGATTCGCCCTCCGCCTGTCCGTCATCCGAACGTCGGCGCGGCTCCTCTTTGGGTTTTGGCTTCTTCTTCATCCAGTCGCGGTCCGCAAATAAACCCTGGATATCATCAAGCTTCGATACGTACAGGCTGCGGCCATGGGTGCCCAGCACGATCTCGTTGTCGCGGGCCTGGATGGCGATATCATGGACCGGGATCGAGCGCGGCAGGCCGGCATTCCAGGCCATGAAGCTCTGCCCGCGGTCGAAGCTGACGTACAGGCCGCCATCGGTTCCAACGTAGAGGATGTTCTCGTTCTTCGGGTCTTCACGCACCACGTTGATCGGCTCTGTCGGCAGGTCTTTACCGAGCGGCGCCCAGGTGGCGCCATAGTCTTCGCTGACGTATAGGTAGGCATTGAAATCGTCCTTGCGATAACCGCTCAGCGATGCATAGACCCGCGGCTCCTTATACCTGGATGCGGTTAAGCGGCTCACCCAAAGTCCCTGTGGAAGGGCAAACCCTTTCTTCGGCGCGGCGCTGACCAGTGTCCATGTCGAGCCACCGTCCTTCGATGCCTGGATATTTCCATCGTCTGTACCGACGTATAGCAGGCTGTAGCGCACCGGCGATTCAGCGATCGTGGTGATGGTGCCGTACGGTACATTGCCGCCGCCGTCACCTTTTGTGAGGTCTGGTGAAATGGCCACCATTGTATCGGCCTTGTTGAAGGACCGGAACAGCCTGTTGCCGCCGAAATACACGATGTCGGGATTGTGCGCGCTGAGGATCACCGGTGTTTGCCAGTTGAAGCGGATGGGCCGCTCGCCGAGCGAATGCTGCGGTGTGATGCGTTTGGCGCTCTCGCGCGAATTGAGCCTGTTGAGACGGGAATACGCGCCGAACTGGAAGCCGGTATAGGTCGTCATATTGTCCCGCGGATCTACGGCCACCTGCATGCCGTCGCCACCCATGATGGACTTGAAGGGATAGTTCCCGTCATCGTGCCAGCCCACGTTCTCCCGGTTCGTTGACGGGCCGGTCCAAACGCCATTATCCTGCAGGCCGCCATACACATTGTAAGGCTTTGCATTATCCACCACAACGGAATAAAACTGTCCAACGGACGGGGTATTTGCTTTGAACCAGTGCGCACCGTCGTCATAAGAAAAATTGAGGCCGCCGTCGTTGCCCGAAAAAATATGGGAGTCGCGCGCCGGGTCGATCCATGCCACGTGGTGGTCGGCGTGAACGTTCTCCTTGCCGATGGACTTGAAGGTCCTGCCACCATCGGTTGAGAGATCGATCGTGAAGCCGGTGATCACCAGTTTTTGATCGTTCACGGGCGAGACGAAGATCTTCCCGAAATAGTAGCCGTATGTGCTGAAGGTAGACAGGGGCTTGTTGTTCATCTTGCGCCAGCTGCGTCCACCGTCGTCGCTGCGGTAGATCTCTGCGCCATAGGGAGTGCCTTCGAAGCCCGTGTTCTGGTACAGGTAGTCGTAGATGGCGGTCGGCTTCAGCTGTCCCGTTGCCACCATGTCCTTAATGGCTTTTGCCGTGTAGCGGCGATTCATTCCGTTGCGCTTCAGGAAGGAGTCGAGCTTCGGATCGTTCAGGGATGCGAATTGGTCGGCGCTCAGATTTTTAAACGCCTCGAGAACATATTTCGATGTATCGCCTTTGGTGGTATCGGGCCGGGAGGCCTGGTTGTCGACGACAGCATACACGACCTGTGGATTTTTCGGATAGACGGCCAGCCCGATGCGGCCAACGACGTCGCCCTGCAGAAAGCCCGAGGCCGGCGTAGAGATGCGTGTCCATGTCTCGCCGCCATCCGCACTTTTGTAGAGCCCGCTTGTCTTGCCACTTGGAACAAAGCTCGAGGCGGTGCGGGTGCGGTACCAGGTGGAGGCATAGAGCTCGGCGGGATTGGCGGGATTGATGTCGAGGTCTACGGCGCCGGTGTTATCGTCCACATAGAGTGTTTGCTTCCAGGTGGCGCCGGCATCTGTTGTCTTGTAAACGCCACGATCGTGGTTGGGTGTATAAAGATGGCCGAGCACCGCTACCCAGGCCGTGTTGTCGTCGGTCGGGTGGAGTTGGATCTTGCCGATATGGTGCGATTCCGGTAGGCCGATATAAGACCAGCTTCGGCCCTTATCGGTGCTTCGGTACATGCCGATGCCCGCGTAAGAGGAGCGGCTGCTGTTGACCTCGCCCGTACCGACCCAGATGGTGCCCGTCTTCCAGTTCACCGCGATATCGCCGATCCCGATCACGTCGGCGCTGTCGAAGAGCGGTGTGAAGGACTGCCCGTTATTATGGGTATACCAGAGGCCGCCGGTTGCGTAGGCGACGTAAAACTCGGTCGGGTCTGCGGGGTTGACGTCGATATCGTCCACGCGGCCACTCATAATGGAGGGGCCGATATTGCGAAACGGGATGCTGTCGAACAGCGAGCGTTTTTGCAGCACGCTGCGCTGTGCCAATCCCTTCCACGGGCCCGTTCCCTGCAGCTTGCCGGGCTGGGCATTTGTGAAAAATGTAACGGAGAGCAGCGAGGCGGTCAGAAGGGTTTTGGTTACTTTTGGAAACATACAGCAGGCGCTCTTTTTTGCGTTGTTAAGGAAAAATCAAACTTACGAATCATGCGTTATATCTTCTTCCTTCTTTTGGGTCTTTCCACGCAGGCATTCGGCCAGTGGAAAAGCTATTCCATCAGCGTCAACGGCGATACGTTGAACCGGGTCGACCAGAAGGGCCGAGAGCAGGGCCCCTGGGTGATCAAGGTGGCATCGCTTCGGGGCGAGCGCGGTTACGAGGAGCAAGGTTATTTCCTCAATGGAAAGCGCACCGGCAAGTGGACGCGCTTCTCGCTTGATGGAGATGTGATCGCGATGGAGAACTACCGTTGGGGCCAGAAGGACGGACGCTGTATCTACCTCAACAATATGGGCGAGCCGATCCGCGAGGAAAGCTGGCGCGCCGTTAACCCGGACAATCCATACGATACGGTGAATGTGTACGACGTCAACGATCCCAACAGGGTCGTGGGCCGGCAGGTGATCAAACTCGAAGGCAGCTCACTGAAGCATGGCACCTGGAAATACTACGATACGTTTTCGGGCAAGCTCGAGGCAACGGAAAAATGGGAGTTCGACAAGCTCAAGCCAACCGGCGATAGCGACGACCTCGCGCCGCTTGCCGTCACCGAGGGAGGCGAAAAGAAAGAGGTGGAGAAAAAGCCTGTGCCGAAGCCGAAGCAGGTCGTCGAGTTCGACAAGCTCAAGAAAGGCAAGAAGAAGATCGTTGTGCGCGACGGCAGCACAGGAGGATAAGTGGCATTTACGATTTTAGATTGGGGTTGAACCACAAAGACGCAAAGAGCTCTAAGAAGCACAAAGAGAATCCCCGTTGTGTATCTTAGCGCTCTTTGCGTCTTTGTGGTTCAAATCCTTCCCCCCATTAACTATTGACTATTCACGATTCACTATTCACTCCCTCACCATCTCACTTCTTCCCAACCCCTTTCTGCCTGTCGAAATAGTTGCGGAAGTACAAAAGCTGATACTGCACAGCGGTGGACCAGTACGGCCATTCGTGCTTGCCGGGCCGCTCGGTATAGTCGTGGGGGATCTTGAGCTCCACCATCCGTTTGTGCGCCATCCGGCTCATTTCGATAATAAAATCGTCCACGCCACAGTCCATGATGATCGCCAGTGAGTCCTTCGGGTAGTGCTCCATCTCGGCGAAGATCGAATGGTTGCGGTACAAAGCCTTGTTCGTGGAGTCGCCCAGAAGCTTGACCGTTCCATACCGCCTGTCGGTGATCATCTCGATGGCCAGCGCGCCACTCATGCTGCCGCAGCCGCCAAAATAATCGGCATGTCGGAAGCCGAGGTAAAGGCCGCCATGGCCGCCCATGCTCAGACCGGTGATGGCGCGCGCGCGGCGGTCCGGGATCGTACGGTAGTGCGCTTCGACGAAGGCCGGTATCTCTTTCGCCACGTATGTCTCAAAACGCATGGATGTGTCCGCGGGGCTATCCCAGTACCAGCTGCTGACAGCCCCATCAGGGCAGACGATGAGGAGCTGGTAATTGTCAGCGTATGTTTTCAGCTGCGGCACTTTCGTGATCCAGTTGCTGAAGTCGCCGCCAAGGCCGTGAAGAAGGTACACGACCGGGAACGTCATCGATTTCTTCCGGTAGGAATCGGGCCGGATCACAACCGCTTTATACGAGCGGTGCATCGCGTTGCTGTAGATCGAGACGGTGTCCACATCGGCGGCCATCGAACGGACGGCACCAAGCAAGAGGAGAGAAAGAAGAAGTCGGCGCATGCGTTTTTGATTGTGTCGTAAAGATACGGTGAGCGGGAATTGCAAAACCTCCGGATCCGGTTCATGGTCACCAGCACGATGCACTCGCAGAACGCTCGCAACCTGGCGCTTTTCGTGCCCGGTTTTCATCGTGGTTGTCCAGCGACGTTGCCGTTCCACATAAAAAAACACCCTCCTGTTTGGAGGGTGTTCAACCTGTCGAAGATCGTATCAGAAAGATTTTTTCTCGGCAGCTTTCTGCATGGGGTTGGCGCCTGTGGACTGTCCACGGGCAGCGCCCTGCTTCTGCTTGAATACCTGGAAGCGGCTGGGCTCTGTCGGCACATTGCCCCAGGTGTTGTTGCTTTCGTTGATATCGGCTGTCTCACGCATCGGGTCGAGGCGGATACCGGTGACACGCTTGTCTTTCATGAAGAACTTCGTCACCTTGGTTTCGTTGAGGCGCCAGACCTGCGCGGGGATGCGCTCGATCTCTTTGGTGCCATCCTCGAACGTCCACTCGATAATGATCGGCATCACCAGGCCGCCTTTGTTTCCAAAGCTCAGCTCGTAGAAATGCTTGTTGGCCAGGGCCGCGCGGCTTGCGTCGTCGGCAGGCTCCACGGGCGAAGGAAGGGCCACGGCATACTTCGCAGAGTCATACGGCTCCATGCCGCGATCGTAGCGCCAGTAGAAATCGCGCAGGGAGGTGTCGGCGTCGGTCAGGAATTTAATATTCGGGTCCTGGCGATTGCGCACTTTGGACACATCGTCGAACATGCCTTCGGATACCGGCTTCGGGAGGTTTTGCATGATCACCGTGTCGCGCAGGCGACCGGGGACGGATGCGTTCAGGTCGGCGCGCGCGTACTTGACGCTGTCGATCGAAATGTCTGTCACGTCGGTGCTGTAGAACCACCCTCTCCAGAACCAGTCTAGGTCTTCGGCCGAGGCGTCTTCCATGGTCCGGAAGAGGTCCGCGGGCGTGGGGTGCTTAAAGGCCCAGCGACGTGCGTACTCTTTGAATGCATAATCGAACAGCTGGCGACCCATGACGGTCTCACGCAGGATGTTGAGGCCGGTGGCGGGCTTGGAGTATGCATTCGGACCGAAACCGATGATGTTCTCAGAGTTGGTCATGATCGGCTCCAGCTGGTCCTTTGGCAGCTTCATGTAATCCGTGATGCTGAAGGCTGGACCGCGGCGGGATGGGAACTTATTGTCATAGAGCTCCTCGGTCAGGTATTCAACAAATGTGTTGAGGCCTTCGTCCATCCAGCTCCATTGGCGCTCGTCGCTGTTGACGATCATCGGGAAGAAGTTATGTCCAACCTCGTGGATGATCACGCCGAGCATGCCGTACTTCGTGTTCTCGCTATACGTGCCATCCTTCTCAGTGCGGCCGTAGTTGAAGCAGATCATCGGGTATTCCATCCCGTTGGCGGCTTCCACGCTCTGGGCAACCGGGTAGGGGTAAGGGATCGAAAACTTTGAGTAGGATTTGATGGTGTGCGCAACAGCTTTGGAGGAAAACTTACGGTAGAGGCCGTAGGCTTCCTTGCCGTAGTAGCTCATACACATGACGCGCTTGCCTTCCACCTTGGCGGCCAGGCCGTCCCAGATGAATTTGCGGGAAGAGCCCCAGGCAAAGTCGCGGACATTATCGGCCTTGAAGATCCAGGTCTTCGTTCCGCCTTTCTTTGTTTTTTCTGCAGCGGTTGCTTCGGCCAGCGTTACGATCTCGATCGGCTCGGAAGAAACCTGGGCTTTCTGCCAGCGCGCATATTGAGCGCCGCTCAGCACCTGCTGGTAGTTCTGGCATTCGCCGGTCGCGCCGATGATATGGTCGGCAGGCACCGTGAGCTGGACCTTGAAGTTACCGAAGCTGAGAGCGAACTCCCCGCGGCCGGTGAACTGGTGGTTCTGCCAGCCCTGGAAATCGCTGTACACGCAGAGGCGCGGGTACCACTGGGACATGGTAAAGAGATGGTTGCCGTCACCGGGAAAATATTCGTACCCCCCGCGGCCACCTTCCTTCAGGCGATCGGAGATCTTATAGTTCCAGTCGCAGTTGAAGACGAATTTCTGGCCTGGTTTCAGGGGCATTGGAAGCTCCACGCGCATCATCGTTTTGTTCACGAGGTAGGTGAGGGGCTTGCCGGTTGCGTCTGTCAGCTTCACGATGTTGACGCCGAAACCGTTCTCCTTGTTCTTCTCCTCCAGGGCTTGCAGCTGCTGTGTGGACGTCTGGCGTGGCATGGAGTTGCTGTTCTGGTAGTTGGCGTTCTTTGAGTTGCTGTGCTCGTTCTCGTCGAGCTGGAGCCACAGGTACGTGAGAACGTCCGGGGAGTTGTTGTAGTAGGTCACTACCTCGCTGCCCGTGAGGCGCAGGTTGGGCTCGTCCAGCGTGGCCTTGATGTCATAGTCGCAGCGCTGCTGCCAGTACTTGGGGCCGGGAGCGCCGCTCGCAGTGCGGTACTCGTTCGGTGTTGCCAGGATCGAACCCAGCTGCTCGAACTTGTTGCCGTGGTTTGAGTTGGGATTGTTCTGCGTATTCTGCGCCATCAGCAGGCCACCTGCCAGGAGCTGAACACCGCACGCCAACAAAAGTTTCTTGGTCATTTTTCTCTCTGTTTTATGTTGTGTTGTGATAGAAGACCGGACTAAGGTAAACGTTCCAGTGCCATTTTTAATGCGAACACCAGGACGAGAAGCGAGATGCCCATCAGCCAGGCGCGGTGCGGCACCCTGAGCCGCTGGACCACGAGCCAGGAGAGAAGCAGGATCGCCGAAACGATCACGAGCTGCCCCGCTTCCAGCCCGACGTTGAACCCGAACAGGCCCCACCCGAAACTTTGATCGGGCGCCAGAAGGAACTGAAGCGTGTTGGCAAAGCCAAGACCGTGAATGAGACCGAAGAACAGGGCCAGGAAATAGTTCAGGCGTCTTGTTCGCGACGGATCTTTTTGTCCCACCAGGTTCGAAAGCGCGGTGAACACGATTGTGCAGGGGATCAGGAATTCGACCCACTTTGTTGGGATGGATATGATCCGGAGCGTGCTGAGGGCGAGCGTGAGCGAATGCCCGATCGTAAACGCGGTGACCAGGATGGCCACCTGTCGCCAGTGGCGCAGGAGGTAAACGGCCGCAAGTGCAAGGACAAATCCAATGTGGTCGAGCGCGTCCCAGCTCATGATATGTTCCCAGCCGAGACCGAAGTAAAACCGGAAATCACTCATGCGGCG
>JAQBNP010000236.1 GCA_028288515.1 Flaviaestuariibacter sp. | reverse complement strand
TCCCGATGCCGGGTCCACGAAAAACTCGATCTTGGAAACGGGCTGCTCTATTTCCCCACTGTACCCCGGCTTAAAATAACCAAGAACGAATTGCCGCGGCACACCGATGGCTTTCACCGGGATGTCAAGAAGCTCACAAAGGATCAGGTAGAGAATGCCGTTGGAAATCTGGTTGCCACGCTTTCCTTCGAGGGTCTTCTGGATCAGGAACTCGTTCACGTCGCTGTAGGCGACCTCAGTGCCCTTGAGCCCATAATAACCATAGAGGATGCCGGTAACAATGCGGACCTGCTCCAGCGGCGTCAGGTAGTTGTTCAGCTCAAGCCAGATATTGCGCCGCAGCTTTTCGATGTCCTGGACGATGCGGCTGGTTGTGAGGTCGGGGTAGTGGAATTTTGCGGCCAGCATCGCCCCGACAAGAAGGTCGTGGTGACCGGCGAGTGCCCATTGGCGGAAGTCTTCCTTCAGGTCGGTGAAATGGAGGCGGTGGATCAGCATCTCGATGCGCTCCTGGACCTCCTCGCTGACGGTGTTCTCCCACAGGTTCTCCAGGTTCGGGATGATGGTGCGCCCGAACTCGACGATCTTCTCCGACACCGCTCCGAAGACGATCTCGTCGGGGTCGTCGATCAGGTTCAGCAGGGCGGTAATTTCTTTCGTTTGCTCCATTCCTCACAGTCCTTAAAAAAGTTATGCCTTCTTTTTGCCTCCTTTTTTCGGTGCCGCCCGTTTCGACGGCGCTTTCTTGGCGGCAGCCTTTGCAGGTGCCTTCATCTTTTTGGTGAAGGCCCCGGGCACCTGGTCCTCGATCATTTTTTTGACCTCTTCGAGTGACAGGGCAGCAGCGGCTTCGGCGGTCATCTTCCCACCATCGGCGCCGCGGCCAAGCTTCAGCATTTTCTTGCCGAACTTAATAAATGGACCCCAGCGGCCGTTCTCGATTGAGATCTTTTCGGCTGGCCATTGCTGGATGAACCGGTTGTTTTCCTTCTCGAGCTTTTTCTCGATCAGCTCGTTGATATCGCTTTGCGAGAGGCTGTCGTAATTGTAAGCGCGCGGGATGTTGATGTAGAGATCGCCCCACTTGATGAAGGGCCCGAAACGGCCTTTGCCTTTTGTCACCGGCTGCTCGTTGAAGAACGCGATCGGCGCATCGGCCTCCTGCTTCTGGCTGATGAGCGCGATGGCGGCGTCGAGGTCGACCTCAAGCGGCTCTACGCCTTTGGGGATGGACACGAACTGCTCGCCGAACTTGACGTAGGGACCGAATCGACCGGCATTCACCGACACGTCCAGTCCTTCATAGGTTCCAAGGGTTCGCGGCAATTGAAACAGTTCCATTGCCTGCTCCAGATTGATCGTTTCGATGCTCTGGTTTTGCTTCAGCTTCGCGTAGCGCGGCTTCTCTTCGTCGTCGCTGCTGCCGATCTGTACCATCGGGCCGAACTTGCCCATGCGGGCGATAACGGGCTTGCCCGATACGGGGTCCACGCCGAGGTCGCGCTCTCCGGAAATGCGCTCCGCCGTCTCGATCGTATTGTCCACATCCTTTTTGAAAGGGTTGTAAAAATCATCGATCATCTTATTCCACTTCATACGGCCTTGCGCTACCTCGTCAAACTCTTCCTCGATGCGGGCCGTGAAGCTGTAATCCATGATGTCGTCGAAGTGCTGCTTGAGAAAATCGGTCACGACCAGCCCGAGGTCGGTCGGGAAGAGCTTCGACTTCTCGGCACCTGTATTCTCTGATTCGGTTTTTTTCGTGATGGCATCATTTGCCAGTGTCAGCACGGCAAACTCGCGGCGGACGCCGTCCTTGTCGCGCTTCTCGACATAGCCTCTTTTGAGGATGGTGGAGATCGTTGGCGCATAGGTGGACGGCCGGCCGATCCCGAGCTCCTCGAGCTTCTTCACAAGCGATGCTTCCGTATAGCGCGGCAGCGGGCGGGTGAAGCGCTGGGTGGCATTCATGCGTGTCAGGGGCAATTGCTGGCCGATGGAAAGGGGAGGAAGCATGCCTTCTTTCTGTTCGTCGTTTTCGCCGTCCTCGTCGTCGACATCCTCGCGGTACACTTTCATGAAGCCATCGAATTTCATCACCTCGCCTTCGGCTGAAAGCTCGGCCTGGTTCGTCGACACGTTGATCTTCGCGATTGTTTTCTCCAGCTCGGCATCCGCCATCTGCGATGCCATTGTGCGCTTCCAGATCAATTCGTAAAGACGCTTCAGATCGGGGTCGGAAACGGTTGACTCCGACATATAGGTCGGGCGGATCGCCTCATGCGCTTCCTGGGCCGAATCGTTCTTATTCTTGAAGCGGCGCGACTGGTGGTAGCGGTCGCCGAAGGAGCCGCGGACTGTTTTCTGGATGTCCTCGCGTGCCGTGTCGCTGAGGTTCACGCTGTCGGTACGCATATAGGTGATATGACCGTTCTCGTACAGCTTTTGCGCGAGCAGCATGGTGCGGCTCACTCCATAGCCAAGCTTGCGGCTGGCTTCCTGCTGGAGCGTGGAGGTAGTAAACGGGGCCGATGGAGATCGGCGTGTCGGCTTGACCTGGATATCGGTTACTTTATAGGTTGCGCCAATGCAGCTTGCCAGGAAGGATTCGGCATCTTCGGCCTTGCTGAATTTCGATCCGTCCGCTTTGAAGGTGACGGAGCGACCGGACGCATCCGGGGCAGTGAATAGTGCCTCGACGCGAAAGCTGCTTTGCGCTGTGAACGCATTGATCTCGCGCTCACGCTCGGCGATGATGCGAACGGCGACGCTCTGCACGCGGCCTGCGCTGAGGTTGTTGTTCATGCTCATCTTGCGCCACAGGACCGGGCTCAGCTCGAAGCCGACGATGCGGTCGAGGATGCGGCGGGCCTGCTGGGCGTTGACGAGGTCCATGTTGACGGTCCGCGGGTTCTGGACGGCGGCCAGGATGGCGGGCTTGGTGATCTCGTGGAAGACGATGCGCTTGGTGCTGAGCGGGTCGAGACCAAGAACCTCGCACAGGTGCCAGGAAATGGCTTCCCCTTCGCGGTCCTCATCCGTTGCGAGCCACACTTCGTCGCTTTTGCGCGCGACCTGCCGGAGATCGCTGACGACCTTGTGCTTGTCTTCCGATATAATATATGTAGGCTTGTATTGGTTCTTTATGTCGATCCCCATGTCGCCCTTCTCCAGGTCGCGGATATGCCCATAGCAGCTCTTGACCTCGAAATCCTTGCCCAGGATCTTTTCGATGGTCTTTGCTTTGGCAGGCGACTCAACAATCAGCAAATTCTTCGGCATAAATCGTTTATTTGAATGCAGTTTTCGGCAAAACTCAGCGGCAAGTTTACGGCAAGAATAGGATTTTTTTCAGAAGCGCCTTTTTTGCCTGTCGCTCTCACACGCTTTATTTGAGGATCGTCTTCGCCATTTCTGCCACTTTCACGGCCCACCCTTTGTACTCTTTCGCGGATGGGTGGAGACCGTCGTCCGCAACGAGGGATTCGTCGGTGTACGCGTTGCGTGTGCTCTCGGTAATATCGACGAATGAAACCTTGTACTGGGTTGCCAGCGCGCGCTTCACGACATTGTACTGGTCGATCTCCGTAGCGATCCGCGATGCATCGAGCTTCTTTGCAAAGGGCGTCACGCCATAGTCCGGTATTGACAAAAGAAGCACGTGCTCTCGCTTTCCCCCGGCAAGCTCGACAGCGCGGTTGAGCAATGCTTCCAGCTCGATATTGAATTCTTCAATGCGCCGACCGCGGTACTGGTTGTTGACGCCGATGAGGAGAGTCACGAGATCATAATGGTCGAGAAAACGGTGGTCGGCAATGGCCGCCGACAACTCGTCGGTCGTCCACCCGGTGCGGGCAACGATCTCCGGTGCGGCAACGTGCAGCTTGCCCTTCCGCAGGTTTTCTACGACCTGGTAGGGGAAGCTTTGGCGAAGCGGAACCGACTCGCCAACCGTGTAGGAGTCGCCGAGGGCGAGGTATGTATAGAGTTTTTCCATGTATCTGTTTTCAGGGCTGTGAAAGAAAGGTCACGATCTCTTCGGCGACCGTATTGTCACGGTAGATGCGCCGATGTCCAAGGCCTTCCGTAATGCGGAACCGGAAGTTCGGGAACTGCTTCGCGATCACCGGCTCGATATCGGATAGAGGCGTGAGGTCGTCGCCGCGGTCGTGTACCCATAAAACCTGTGCCCGGATCTGCTCCGCGGCGCGCGCGACAGAGAACCAGCTGGAAGGCCGACCGCCTTTTTCCTCGATCAGCTTTTCGAACGCGGGCCTGAGGGAGGGGCCGAGCTGAAGGATGGAGAACAGGTAGTCGACGGCGGTCGTCGTTTCGGTCGCGGGTGCGATGAGTACGGCTTTGCACTGCTCATTTCCCGGCATGTCTTCCAGCGCGAGGCTGAGGGCGAGACCGCCAAGGGAATGCCCAATGAAGTAACGGACGGGACCGAACTGGCGCTGAACGAACTCAATGAACTCCTTGTATAAAAGCACGTTGATCATGTGCCCGGCGCTGCGCCCATGCGCCGGCGCATCGAAGCCCAGAACGCAGAAGCCCGCGGCGACGAGGGGGGCCACGTAGCGATCGAAATTGACGATGCCGGATTCGAAGCCGTGGAGGATGAGCACCTTGCGATCGGAGTCGCCGTTCCATCGGTAGCCGTGGATGGCATCGCCCCTGAAATCGAACCGGAGGGTCTCCGCGCTGTCGAAGATGGGCGGGAGCACTTTGGAGTTGCGGTGCTGTGGCGTGCAGAAAAGGATGAAGGCCTGCTCGGCCGCTTTTCTTTTGGACACGAGAGAAAGAAGCTTAAATTTCGTCCTGATATAAACCAGCGCCAATCGTTGACCAAACCGCATGGCGTAAAGATAGAAATGGATATTGTTATCATCGGCACAGGCAATACCGCCACTGTGCTGGGAAAAAAACTGAAAGGAGCGGGGCACCGCATCCTGCAGGTCTTTGGTCGCGATGCCGCTGCCGCCAGCGAGCTTGCCTACCAGCTGGAGACCGAATCGACCAATTACTGGAGTGTGGTCACGCGTGAGGCCGACCTGTACGTGCTGGCCGTTTCGGATATCGCCATCGAAGAACTGAAGAGTGAGCTGCAGCTCGGCGAGAAGACCGTGGTGCATACGGCGGCGGCCGTGTCGAAAAGCGTGCTGGAACACAGCGCGGCACATTTTGGCGTGTTCTACCCCCTGCAAACCTTAAAGAAAAATGCTTCGCACCTGCCGGATATCCCGATGGTGATCGATGCCAGCGACCCGGCGACCCTTGACCTTCTCGATGGGCTGGCGCATACCATCTCTGCCAATGTGGTCGAAGGTGATGACGCCTATAGGCTGAAGCTTCACCTGGCGGCTGTCTTCTGCAACAATTTCACAAATCATTTATATGCCCTGATGGAGGACTATTGCCGGACGCAGGGCATCCCGTTCTCGCTCCTCGTTCCCCTGATCCAGGAAACCGCCATGCGGCTGGAGGAAATGGCGCCTTCCGACGCGCAGACGGGTCCCGCCATCCGCCGCGACCAAGCCACGATCGAAAAGCACCTGGCACTGCTGAAAGACGATGCGCGGCTGCGTGAGGTGTACGTGATGATGACGAAGAGCATCCAGGGTGGGTGAGAAGTTGAAGCAGGGCAAATCTTAGATTGACGATTTTAGATTTTAGATTTTTGGAGAGAGGGTTGAACCACGAAGACACGAAGAGCGCGAAGGAGCACAAAGAGAGATTGACGATTTTTGGATTTACGATTTTAGATTTGTGGACACCCTGCGACCTCCAGGCTGTCATCCCGAGTCCTGCGAGGGAGCCCGTGCACCTCCAGCCTGTCATGCTGACGCATGTCAGCACCTTTCCCTCACAAAGACACCCTGCGGGCTCATAACTCTTACCCCCGCCCGGCATCCCCCGGCTGTCATCCCGCAGGGACCCGAAACGTACTCCATCAAGCTGTTTGCCGAAGATTGCCAAACAGGCCTGTCATCATGTACTGTCCGTCATGGCGAGCAGCGAAGCCATCTCCCGCACCTGGAATGCGTGTTCCACGCAAATCCCGAAGCTCCAGAAGCAAAGCAGAACGTGAAAGAAAGCCACTCCTTTTTGCCTTTTCAAGCTTTGTTTCTTTCCGTAACACCCGCCCGAACCCACTTTGACACCAGCGGGAC
>JAQBNP010000217.1 GCA_028288515.1 Flaviaestuariibacter sp. | reverse complement strand
AGCACGCTGCTTGGCTACTTCGTTCGCTTCGACGCAGCCTGGCAGATGAACGGCATCTTCCGCGGAAAGCCGCAGACCTACCTGTCACTTGGACTTGACTTCTAAGCTTCGCGATATTTCGAAAGCTCTGCTCCCGGCAGGGCTTTTTTTATGCCTCCCAACCCTGTACGATCCGCCCCAGCAGCGCGTATGCTTGGGCGAGTAAAAGCGTAAAGACGATGATCATGCCCCAGTCCGCACGGTTGGCAACGGGTTGAATGAACAGGCCGATGCATTCGCGAGCGAGCATGGACGGCTGCGCAAATAGATCCCAGCTGTTAAACCGCTGGTAGCGGCCGATATAGATTCCAAGAGCACTCAACGCAAAGACCGGCATGCGGAACAACCATCGGTTTGACACCGGGAACCTCAGGTAAATGAGACGCTCCATGGCGCGCAGCGAGGCCATCCCCATGAGGCAGCCGTTCCAGGCGCAGGAGAACAAAAGGGCGAGGTCGAACCAAAGTGGAACGCCTCCGGACAGATGAAGGTGAAACAGGTCGGTGACGATATAGAATGAGTTCGGGAGAAGGAGCAGCCAGGCGGTGAACGCGACCGCAAACCGCTTTCCTTCCTCGATCCAGCGTAGCTGGTGCTGAAGGGCCCAGGTGATGGCGTATGGGAGTGCCGCCAGGAACAGGTTCCAGAGCAGGAAGACGAAGAGCCGCTCGCCCGTGTAGACCACACGGAAAAACAGAAGGCCGGCGCTGAAGAAGCATCCCAGGAAAAGTGCCCGCATCAACGGATCGGAAAGCATGGTGGCCGCAACGGCCCTGGACGACCGCATAGCGGCAGGCGTTTTGCGCACCGGCATGAACCGGGGCGCTGACGATATTGACCGCGTTGAGGGCCGTCTCATGGTTTATTGCATGGGTTTGAAAAAGCGATCGAATGAATGGCGGGCGATCAGGTTCCTGACTTCGGCGTCGCGTGCTTCCGGGCTTGATGCCGTCACGTTGACCACGGCCATGTAGGGATCGCCGCGCAGCATGGCACGGCGCCATGTCCATTGATCTGTTGTACGGATCCGGTCATTGCCGTACCACCAGGCCGTGTACAGCGTGTCGGTTCCTTTCGTCATGGTGGCGGTGAAAAAACTGTCTGCGCCGAAGGTCCCGGCGCGCACGTTTCCAAGGCTGTAGCCACTTCCTTTCCAGCACAAGCCCGGATTGTGATCGGTGTCGTAGAAGCCACGTAAATACTTGATGTAGACCAGGCAGCACGGGCTTTGGAGCTTCACAATCCCCGGCGCAAATAAGCTGGCCTGGTAGCCGCTCACAGCAAGGCCCGCCCTGTCGCGAAACGCATTGAATGTGTCCACCGTAGAAACACGGATCCCCGCCAGGAGAAGCCCGCAGGCAAGAGCGGCCACTGGCCATGTCGCCGTCGGTCGGGGATGCACGGGCACAGGGGAAGCGGGCGCCCGGCGTACCATGCGCCGCGCGAACCAGGCGGCCGGCAGAGCCACATAGAGAAGCAGGCAACCGACACCGGCCAGCTCGTGCATCACCGCGCCGGGAAGCAGAACGAACTGCACGACAAGGAAAATGCGCACCACATTGCTCAGCACATTCAGGAACGCAACAAAGGCCAGCAGCAGGGCCACCATCGCGGGGCGCAGGAGACGCTTTTCCCTGGATTCGAAAAAGCCCGCCAGCATTATGCCAAGCAAAAGCGATGCAACAAGCATATTGAGACCCATGCAGGCCGGGTCGACGGAAAAGTCAGCCCGACCGCTGGAGATCATGTTACCGGCGGTCTCCACGGGAGCGGACACTGCTCTGAACAAGTGCCCCACCCACGCCGTCAGCTGGAGTCTCACGGGAAAGCTGACTGTATTCGCTGCATAGTAGAACACCGGCGACATGACCACAAGGGCAGCTACGCCCAGGAGCCGCACACGATAACCCTGCATTTCAATACCATACAAAAAGCTGAAGCCGAAGGCAAAATACAGCAGAGTCTTAACCGGCGCGAGCACCGACAGCAACAGGAAGAGGGCCGCGCTGACGGCATACCGCTTCGGTAACCTGTCCGAGGTGGCGCGGTGGACCGTGAACGGAAGGGCAATGACGCCAAGAACGGTGGACAGGGACAGAGGCTGAATGTATCCATGGAGGCAGAACGCACCCAATGCAGCAGCGCCTGCCAACAGCAGGAAGCGTCCGTCCAGTCTCGATTTCCAGGCAAGGACAAGATCAGGCATGACGGGGGTATTTTCGTTTGTACAGCAGGTAGCCGCCACCAATAGCAAAGAGGATGATCAGCACCCACTCGTGCGGCTCGGGCACGGCGCCACTTGATTTGAGCGTCGCATTGCCGAGGCTGTTCCTGCTCTTTTCAATATCGAACCGGTCGTAGTCCTGCTGCGTCTCGAGAACGACAAGGCTCGACACCGGGGACACGATATTTGCCTCGGCTGCTTCCTTCTGCATCGCTTCATTGGTCTCCGCGCTATCCAGTCCCTGGCTCCCATATTTCTGCAGCAAGTGGTTGTAGGCGAAGAGCCGCATCAGATGGTCGGGGCCCGTGGACGTACGGGAACCGGGCTCTTTCCCGATCACCAGGCCGGCGCTGTAGATCACAACCTTGTTATCTGTCTCGGCGCTTGCCGGAAAGCGACCGGTGCCGATCGCCTCTGCCGCATCCGCAACGGTTCCCTGCGCAAACTGGAAAAAACGAT
This sequence comes from Flaviaestuariibacter sp., assembly GCA_028288515.1. Taxonomy (GTDB): domain Bacteria; phylum Bacteroidota; class Bacteroidia; order Chitinophagales; family Chitinophagaceae; genus Flavisolibacter. The sequence continues at coordinate 22,207 of JAQBNP010000217.1, read as the reverse complement.
AGTCGCGCAGTGAGGCGAGGTAAGCCGAAGGCATGCCTCCAAAATGAAAGAGCCGCAAGTGACCGCGCTGGGGCGAAAAGTTCCGAAGCCTGCTGTAGAAAGGGCTTCCCCTGAGGTCGGCCAGGTTCGGTGTCTGAGCGCCCGACCTGCTCACTACAAGGGCTGTCGACGGGTTGGGCACGAGGAAAAGGGGGAACAGCGTGAATTTCTTTTCAGAAAGGATGCGGAACCATTCATCTTTGTTCGCGGCATTCAGTCGCACCATCTCATCGTCATAAACCCATACTGCTTTTCCTGCCGCTGCCTTCCAGATCGATTCGAACTCCTCGCGCGTCCAGCTTTCGTTGATATCCAGGTAAATATTTTCCAGAAGCGCGGAGACAGGCGTGGGCTCATAGGGCCCGATAAAATAACGGCTGCCATTGAACGTGAAGGACGCGCTCTGCAGGCCCGGGTCGGGGAGATCGAAGGACCAGCGCGGTTTGTAGGCGCCGCTGTGCTCGTAGGCATTTGAACCGCTGGACCGGAAAGCGACCTGCCTACCTTCCGCGTTCGTATCGCTGCCATCCGTTTTTACGTGCACCGACCCGGTTGCTCCACCGGCATCGGGGCCTTCGAATCGAAGGTTGTCATACACCAACCGATCACCTTCCTTTCGAAGAGGAGATGTCACACCGATCTTGAAGACACGGCTCTGCCGGGCCACGACCGGAAAGACCCGTACGGAAATGCGGCTGCCTTCCTGCCAATGTACAACAGACGGGTCATGCCTCTCCACGCCCACGATGGCCTGGTAGGCTGTATCGGCTTTCGCACGCGTCGTCAGCAATGCCTTCTTCTCGCGGCCATTGATCCACAGCGAGAGCGATGTAACGGCAGATCCCTCGGGAAGATCGAAGGTGTAGATCGCTTCCTCCTGGCCCGTTCCCCATTGCGGTTGCGCATGGTTGAAAACAGTCAGGATGGCCTCGGTGTACGCAATGTGGCTGCCCGGCCAGATGCGGACATTCGTGACCACATGTTCGGTCGTCAGGTCACGGCCACTCCAGAGCCGCTCCTCGGTATGATGCCGCGCGCCAAACTGGCTCTTCAGAACGCTAAGCCGCTCCTCGACGCTGAGCATAATGGGCTCCGAAAAAAGACTCGCGACAACGACAAGCGGGTCATGCACCTTTTGCACCTCGCCAAGCGTCTGGCCTGGCATCGACCAGAATGCATTTCCCGACCATTCCGGAACATCGTAAACAAGCGACGTCTTGATGATGCGTTCCGTGACGCCATTCTGGTTCATGCGCTGCGCCACCTGCATCCAGGCAGGAATGTCATCGGCGCCTTCCGAAGCGGCGTGCGCATAGGCCTCATTCAGGGTCTTTACATTCGCGTTCCACACCAGGCAATAACAGGTAACGAACAGGATCGTGACCAGAAGGCCGCAGCAGAAGCTCACCCACAACCGGCGGCTATTCCCGGCAAGCCAGCGCACCAGCGACAGCGTGGAGACAGCCATGAAAATGGGAATGAACGCATGGACGGCGATACCGAACAGCAGCATGCCCACAAGGCCGATCAAATAGAGCGGCAGAAGGTAGCAGGCAAGGTAGAGAAAGAACAGGAAGGCTATGCCGCAGGTGAACATCACGATGTAACGGCCCCACCGGTGCATCTCGCGGAAAAAGAGCGCTGCCACATAGTTTGCGCCCACGATCCACAATAAGACACACATCCAGCCAGCCGACGATTCAAAGACATTCATGCACCGGTTCAATGCATATGCGCTGACGAGGAACAGCAGCAGCTTCAGAAAGGTGTACGTCATCCGGTGGTCTTCCACTTTTCGCCCGCCACTCAGCCAAAGGACAAAAAAATAGACGACTGCGAAACCGAAATGAAGCACGAACAGGCCGAAATAGCTGCCCTCTCCCACGTCCATCACGGATGGTGCGCCAAAAAGTACAAGAGTGGCGAGAAGAAAGGCAAAGCCTGTGCCCAGCAGGCCATCGCGGAGCTTTTCACGAACGATGCGCATAGAAATGATTGAGTGGTGAGGGAATGATTACCATTGGATCTTCCGTGAGAAATACATGATGATGGCGAGCGTTACGAACAAGCCGATACTTCCCAGCAGCAGCGCGAAATCCTGGACCTGCAGCACCGTGAACACATAGCCATAGACCAGCACCAGTACGGTGGACAGGACCACAGCCAAACGGCCCGACGCCAGCACGCCTTTCGCGAACCAGCCGATCAGCCCGATCGTACAAGCCGATGCGATCACATAGGCGCCATTGAACCCGGCATACTCGGCGATTGACAGGAGAAGGGTATAGAACAGCACAAGAGCCAACCCTACCAGGCCGTATTGGAACGGGTGAACCGATCGCTTGTTGACCACCTCGATCAGGAAGAACGCGGCAAACGTCAGCAGGATGCAAAGCACAGCATACTTCACGGAGCGCATGGTTTTTTGATAGGCATTGACAGGCATGAACAGGTCCACCCCGAAAGCGGCCGATGTCAGCTCGTAGAGATGTCCGTCCGACGAGCGCGCGTCAGTAAATTGCTGCGGGAACCGGCGGTGGATGGCCAGGCTTTTCCATGTTGCGGTGAAGCCCGAGTCGCTGACATTTGAGGACTGCGGCAGTGTTGTGCCCGTAAAGCTTGGATGCGGCCAGGCCGCCGCCATCGTTACGGTGGACGTTGTTCCAACCGGCGTAAACAGAAGCTGCTCCGAACCGCTGATCTCGAGACGCGCCGAGAAGCGCGCACCACAGGCATCTGCAAGGCCCGCCAGCCGTAGGGGTGCGGCGAGCCCGCTTCCGCTATAGGCATCGGTTGCCATATCCGGCGCCATCGTGATCGACGAGTCTTTCCATGCCAGCCGCATTTCATCGCTGAGCCCTTTCATATCCGATACCTGGATCCGCAAGAAAGCTTCACTCCAGATCACACTGGATTCAGGGATCGACAACGCATCGAGACGAATATCGTCGAAGCGCCCGGAGAGAGCGAGCGTAGAATTGAAGAGCATCACCTGGTAAATGCCGCGGTGCTTCACCTCGGGTCGGATCGTTGTCTGGGCGCTCACGGCCGCCGGCAGGAAGTACGCATATTGCTTGACAGGGATCGGGCGGTTGGCGGTATCGGTCATCGTGCGCCAATACGGAAGTACGAGGATCGGCCCGGTAACAACCTGTCGCCCGGCCCATTTGACACTCACCTCGCGGACGGCCTCCTGTTGCCTCGCCTCCCGCTCTTCAATGAGTCCCTTTACGGAGTGAACAGGAATGAGCAGCAGGAGTACCTGCAGGATAATGATGAACGCTTTGACGAGCAGTTTGCTTTTTGACCAGAGTTCAGCGGCTGAGGAGTTCATATGATTCAGTTTGGTGAATGGAGAGATTTGTTGCCTGGATGGTGCCGATGCGCTCGGCGGTGCGAATGCGCCTGTAGCAAAACCAGAGGAGCGCGAAGCCAAAGACGCCGAAGCTGCAATCCACGAGCTGCCACCAGAAAGGGATGCCGCGCAACGGGCCGCAGAAAAAGGCGAGTGGAATAATGAGCACGCACGCGATCAGTCCGAACTCGATCACCCATTTGTTACGAATGGGGTCGCGGTAAGGGCCGACAAAAAGAATGGCGAGAACGATGTGTGCGAAGGCGAGCCAGTCGTAGCCGTAGAAAAGAAAACCGGCGGTCTTATCGGTGTCGACATAGGCGGCCAGAACAGTGCGAAGCCAGTTGGCAACAGGGCTGTTTGACGGAACGATGGACAAGGCGAAGCGGAGCTCGGCCGCCGCCGGGAAGACCGTCACACCGCTGAGAAAAAGACAGGCGATAAAAACAAGAAGGAGGCGGCGAACTGGCTTGAGGCAAATGATCTGATTCATAAAAAGTACTTTGCTTTTCAAAGTGTAGGTACAAAAAAAATTAGCGGAACCCCTTGATCATATTCTCGAGGGCCTGGATATGGGCCGAAAAGGCCTTCTCACCCGTTTTCGTGATGGCGTAGGTCGTGTTCGTTTTCCGGCCGATAAACCCTTTGTGGACCTTAATAAAGCCGCTTTCTTCGAGCGTCACGAGGTGGGTGGCAAGGTTGCCATCGGTCACCTCCAGCAAGCCCTTCAGCTCATTGAAGCTGATCTCGTCATTCACCATGAGGATGCTCATCACCCCCAGGCGAATGCGGTTATCGAAGCTTTTATTTAATCCGGAGATCGGGTTTTCCATGACTTATGAATTCGTGCCCCTTTCGTATTTGTTCCACATAATAATGCCATAAACGATATGCAGCACACCGAAGCCGGCTGCCCAGAAGTACAACCCATACCCGATCATCCAAAGATTGACAATGCCAAGCGCAAGCTGGAAATAGCCCAGGAAGCGGATCTCGGGAAGCGTGTACTTGCTGGCATTCACAAGCGCAAGGCCGTAAAAGATGAGGCAGGCCGGCGCGACCAATCCATAGAGACCGAAATCCATCATCCGCCAGATGACCAGTCCACCGGCTACCATCGGCACAGCCACCTGCACCATCAGCTTGCGCGCCGAGTAGCCCCAGATCGGAACGCCGGTTTTACGGCTGCGCAGCCACGTGAACAGGAACGCGAGCACCAGCGCGGCTGCAAAGGTGACGGCAGCGATCTGCACCAGCGTCGCCTGCAGGCGGTCGCCACCGTCCAGGATGATCTGCTCGAAGCGGCAGTCGGCACGCTTCCAGCATTCGATCTTGTTGGCCGTGTAGATCGCCGACAACAGGGCGCAGGTACCAGCCGCGACACCGCTCCAGCCGCTCAGGCTGATGAACCGGCTGCTGTTGTTCATCATCCGGCGGATATCCTGCAGCGCATCCAGGTGTTGGTCTTGTTCGCTCATAAAAAGCACTTTGAATTACAAAGTAAGTACAGAATTTTCACTTCACCAAGTCATCCCGAAAAAAAATCAGCCGAGCGCTGCAACGATCACATCGCAAGCCTTCCTGATCTCTTCTTCAGAGATCGTCAGCGGTGGCGAGATCCGCAGGCAGTTGGCTGCAAACAGGAACCAGTCCGTCAACACCCCACCGTCGATGCAGCGATCGATCACCGCCTTGCACGTTTCAAATGAATCGAATTCCAGGGCCATCCACAACCCCGCTGCATGAACAGCCCGGATGTCCGGATGAACAAGAAGCGACCGGAACAGGTCAGCCTTTGCCCCGGTATCAGCAAGGCCTTCGGCCAGCAGTACCTCGAAGGCGGCTTTTCCCGCCGCACAGCTTACGGGGTGTCCTCCGAACGTCGTGATGTGGCCGAGCACCGGCTTGTCCGCGAGCTGGTCCATCATCTCCTTCCCCGCAATGAAGGCGCCGAGCGGCATGCCACCACCAAGCGCTTTTCCGAGCAGCAGCACGTCCGGAACGATGCCATATGCCTCGAAGCCCCAGAGCGTTCCGGTTCGACCGAAGCCGGCCTGGATCTCGTCGAGTATGAGCAGGGTGCCGGTTTCGGTGCAGCGCGTCCGCAGCGCCCGGAGCCAGTCCACTTGAGGGGCCTGCACGCCCGCTTCCGCCTGCACTGTTTCGGCAACAACGCACGCGGTGTCGGTCGTGATCAGGGCCAGGTCGGCCATGGAGTTGTAGACCAGGTGGCTAATGCCGGGCAGCAGGGGCCTGAAGGCATTGCGCCAGTATTCGCTCCCGATGATGCTGAGAGCGCCTTGTGTGGACCCGTGGTAGGAATTATGAAAGGCCACGACCCCGGTACGGCCCGTGATGCGCTTGGCCAGCTTCATGGCCCCCTCGACTGCCTCGGCTCCCGAGTTCGTGAAATAGACCGCGCTCAGCGAGGGCGGGAGGTGACGGACCAGTAGCTGCGCGTATTGTACCTGGGGACTTTGCACGAACTCACCATAGACCATCACATGGAGGTAACGATCGAGCTGGTCGCGGATGGCGGCCAGCACGTGCGGATGACGATGGCCGGTGTTGGCCACGGAGATCCCCCCGATGAGGTCGATATAGGTCTTGCCCGCGGCGTCCGTCAGGGTGCAGCCTTCAGCATGGACGATCTCCAGCGCGAGGGGTGCCGTGGAGGTCTGCGCCACATGCTGGAGGAATAATTGTCTGTTGGTCATGGCTGATTTCGTTGCGGCAAAGTTGTATAAAAAAGAAAGGCGCCGGTCGCCAGGCGTTCCCATCCCGAAAAGAGTGACCGGATGGAGGGTGAATCGCCCTGGGCGACCTCTCCCCTGTCACCGTCTGTTGCCGGTGCACGGTCACCGAGTGCCCGGTCGTGCCGCCTGTGACTGTTCGTTACCCGAGGTGTTTCTTTAGCTTTACCGCCGGACGCGCAAGGGACACGGACGTTGTGGCAAATCAGCCCGGGAACTGCCCTGCTTTTTGCCAGGTGCGGGTCACGCGGCATTTGAAAGACACGCTCAAAAAAATCGTTTAACCAAACCTGAATCAATGGCCCTTATCCTCCCTGTCGAAGACAAAATGCCCGCCTGGGGCTCCGACTGTTTCATTGCCCCCAACTGCACGATCGCCGGTGACGTGATCATGGGCGATGGCTGCAGCATCTGGTTCAATGCGGTGCTGCGTGGCGATGTCAACAGCATCCGCATGGGCAACAAGGTCAATGTGCAGGACGGTGCGGTGATCCATTGCACCTACCAGAAAACAAAAGCGATCATCGGTGACAATGTGTCCATCGGTCACAATGCCATTGTCCATGGATGCACCGTGCATGACAATGTCCTCATCGGCATGGGCGCGATCGTGATGGACAACGCAGTTGTTCACAGCAATACGATCATTGCGGCCGGGGCCGTTGTCCTGGAAGGCACCGTGTGCGAAGGCGGCGCTATCTATGCCGGCGTTCCGGCGCGCAAGGTCAAGGACATCGGCTCAAATATGATCGATGGAGAGATCAACCGGATCGCGCAGAATTACGGCCGGTATGCGCGCTGGTTCGATGCGGTCAATGAGGCCGGCGGGCAGCCGGGCGCAACGCCGGTGCTGTGAAATATGGGGAATATTGCCGTACTTTATCCAAGAAATCCCCCGACATGAAAAACATGCGTTCCTTCCTCACCATCGGCCTGCTGGCCTTTCTGCTCTCCTCGTGCAGTCTCTGGAACAAGGTGTTCAAGCCGAAGGAAGGCTGCCCAAGCAATGGGAAAAATGTCGGCGCTGAAAAGATCCTGTCTGGCGAAGGCCCGAAAAAATCTCCAAAATTTAAGGCATAAGGTTTGTACTAGATGCAGCCAGGGACCCCTTTTTGGTGTCTATATACTAAACCTTTTGACATGAGCCTGACCCTACGAACAGCACTCGGCTGTACCGAAGCCGTGATCGACGATGACGGCGGCCTGAAACGCTTCTACCTCATCGCAGACATCCTCAAGACAGACCTGGACGTTGCCTTTACCGACAAGGAAGACGATTTCGACGCCATCAACTGGAACTTCTCTTTCGGCAAGCACCTCCTGACGCTTTGCTACAGCATTTACAACGGCGTTTCGCTGTTCCCGACCCGTCTCAACGAAGCGTCGCGGCGCGCAAACGAAGCAGTGGTGGAGCTGGCCAACGTGCTGGAAGGAAAGCTGATGTCGATCGACATGCGCAAAACAGCCTAGTTCATTTCTACATAGTTCTCTCCTGCTGCCGGTTCCCTGGACCGGCAGCTGTTTGTCTGTCACATAACGCTGACCCTCAACCGAAGGCTGCATCACCCGGCAACGCTTACCGCCGCCGCGTATCCTCTCCAATACTTTCCAGGATATTATAATAGCTCACGTAGCGATCTTCCGACACCTCGCCGTCGATCACAGCTTGCTTGACCGCGCAGCCGGGCTCGTTCACGTGAAGGCAATCGTTGAACTGGCAGTCGTTCAGGCGTGCCCGCATTTCGGGAAAATAGCCACTCAGCTCACTCTTCTCCACACCCACAAGACCAAACTCCTTCATGCCGGGCGTGTCGATCAGGCGGCCGCCGAACGGGAGATCATACATCTCCGCAAACGTCGTCGTGTGCTGGCCCTTGCCGCTCCAGCCGCTGATGTCCTGCGTGCGGATATTCTTATCGGGTATGATGGCATTTGTGAACGACGATTTGCCGACACCGCTGTGCCCGCTGACCAGCGTGGTTTTGTCACGCAGGCTTTCGCGCACCGCCTCGATCCCCTGGCCATCGCGCACACTGAGCAGGTGCACGGTGTAACCGACGCGCTCATACATCTCGCGCAGCAGCTCGTACTGCGCCAGCTCCTTTTCGCGGTAGAGGTCGGACTTATTGAAGATGACGGATGCCGGCACATGGTACATCTCGCAGGCGACGAGGAATCGATCGATAAAGCCCTGCGACGTCCGTGGGTCGCGCAGCGTGGCAATCAGGAGAGATTGATCCACGTTCGACGCCACGATGTGCTGCTGGCTCTTGATGCGCGGCGACTGCCTGTTGATGTAGTTGCGCCGGTCATGAATGGTATGGATCATCACCGATCCTTCGGCAACGTCCTCTGTATCGTATTCCACCACGTCGCCAACGGCGATGGGGTTCGTTGACGTGAGGCCACCCAGCTTGAACACGCCCTTGATGCGCGCATTGAGCCACTTGCCCTGTTCGTCCTTCAGCGTATACCAGCTACCCGTAGATTTATAGACAATACCTTGCGCCATCAGGGAAATGTTCGGATCATGAGAAACCGTAAAAATAGCTCGAATAAAAGCAATGCCAGGGCGGCAGCGAGGAACCACCCATACTCTTCACCGAAACGTGTGCGACTGATCACCTCGACCTCCGACTTCTCCAGGCGGTCGATCTTCGCATAAATGTTCTGAAGGCTTTCGCGATCTCGTGCCCGGAAATAATCGCCGCCCGTGTGTGAAGCGATCCGCCGCAGCAGGGTCTCGTCAATAAAGGCCGTATTGCGGTCAAACACCTGGCCGCGCCGCGCCTCACTGACAGGCACCGCGTTGTCCGAGCCCATCCCGATCGTGTAGACCTTCACGCCCTTTGCCTTGGCGATCTCGAGCGCCGTGGCGGGGTCGATCAACCTCGTGTCGGGCGCTTCTTCCTTTCCATCTGTCAGCAGCACGATGATCTTGCTGCGCGCCTTCACTGCGTCGAGCCGCTGTACAGACGTGGCAAGGCCCTCACCGATCAGCGTGCCGTCTTCCAGCATGCCGCTCCGAAGGCTGGCGATCTGCGCCAGAAGTCCCTCCCGGTCAGTGGAGACCGGGAACTGCGTGAAGCTTTCCCCGGCAAACACAACAAGGCCGATCTGGTCCACAGGCCTCATGCGCACGAAATCCGCCGCCACCTCTTTGGCAACTGCAAGGCGCGTCGGCACAAAATCCTGCGACAGCATGCTGCCGCTGACATCCATGCACAGCATGACGGCAATGCCCTCTCCTTCCGTGCGAGTCGTTACTTCCCGAACCTGCGGCCGCGCGATCGCCAGCAACAGGGCCGCCACGGAAAATAGGCGCAGCACGAGAGGCAGGTACACGAGACTGTTCCGCAGGCTGCGCGCCGTGAACGCTTCTGCGGATGGCACCGTGAACGCGGACCGGAACGTACGCTCGCCGCGCGCCCAGATCCAGGCGAGAACCGGAAGCAGCAGCAGGAAAGGAAGGACCCAGTCGTTTCGAAACTCGATATGTTGAAGCCAGTCGTACAGCATCAGTGATTCTCCAAAATAGTCAATGCGTGTTGGATGGTATGAAGGTCGGTCTCCTTTTGCGCTTCGGGTGGCTCGTACCGCGCAAACTTGACGAGGTCGCTGTCCTGCAGTGTTTGCCGAAGTGTTTCATCCAATGCGGGCGGCAGCAGTGCTTTCAACTGGGGCAGAAGCGCTTCCGTCGTCTGCGCATCGGACCGGATGCCTTTGCGGAGAGCGAGGTAGGTCCGGAAAATACTGACAAGCTCCGAATAATAGTCTTTCGCGCTCAGCCCGCCGGCTTTTGCGCGCAGCGCATCGAGCTGCCGGAGTGACCTTTTATAGACAGCCTCATCGATGCGCGTTTCGGTAACCGGGCCTTTCCGCCGCGGAGGGAACATCAGCAAAGCAACGCCTGCAAGCAACAGGCCCAGCAGCACATACCAGTACCACACGGTGCGTGGTTCTTTCGGCACATCCCTGATCTCCCGGATATCGTGGTAGTCCTGGGCAGGGTCAAACGGAGAAAACGCGACGGTCAGTTTTTGAGGAGCCGTGGCGCGGTTGCCGAGATGGATGGACGGTATGACCCACTGGCCGCTGTCCCAGCTTGTGAGTGTAATGGTTTGCCGCAACGTTACGGTTGATGATCCACGTAAGGTGTCGATGGGCGAGGTGCGGAGGATCTCAAAATGCGGGAAGGTATCGAAGCTCACCCAGGCGTCCGGGACGCGTGGCGTGGTGCTCTCCACCACGAGATCGACGGGCTCTCCGATGAGGATGCGCGTTGCTGAAAGCGTTGCCTTGAGCTCCTGTGCGGAAGCCCCGGTGGCCAGCAGGCCCAGGATCACCAGGCAGGCAAGAAGCTTCGTCATGGGCGATTGCGGCTGATGAAAAATCGTTGAAGAACGCGTACATAGTCCTCGTCGGTGCGCAGGTGGAGAAGGTCGGACCCGGCCTTGCGAAATGCTTCATTGCTGTAGGCGGTGATGCGGAAGAATTCCTTCTCGTGCTCATGGCGCACGAACGCATTTCCCGTGTCCACCCATTTCCGCCGGCCGGTCTCCGCATCCTCGATCCGCAGCAGGCCGAGGTCGGGCAGGCGCTGGTCCATCTGGTCGTAGATCTTGATGCCGACGATATCATGGCGGTTGCCAGCAACACGGAGAGCGTCTCCATAGTTGGCGTCGAGAAAATCGCTGAGGACGAAGGCGATGCTTTTCTGCCTGGTGGTATTGTTGAAGTAACGCAGCGCCACGGTCAGCTGCGTGCCCTGGCCTTTCGGCTCTGTCGTTACTAACTGGCGGAGGAGGAAGAGCGCCTGCTGCTTGCCCTTTTTCGGCGGTATGTAGCGCTCGATGCGGTCGCTGTACAGAATGGCGCCGACCTTATCGCCGTTGCTGATGGCGGAGAAGGCAAGCACGGCGGCGATCTCGGTGGCGATGTCACGGCGGGTGGCATTGATGGTGCCGAACAGGGAGCTCCGGCTGATGTCGATCAGGAGCATGACGGTCAGCTCGCGCTCTTCTTCGAAGACTTTGCTGAAGGGGTGGCCGAAGCGTGCCGATACGTTCCAGTCGATGAACCGGATATCATCGCCTGCCGCGTATTCCCTGACTTCCTTGAACGACATGCCGCGGCCCTTGAACGCGCTGTGGTACTCGCCCGTGAACAGGTCGGACGTGAGCTTCTTGCTCTTGATCTCCAACTCGCGGACCTTTTTCAATATGGCGGCCGTCGTCAGCATATGGTGAAAATTTGGGAGGGTCGATTCGTCATGGTCGATGGTTTTCGTCGCCTCGTCACGGAAGCTCGATCTTGTCCAGGATCTGCGCAACCACTGCTTCCGCTGTCACATTCTCGGCTTCGGCTTCGTAGGTGATGCCGATGCGGTGGCGGAGAACGTCCGTACAGATACTGCGCACATCTTCGGGGATCACGTAGCCGCGGCGATTCAAAAAGGCCTGGGCGCGCGCGGCGATGGCGAGGTTGATGCTTCCCCGCGGCGAGGACCCATAGGAGATGAGCGGTGCCAGGTCCTTGAGACCCGCGTCGGCGGGGTTGCGGGTGGCAAAAACGATATCGAGAATGTATTGCTCCACTTTTTCGTCGAGGTAGATGCTGCGCACGACGTTGCGCGCGTTGACGATCTCCTGCTGTGACACGACGGGGTTGATCACCGGCGATGACAGCCCCTCCACCGACTGGCGGATGATGAGCTGCTCCTCGGCGCGTGATGGGTAGCTGACAACGACCTTCATCAGGAAGCGGTCGACCTGCGCTTCCGGCAAGGGGTACGTGCCTTCCTGTTCCAGGGGGTTCTGGGTGGCAAGAACAAGGAACGGCTCCTCGAGCCTGAACGTCGTTTCGCCGATGGTGACCTGGCGTTCCTGCATCGCTTCCAGAAGTGCGCTCTGGACCTTGGCGGGTGCCCGGTTGATCTCGTCGGCGAGGATGAAGTTGCCGAAGATGGGTCCTTTGCGGATCACGAAATCCCCCTTCTGCTGGTTGTAGATCAGGGTTCCGATCACATCGGCGGGCAGAAGATCGGGCGTGAATTGAATGCGGCTGAATTTGGCCTGGATCGCCTGCGAGAGCGATTTGATGGTGAGCGTCTTCGCCAGGCCCGGCACGCCTTCCAGGAGAACGTGGCCATTGCTCAATAACCCGATCAGCAGCCGGTCGAGCATATAGGATTGACCGATGATCGCCTTGCCGACTTCGGCGCGAAGGAGTTCAAGGAATCGCCCCGCATCCTGGATCCTTTCGTTCAGCTGCCTGATCTCGTCTGCCGTTTTTGCCATAGCTCGGGTTTCGGGTTTCAAATTACGAACTGCCCCAGCAAATTACCGGCCGGGTTCGTTAAAAAGCGTATATTTTTACGGGAGGCATCTTCGGGCAGACCGCTGGTGTCTTTCCTATAAATCTTCACCCGATGAGATGGCAAATGACCCTCGTGCTGGCTGCGGCCGGCCTCTTCTTCAGCTGCAAGAAAAGGAAAGCGGACAGCGAGCCGACCCGCACGGACCTGCTCGTGCAGCAGGCCTGGACCTACGAGTCGTCCGGGCTTGACTTCGACCGCAATGGCACTGTCGACGCGCCGCTGCCCATTCCGATTCCTGCCTGCTCTCTGGACAACACCTACGTGTTCAACACCAATGGTTCGGGCGTGATCAACGAAGGCGCCACAAAGTGCGATGTCAGCGCCCCGCAGACAAGCCCCTTCAGCTGGAGCTTCGGACCGGGACAGACGTCCATCAACCTGCAAAGCACCGCCCTGTTCGGGCTGGGCGGGCAGTTCAAGGTCAACGAGCTCACTGCCGCGCGCTTTATCCTGTCCAAGGACACCACAATTTCAACGGTCACGTTCGGCATCATCATTAACCTCAAACATTGAGTTGAATGCGCCGGACCTTCCTCCTGCTTTTCATTTTTACGGTGGCCCTTGCCATCGGCTCCTGCAAAAAAGAGTACAGCTTCGAGGGCGACCTGGAGCCCGGGAAGCACTGTATTGACTGTGCCTACCTGCCACTCTGCGACTCATCGACCTTTCGCTATGTGGACTCCACCGCCGCCGGCGTGGATACGCTCGATAACATCGTTTATATTCTTAGCGATACAACGGTTCATGGGGTGCGCTACTCTTCGGTCAGCGGCTTCGACCAGCTTGGCCAGGGGCTTCTTTATAATTGCGCGAACGGCGACTATCGCCTCCTGGTGGCGGTCCCTGACATGGGCATCAACATCGATTCGATCGTGAATGACTTCATCCAGGCCAATCCCCTGCCGATCCCCATCCCCCTTCCGACGATCAGCCTTCCAACACAATTCAGCACGAGAATCGTCAAGACCAGCCTGCCTGTCAATGGGACCTGGACGGACACCGTCTATTCCCTGACGATCCCCTTCCTGGCGAACGTTTTCGTTGGCATCGATTACACCATCCTGGAGAAAGGTGTCACGCGGAGCGTGCTTGGCAAATCGTATGGCAACGTGATCCATGTGCAGGGAAAGGTGCGTGCCGCCGTATCTGCAACTGGCTTCCCAATCCCGCCCATCCCACTGGACTTCGCAACCGATTATTACCTGGCAAAAGATGTCGGCCTCGTGGAGGTTGATATCCGTCAGGACGGCATTCCGCAGCTGTCGTCAAAGCTCTGGAGCTATCACCGCTAAGAAAGGTACTTGGCCACGATGGGCAACCGTCGGCCCACACCGAATGCTTTGCAGCTGACACGGATGATGGGGCAGAACTGGTTGCGCTTGTATTCGGCGGTGTTCACCAATTTCAGGATCCTGTTCACGAGCGCCGGGTCGGCCCCGCCGGCAATGATCTCTTTCGGTCCCTGGCGCAGCTCGATGTATTGATAGAGAATGCTGTCGAGAACGGGGTAGTCCGGCAGTGAATCGCTGTCCTTCTGGTTGGGCCGAAGCTCCGCGGAAGGTGCTTTCGTGAGGATGTTGGACGGGATCACCTCGCGCTCGCGGTTGAGGTAAGCTGCGAGCGCGTACACCTGCATCTTGTACAGGTCGCCGAGGACGCTGATGCCACCTGCCATGTCGCCGTAGAGCGTCCCGTAGCCGCAGGCCAGCTCGCTTTTATTTGATGTATTGAGAAGGATATAGCCCATCTTGTTGGCCAGCGCCATGAGAAGGTTGCCGCGTGTGCGGCTTTGAATATTCTCTTCCGCGATGGAGAAGGGCAGCCCTTTGAAGACGGGGTCAAGGGCGCTAATGAATGCGTCGTAGACATCTTTGATGGGAATGATATCGTAGGCATTCCCGAGGTTGCGACAGAGTGCTTCGGCGTCGCTGATGGAATGGTCGGAGGAATAGTGGGAGGGCATGAGCAGCACGTGGACGTTTTCCGCTCCCAGTGCTTCTACGGCAAGAGCCTGCACAACCGCGCTGTCGACGCCGCCGCTCGCGCCAAGCGTTGCCCTGGTGAATCCCATCTTGCCAAAATAGTCGCGGATGCCCAGTACGAGCGCATCGTGGATCTCCCGGATATTCTTGTCGTCCATGAGGTAGGTGAGCGTATCGGTGTCGCGTCCTACTTCCGCGGCGGTGTAATAATATTTATGTGCGACGGCGGGCCCATCGATCTTCTGCGTGAGCTCGTCGAGGTCGGCCAGGAAATAGTCTTCTTTGAAATAAGCCATCTCTTTGACGATGCGTGCGTTGACGTCGCAGACAAGGCTGCCGCCATCGAAGACCACATCCGTTTGCGCACCGACATTATTGCAATAGAGCATGGGGATGCCGTACTTGGCCGCGTGTGCCTCGACGATGCTGCGGCGTACGGTGTCGGCGGCGTAGTTATACGGCGATGCGGACAGATTGAGCATCACGTCGGGGTTTTCCTTCATGAGCATTTCCATTGGCGTGATGCGATACAGCTTGTTGTCGCCAAGGTTCCAGATATCCTCGCAGATCGTTACGGCGAGCTTCTTTCCTTTGAACTCGATGCACTTCCATTGCCAGGCGGCTTCGAAGTAGCGGTTCTCGTCGAAGACGTCATAGGTAGGAAGCAGGGTCTTGTGGATCTCGGCCTTTACTTCCCCCTCGTAGAGCAGGAAGGCCGCGTTGAAGAGGTCTTTGCCTTCGCGCGTCGGGTTGCGGGCGGGGCTGCCGATGAGCACGCCGATCCCAGGTGCATAGGTACGGATGCGGTCGATGGTGGCATAGCACTGGGCGATAAAGTCTTCGAACTCGAGGAAGTCGCGCGCGGGGTAGCCGCAGGTGCAGAGCTCGGAGAAGAGGACGAGGTCGGCGCCGGCTGCGCGTGCCTGGTCGATACCGGCCATGATCTTGTTTGCGTTGGCCTCGAAGTTCCCGATATGGTAATTTTGCTGGGCTAAGAAAATTTTCATAATCAATCGTTGATTCTCTAATCTTGCTTCAAAGTTCCGTAATAATTCACTCACCTATCCGTTTCCATGCCATGGTAAGAATCCTGCTCTTTTCAATGATGATGCTCCTCGCGTCCTGTGGCGGATCCGGCAAACCCGATGTGTCGAAAATCAAGGTCGATCTGCAGCTGCAGCGGTTCGAGCAGGACCTGTTCCGGTTGGACACGAACCATATCGGGGAGGGACTGGCCCATCTTCGCAATGCATATCCCGACTTCTACCCGACCTATTTCCAGCAGATCCTTCAGGTCAATCCCGCGGACCCTGCATCGGAGCCGATCATCCGAAGCATCCTGTCGGGATACCGGCCCGTCAACGATACGCTTCAACAAAAATACCGCGACCTCGACTGGCTTAAAAAGGACCTGGCGGATGGCTTTCGTTATGTCAAATATTATTACCCCGACTATTTCGTGCCGCGGGTGGTGACCTTCGTTGCTACGTTCGATGTACCCGGCGCCATTCTCACACCACAGTACCTCGGCATCGGCCTGCAGCAGTTTGCCGGGAAGCATTTTTCTGCCTACCAGCTGGATGAGATCGCCCAGATGTACCCTGCCTATATCTCTCGTCGCTTTGACAAGGAGTACATCACTGCCAATGCGATGAAGGCCGTTGCGGACGATATCTACCCGGATCAAAGCGTCGGGCGGCCGCTGATCGAGCAGATCGTCGAGAAAGGCAAGCAATGGTGGCTTCTCGACCATTTCCTGCCGGATGCGCCCGACAGCGTCAAGACCGGCTTCAGCGGGAACCAACTGCGCTGGGCAACCGAAAACGAAGGCAATATCTGGGGCTATCTCCTGAAGAACGAGAACCTCTATTCCATTGAGCCCGCCACCATCCAGACATACCTGGGCGAAGCGCCGTTCACGCAGGGCTTCCCCGAATCCTCACCCGGCAATATCGGGCAGTGGATTGGCTGGCGCATGGTGCAGAAATATGCGGCCGCCAACCCGAAGCTCACGGTGCAGCAGGTGCTGGCCACACCGGCGAAAACCGTGTTCGAGGGAAGCAGGTATAAGCCGAAGTGAGCCCATTCGACGACCATAAACGAGATACGACCTAAGATGGGGGATAGCAGATGGGGCGTCTCTGGAGATGATCGGCCAGGTTGGTGCTGTTTCCGGGGGATCGCTTTTCGCCTGTAGCGCTCCTAGGGTCTGACCGTTTCGGACACGAAAAAACCGCCCAGGGGACGGTTAGATTCGTTTACGCATCGCGGGGCCGGGATGCTATGAGTTGCTGATCAGTTGTACTTGAATGGGGTGATCATTTCAAAAACGGGAATATTGACCTCGAAGAGCTGGCGGGTGTGCAGGTTCTCCATCAGGTAGGTGCCGTGCATCTTTCCCATCTCGGTGTGCAGGTTGCACCCACTCACGTATTGGTATTCTTCACCGGCATTGATCACCGGCTGCATGCCGACAACGCCCTCGCCTTCCACCTCGCGGTACTCACCATCGCTGTCGAAAATATGCCAGTGGCGGCTATGCAGCTTTACAGGGAACCCGTTGTGGTTCTCAATCGTGATCCGGTAAGCGAACATGTATTCGGATTGCAGGGGATTCGAGTAATCCTGCTGGTAGAACGTCTCCACGCTGATCTTCACCCCTTCTGAAATTTTGCTGATCATAACCCCAAGTTTAGTGGTAGATGTAAAACAAGTTCGATACCACATTTCCGATAACCGAAGATGGTACATAGTTTCTACAATCGTAAATTCGCGGCACATTAAATTACCCAGGAAACCGGCTTTCATATAAAACATAATATTTATCTGTTTGGGTGCAAACACCCGGCACGTAAGGATTTCAGCCGGCAACCAACCATCATTAAACCAGGAAAAAACACATGAAAATCGCTGTAGCCAAAGGTGACGGGATCGGACCGGAGATCATGGAAGCCGTACTTAACATCTTTAAAGCCAACCAAATAGACCTGGACTACTCCTTCGTGGACATGGGCAAATGGGTCTTCGACAAAGGCTTCTCCAACGGCATGACGCCGGAGGCGCAAGCCACCATCGAGGAGCTCGGCATCCTCTTCAAAGGACCGATGGAGACCCCTAAAGGAAAGGGCGTGAAGAGTGTGAACGTCACCGCGCGCAAAACGTGGAATACTTACGCCAATAAGCGCGTGTTTCAAACCCTGCATGGGGTGGACACGGTCTTCTCCAAAGCCGGCATTCCCATCGACATCACCATCGTGCGCGAAAATATCGAGGATACATACGGCGGCATCGAGCATATGCTCACCCACGACGTAGCCCTCAGCCGCCGCTTCATCACCCGCCCCGGCAGCATGCAAGTGATCCGCTACGCCTTCGAAATGGCGCGGAAAAAAGGCGCCCGCCGCATCACCTGCGGCCATAAGGCCAATATCATGAAGCTGACCGACGGGCTCTTTCTCGACTGCTTCTATGAAGTGGCAAAAGAATACACCGACCTCAAAGCCGACGATAAGATCGTGGACGACCTGGCCATGCAGCTTGTGGTGCGTCCCGACCAGTTCGATGTTGTCGTGATGACCAACCTCCAGGGCGACATCATCTCCGATCTGTGCGCGGGCCTCGTGGGCGGTCTCGGCTTTGCCCCGTCCGCCAATATCGGCGATCATATCTCCATCTTTGAAGCCGTTCACGGCACGGCGCCGGACATCGCCGGGAAGAATATCGCCAACCCCACCGCGCTCCTTCTCAGTGGCCTTGCGATGCTGCGCCACCTTGGCTTCCGGGAGAATGCGGCCACCATCGAGAACGCCCTTCTCTACACCCTCGAGCAGGGCGTGCACACCGGCGACTTCGGTGATCGCTCCAAACCGTCGGTCAACACAACGCAGTTCGCCGATGCCATCATCGCAAACTTCGGAAAGCAGCCCGCACAGGGGGCCAAGCCAACCCTCGCCAACGAACCCGAGACCCTGGCCGTTTGCCGCCTCGAGCAAAACGCGATGATGGTGTCCACTGAGGAAGGGGAAGAAAAGATCGTAGGCGTGGACTTCTTCATCGAAAGCTCCGAGCAGCCCGAGGCCATCGCCAAGCGGTGCCTGTTGCACGGCGGTACCAAGTTCAAGCTGCTCAACATCAGCAACCGCGGTACCCAGGTATGGCCCACCGGCTCCAAATACACGAACCTTGTCAACCAGTATAACCTGCGCTTCGAAGGACTCGCCGATGAGTCGCTGACCCAGCAGGACATCATCGGACTCTACGTAACGCTCAGCGCCGACTTCAAGATCTGCTCACTCGAGCTGCTGAATATGTGGGGCGGCAAAAAAGCGTATAGCCTGGCGCAAGGGCAGTGAGGTGGAGGGGATTGCAGATTGGCGATTGCAGATTTATGATCACTCGTTGGAGTGCTTTCCAAATCTGCAACCGGGAAATCTGAAATATGCTGCTGAAAGCGGAGATCGTGAGCGGGTCGTTTGGAGTGGTGAAAGGTGAGGATCGCAGATATTTGACCGCTCGTTGGAGTGCTTTCCAAATCTGCAACCGGGAATTCCGAAATATGCTGCTGAAAGCGGGTTGCCGCTTTGCGTGAAATCAAGCAGAAAGGTCGTTTTTTGGTGGTATCTTCGGAATGGTGGCGGAGCGGTCGTCGAGGCCAGTGTATTGACCCTGCTGGTGATTCGCAAACGAGTCGCTACTCACCATTGACTATTCACAATTCACGATCCCATGCCCCGATTCCTCCTCTCCTTCTGTCTGCTGGCTTCGATCCTGGCCCATGCGCAGGTCCGTTTTGAGACGGGCAGTCTTTCCTCTGCACTTCAGAAAGCTGCTGCTACCGGCAAGCTTGTTCTCCTGCAGGTTGAATCTGCGGATTGCAGCCATTGCAACGAGGTCGCCTCGGCGGGCCTGTCCCGCCCCGACGTCGGCACGAGCGCAAACGGGCTTTTTATTTCACTCGAGCTGCCTGTCACACACCCGGACCGCCAGGCCGTAGAAACACGGTACAATATGGAGGGCCGTTTCGGCACTCTCTTCCTCGATGCCTCAGGCACCCTCCTGCACAAGTATGAAGCCTCCTCGACGGGCTCGGCCCCCTACCTGCGCAACTTCGAGATCGCCCAGCAAAAGGCCGGCGAGAGCATGAGGATCTCCGAACTGGAAAAAGAATTCAATGCCGGCAACCGGGCACCCGGATTTATCGAGGCGCTCCTGCTGAAGAAACAGTCGCTTGGCCTGTCCACGACTGCTCTTCTCGACGCATACGTGCGCACGCTTCCGGCCGATAGCCTGCGATCGGTCCGCACCCTTGTGTTCCTGGCACGCCAGGCACCGGTGCTTGGAACGGCAGCGGACACGGCCTTGCGGAAGGACCGCGCCCTGTTTGACCGGGCATGGTACAGCCTCCCGCTGCCGGATCGCATCCAGATCAACAACCGGATCATATCGACATCAATGTCAAAAGCGGCAGCCAACCATGACCTGCCTTTTGCCAGCCGTGTAGCCGGGTTCGCGCAGCAGGTTCACGCGCCTAATACGGCGAACGGCTCCCGCGCAGCGATGCGCGCGATGCTGGGCTATTATGATGAGGTAAAGGATTCCGCTGCCTATGTAGCGCTGGCCCGGTACTACTACGGGCGGTATTTTATGACGATCGGGCTGGACTCAGCCGAGCGGGCCGATGTACGCGCTGAGCAAAGCATGCCTGCCCGGATCGATACGCTGGTCAATGGCAACAAAGTGTCCTACGTGCAGGCGCGTCGCGTGAAGCCTGTCTCACAGTCGCTTGCCGGTGAGCTGACACGGGGCGCCCATGCCGTCATGCGTCTTTCGTCGAAACCGTCGGACCTGGCCACCGCCGCAACCTGGGTTGAGCGCGCGCTCCAGCTGTACAAAACGGTGGAAGGGCTCGATCTGTACGCGCGGCTGCTGTACCGGATGGGAGAGCAAAAAAAGGCGATGGACATTCAGCAGGAACTCATTGCCCTGCGGCAGAAGCAAAAATTTCCGACCACGGTGCAGGAGCTGCGCCTTGAGGCCATGAAGGCGGGCCGGCCTCTCACCGACTAGACCTTTCTGGAATTCAGGTAGCCGTTCTTCAGCAGCCATTGAAGCACCTTATCGCGCTGGTCGCCCTGGACGAGAATCTCGCCGTCCTTTGCAGAGCCACCGGTGCCGCAGGTATTTTTGAGGCTCTTTCCCAGTGCCGCAGCGTCTTCTTCGGTACCCACAAAGCCCTCCACTAAGGTCACCGCCTTGCCACCGCGCTGTTTTGTATCGAGCCGGACGCGAAGCTTTTGCTTTGCGGGCGGCAAGGTTTCGGCCACCGGAGACTCCTCTTCTTCAAACCGGAAGCCCGGGTCTGTGCTGTATACGAATCCACGCTTGTCGTTGGGTTGCTTCTTGCTCATGTGAAGAAATGTCGGGCAAAAATAGTGCGGAAAGACGCGCGCGTCAAACGCACCGTGCGTCTCCTTGCTCCGCGGCTCTCACGACTCTCCCGGGACTGTGTCGTTGCGCCTTGCTTTGACAATGCTGTAGACCACGCGGATGGCGCCGGTCAGGATGAACCAGATGCCGGGCTTGCTGCCATTGAGGATCATGACCAGGCCGAGGAGGACGATCGCCACGCCCATGAAGAGCAGGAGACCGGCTTCTTTCCCCGCGCCTTTCTTCGCGATCCGGGATCCCAGCTCGCGGGTAAAGGCATCAGCTTCTTCGGTTGTATATCCGCGTTGGAGGAGGTCTTCGCGCACCTCGCCGAGGGGAAAGCCCTTGCGGGTCTTGCGCTCGTAGTGCTCCATAAGTTTGGGATCGGTCTGCTGCATGAACGCAAGATGCAAAATTTTCAAACGCGTGAAGAGACAGTTGCCGCGACAGCACTGTTTCTTTTCCCAAGATCAGCCGCGACGACGAACCGGTGCTGTCACCCATCCACTCCCGGCGTCCTTCGCTCCAGCTGAGCGGGCGCCTCCCTCCAAACCAATGCCTTCCTTCGAACAACTCGCGGCTGGCTGCTCATTCACTCTTCACGATTCAGTTCTCGCCATCCAGCACTTCACCCATTACGTGTTCAGCCGATCACTGCCTTGAGGCTCAGGTCGAGGCTTTTGGCCTGGTGGATCAGGCCCCCGACAGAAACGAAGTCGACACCGCTCTCGGCATACTGGACGATCGTGTCGAGAGTGATGCCGCCGCTGGCTTCGGTCTCGAAGCGGCCACCGATAAAGGCCACGGCGTCGGCGATCTCTTTTGGTGTCATATTGTCCAGCATCACCCGGTGCACTTTTCCCTGCCCCACCTTCATGACCCGCTGAACGTCCTCCAGGCTCCGGGTTTCCACCTCGATCTTCAACGCCGGGCGGTACGTCTGCACATAGTCCCACGCACGTGTCACTGCTTCTTCGATGCCGCCACAGTAATCGATATGGTTGTCCTTGAGCATGATCATGTCGAACAGCCCAAACCGGTGGTTGACGCCACCGCCGATCCGTACGGCTTCTTTCTCGAGAAGGCGGAAATTGGGGGTTGTCTTCCGGGTGTCAAGCAGGCGTGTCTTAAAGCCCCTGAGCTTTTCGGTATACAGGTGTGTCAGCGTGGCGATGCCGCTCATGCGCTGCATGATGTTGAGCACGAGCCGCTCGCATTGCAGGATGGTGTGCACGCCCGTTTCCACCTCGAAGGCAGTTTCACCGCTGTGCAT
>JAQBNP010000195.1 GCA_028288515.1 Flaviaestuariibacter sp. | reverse complement strand
CAATCCTTTAGAAAAAACGGCACGTACGAACTTGTTCGCATACGAACAAAAACTGTCCGGTTTCGATACAGGATGCCGGGTCATGGGCTTGAGGTGAGCAACTCATTTTCAACCCGTTGCGGGACTGGCATTATTCTTAGCTTCGTTGAGCCAGAACGAATCAAACCATGTCGCTTAAAACTGCTTCCATTCTTGTAATTGACGATGATGTCGATGTGCTGACCGCCGTTCGCCTGCTGCTGCGGCCGGAGGTCAAGGAGATCGTCACTGAAAAGAATCCCGAGAACATCAGGTCCATTCTTGCCAGGCAGGAATTCGACCTGATCCTCCTTGATATGAATTTCAACAGCTCGATCAACACGGGCAACGAAGGCATTTTCTGGCTGAAAAAGATCAAGGAAGAATTCAAGTCGCGGGCCGCCGTGATCATGATCACCGCTTATGGCGACATCGATCTTGCGATCCGGTCCCTCAAAGAAGGCGCGTTCGATTTCATGGTCAAGCCGTGGCATAACGACCGTCTCCTGGCAACTGTAAAGGAAGCCGTGAAGCGCAAGACATCAAAGGGCGCCCCCGATCCTGCCGACAATGCCTCATCGATCTTCGATACCGAGCTGCTGGGAGAATCGGAGCCCATGCAGGACATCTTTTACAAGATCCGCAAGATCGCGCCCACCGACGCCAACATCCTGATCCTCGGCGAGAACGGAACCGGCAAGGAGCTGATCGCCCGTGCCATCCATCAATTCTCGAACAGGGCAAGCCGCCCGTTTGTAAAGGTGGATGTCGGCGCCCTGACCGAATCTCTCTTTGAAAGCGAGTTGTTCGGGCACCGCAAGGGAGCGTTTACGGATGCCCGCGAGGACCGCACCGGACGCTTTGAATCCGCCAACACCGGCACCCTGTTCCTCGACGAGATCGGTAATATTTCACTGCACCAGCAAGCCAAGCTGCTCACGGTGCTGCAGAACCGACAGGTAACGCGTCTCGGCACCAATGAGCCGCATCCGATCGATATCCGCCTGGTCTGCGCGACCAATATTCCGCTCGCGGAACTGGCGAATGAGTCACGGTTTCGCAAGGACCTCGTGTACCGGATCAATACGGTGGAGATCGTGCTCCCCCCCCTTCGTAAACGCGGCAGGGACATCCTTCTGCTCGCGCGGCACTACGCGAAAGTGTACAGCAATAAATACCTGAAACCCGCACTGGAGCTCGATGAGAAGGCAGTGGAAAAGCTTCTCAACTATCATTACCCCGGCAATGTCCGCGAGCTGCAGTACAGCATCGAGCGTGCCGTTATCATGGCTGATGGACCCGTCCTGAGCGGCCGCGATATCATCTTCTCTCCGATCGAAACGGCCACGGTCATGGAGGAGGTCGTGCATACGAACCTCGGCACGCTTGAGAAGAATACGATCCTGCGCGTGATCGAAAAGCATAACGGAAATATATCGAAGGCTGCCAAGGAGCTTGGCATCACCAGAACGGCATTGTATCGCCGCCTTAACAAATATGACATTTAACACGTTCCAGTCACGGCTCCTGCTGCGCGTGCTCGCCCTGTTTCTTGTGCTTGCCGCCGCGTCCTTTTTCCTTGTGAAGGGCTGGGCGCTTTACCTGGCCCTGTTGGCACCGCTCGTGTGCTGGCAGCTGATCGAGTTCATCAGGTTCCAGAACAAAACACAGGAGGAGCTGAACCAGTTCGTGGAAGCCGTTCATTACAGGGACTTCTCCCGCTACTTTGATGTGAAGCATGCCCCGTCCGACCTGCAATCACTTCGCAAAGGGTTCAACGAGATCAATACGACCTTCAAGGTAATCAGCAAGGAAAAAGAGACACAGTACCAATACCTCCAAAAGATCCTCGAGCTGGTCGATACCGGCATCCTTTCCTTCGAGGTGGAAAGCGGCTCCGTTGTGTGGATGAACGATTCGCTGAAGCGCATGCTGCAGCTTCCCTATCTCAAAACCGTACAATCTCTCGAGAAACGCGACAGGCTGCTGTATGAAGAGATCCGGACGTTGCGCGCAGGTGAATCAAGAATCGCCACCGCACACCTGGAGAAATCATTCTTTAAAGTGCTGCTGTCGGCCACGGCATTCCAAACCGACAACAAGGTATACAAGCTCATCGCCTTCCAGAATGTCAATGAAGCACTGGACGAAACCGAATCGCGCGCGTGGCAAAAGCTCCTGAGCGTTATGACGCACGAGATCATGAATTCCATTGCACCCATCTCCTCTCTCGCCGAAACGCTCAAGAACCGGCTGGCCCAAAAAGACGAGTCCACCTTCGAGGACCTCGAGCTGGGCATCGACACGATCAAGCGGCGTAGCGAAGGGCTCCTCAAGTTTGCCGAGACCTACCGCAACCTCAATAAGATCACCACACTCAACAAGCAGAAGGTCTTTATCCGCGAGTTGTTCGGAAATCTCAACCAGCTGATGCTGCCGACGTTCGAGCAAAAAGGCGTGGACCTGGAGATCATCCTCCGCGATACAGACCTCTTTGTGGAAGCCGATTCGAGCCTGATGGAGCAGGTGCTGATCAACCTCATTGTCAATGCGATGGAGGCAGTGAAAGATGTCCATGAGCCGCGCATCGTGCTGTCGGCCGAGCAGCTGCCCAACCAGAAAATCGTACTCAAGGTGGCCGACAACGGCCCTGGTATTCCTGAGGAGGTGTTGGACAAGATCTTCATTCCCTTTTTCAGCACGAAGAAAAGCGGAAGCGGCATCGGTTTGAGCCTCTGCAAGCAGATCGTGATGCTGCACCGCGGCAACCTGCAGGTACAGTCCGTGGAGGGCCGCGGAACCGCGTTCAGCATCACGCTGGATCACTAAGATGCCCGTTCATATGCGGTTGCTGTATGTCGTTAGCGAAGGTGCCGGATGTCGATCGCATCCATGTCCGTGAAGGCCATGTTCTCGCCGGCCATTCCCCAGATAAAGCCATAGTTGGATGTGCCGCTGCCCGCATGTATGCTCCAGGGAGGTGACACCACGGCATCGTAATTCTTGACGAGTACATGACGCGTCTCGCCGGGCTGGCCCATGTAGTGAAAGACTGCGCCGGTTTCAGGCACATCGAAATAAAAATAGGCTTCCATGCGCCGGTCGTGCGTGTGTGGCGGCATCGTGTTCCAGACGCTGCCGGGCTGCAGGATGGTGAGCCCCATGACCAGTTGACAGCTTTGAATGCCGTCCTTGTGGATATACTTGTAGATGGTGCGCTCGTTGCTTGTCTCTTTGGAGCCGAGTGCGGCGGGGGTCGCATCGGCCGCCTTTAGAAGGGAGGTCGGGTAAGTGGCATGTGCCGGCGCCGACAGGATGAAGAAGACGGCCGGTTGTGAAGCATCGTTACTCGAGAAAGAAATATCGGTTTCGCCCCTGCCGATGTAGAGGCAGTCGAGCTTGTCAAGCGCAAAAGACCTGTCGCCCACGCGGATGGTTCCGCCTGCGCCGACGTTGATCACGCCCATTTCCCTGCGTTCCAGGAATGACGCAGCTTTCAGCGCCTCGTCGTTTTCCAGGATCACCTCCGATGACGACGGGCTTGCAGCGCCGACAATCATGCGATCGTAATGTGTATAAACGAATTCCGCACCGCCCGGCTTTACTAGTGAATCGAGAAGGAAGCGCTCGCGGATACGTTCGGTCTGGTATGCTTTGAAATCTTCGGGATGTACGCTGTAAAGGGTCTTCATTGATGGGAGAGAATTTAGTCCGAATTCATCTGAATGTCGCGCAAAGATAAGAATGTTCAATCCCGGCGTTACAGGTCCGTGATCGGCCGGTAGTGCGGAACGAGGCTCTTCATCACGACCCAGGCAACCAGGTAGGCGAGAGCGCACACAGCAAACATGATGCTGTACCCGGTCTGTATATGACCGAGCGCCTTGTAATGATCGAACAGGGCGCCGCCTACCTTCGAGATGAGAACACCACCGAGTCCGCCCGCCATGCCCCCGATGCCGATGACCGAGCCAACTGCTTTTTTGGGGAACATATCGGAGACCGTCGTAAAGATATTAGCGGACCAGGCCTGGTGCGCAGAAGCACCTACACCAATGAGTAACACCGGGATCCAGAAGCTCGAGCCACCCAGCGGTTGCGCCAGAAGAACAACCAACGGGAACAGGGCAATGATCAGCATTGCTTTCATGCGGCCGTCGTAAGGTGTGTATCCTTTCTTAATAAAGTAGACCGGGAACCAGCCCCCGCCGATGCTGCCGAACATAGTCATGCTGTACAGGACAGCCAGCGGTATCGTGATCGCCGTACCTGTCATTCCATACTGCGCATCGAGGTATTTCGGAAGCCAGAAAAGAAAGAACCACCAGACGCCGTCGGTCATGAATTTTCCGAACACGAAGGCCCATGTCTGCCGATAGCCAAGCAGCCGGAACCAGGGCACTTTTCCTTTCGTTCCGGGCTGCTCGGCAACCGTGATTGTATCGTGGCTGTCACTGTTGATATAAGCCAGCTCGGTTGCCGACAGGCGCTTCTGTTGCGTTGGGCGCTTGTAGAGCAGCAGCCAGAAGATCAGCCAGACGAAGCCGATCGCTCCAATGATCAGAAAAGCCGCCTGCCACCCCCAGTTCAAGGCGATCCAGGGAACCGTGAGTGGTGCGAGGATGGCACCAACGTTCGACCCGGAATTAAAGATACCTGTCGCCAGTGAGCGCTCTTTTTTCGGAAAGTATTCCGCCGTGGCTTTGATCGCGGCGGGGAAATTCCCGGACTCACCCACAGCAAGCACGCCCCGGGATACCATGAAGCCAATGATCGAAACCGGGATCGCCGCCATACCGATCCAGCCGAGGAAGTGAGAAACAGCGGTGCCCACGGGAAGCGAGTAGGCGTGCATGATCGCGCCGAGCGACCAGATCACGATGGCGAGAACAAAGCCCTTCTTTGTACCCAGCTTATCGATGAACCGGCCGGCGAACAGCATCGAGATGGCATACACGAACTGGAAGATCGCCGTGATATTGGCATAATCCGTATTACTCCAGTTGAACTCCTTCGAGAGACTGGGCGCAAGAAGGCTCAGTACCTGCCGGTCAAGGTAGTTGACCGTAGTTGCAAAAAACAGGAGAGCGCAGATCGTCCAACGGTAATTGCCAACCGGTCCTCCCAGGCGGGAATCGCTTGACGTGGCGGATGCAGGGGAAGTCATTTCAGAAGCAATCATAACAAGGTTTTAATCGTTGCCTGTTTCCAGGATCATTCGGTCTTGGCGGCACGCCGCACCAGTTCCAGGGCTGTCGAAGTAAGATCGCGCAGCGCCGTCCAGTCACGCTTCTCCACAACCGATTTTGTGATCAGCTTACTGCCCATGCCCACAGCCACCACACCGGCGCCGAACCAGCCTTTCAGGTTGCTTTCCTCAGCCTCGACTCCGCCGGTCGGCATGAATCGCAGGCCGGGGAACAGGTCCTTCACGGAGCTGATATAGGAAGGCCCAAGCAGGTTACCGGGAAATATTTTGACAAGAGCGGCGCCTGCGTTCTCGGCTGCCGCTATTTCGGTGGGTGTCATGCATCCCGGTATCCACAGCAGGCCTGCCTCATGCGTGACAGCGGCAACGCCGGGGTGTGTGGACGGGCAAACGATATAGTCTGCGCCGGCATCGATATAGCTGCGGGCCTGCGCTTCGTTCTTGATCGTTCCGATTCCCAACAGAAGCCCGGGCATGCCTGCATCAACCTCTTTTCTCAGCACGGCAAAATTGGAAAGGGCTGCGTCCCCCCGATTCGTGTATTCAACCGTACGTATGCCGGCCTCGTAAAGTGCGCGTAGCACCGAAACGCTTACGGCGGCATCGTCATGATAAAACAAAGGCAGCAGCTTTTGCTCCTCCAAAACGCGCAGGGCCTGGTCTTTCTTATGCATAGCTGGGATATCCTTTCCGTATTTCCTCGACGCCCGCTGTTGTAGCGTCGCCTTTGATGAATAATTTGTTGACGGCCGCAGAGGCCGCAAAGTCGATCGTTTCCTGGGCTGACAGCCCACTCACATTTCCATAGACCAGGCCGCCCATGAAGCAGTCTCCACTCCCTACTTTATCAACGATGCTCTCCGCACGGTGCGTTGCGGAAAGATACAGATGACCGTGCTTGTACAGGGAGGCGAAATAATCGATGCCGCCATCCCGGTCGAACCGGAACGTATATGCCACTTGCTTACACTTCGGGAAGGCAGCCGTTACGGCGGCCGCTGACCGGCCCGCAGCCTGCACATAGTCCTCCGTCGTTGCATCGCCCAGGTCCGGAAGGGCAATGCCCAGCATCTTTTCCACAGCCCACAGGTTGCCCATCACGAGGTCGCAATGATCGACGAGAGCGGGCAAGACGTCGCTTGGCTCAACCCCATACTGCCACAGCTTTGCGCGGTAATTGAGATCCACGGAAACAAAGATCCCGCGTCGCGTCGCTTCCTGCAGCGCTTCAGCGCAGACAAGTGCCGCGTCCTGGTTCAATGCCGGGCTGATGGCACTGAAATGAAACCAGCTCACCCCTGCGAACACCTGCGGCCAGTCGATCTGGCCCGGCTTGAGGCTCGCAAAAGAAGAATGCGCGCGGTCGTAGATGACGCCGGCGGCTTTGAGGTCAGCGCCTTGTGGCAGGTAATAGGTTCCGACACGATCGCCTGAAAAGCGGATGGGTGACGGGTCGACACCGCGCCTCCTGATCTCATCGACGATCTCGTGCGCCAAATAATTATCGGGCAAGGCCGTTCCATAAGATGCCTCAATCCCCCAGCGGGCCAGGGCCGTTGCGGTGTTGAGCTCGGCCCCGCCGACAAAGACGGGCATCGAAGCCTGGTCGATCCAGGAGCCGTTCAATTGCGGCGAAAACCGCAGCAGGAGCTCACCGAAGCAAAGGACCTTACTCATCGTGCAGCAGTTAACGGTTGTTGATGACCGGCAGTCTCCCAGTTGAAATAGCGGTTCGCATTGCGGTAGCAGATGTCCTGGATGACGCTTCCGGTCCAGTCAATGTCTGCCGGCAGCTCGCCGTTCTCGATCTCGTCCCCGAACAGGTTGCAGAGAATGCGTCGGAAATATTCGTGTCTTGGGTATGAAAGAAAGCTCCGCGAATCCGTCAGCATGCCTACGAACTTGCTGAGCAGGCCCATATTGGACAATGCGTTGAGCTGTTTCGTCATGCCGTCTTTTTGATCGAGGAACCACCAGCCGGAGCCCCATTGGATCTTGCCCGCCGCAGAGCCATCGTTGAAGTTGCCGATCATGGTGGCCATGAGCTCGTTGTCCGCGGGGTTGAGGTTGTACAAAATGGTCTTTGCGAGCTGGTCCTTCGTATCGAGACGGTCCAGGAACCGCGCCAGTGCCTTACCCTGGGAGAAGTCCCCGATCGAATCCCAGCCTGTATCCGCGCCGAGGCGGCGCATCATGCGCGAGTTGTTATTGCGCAGGGCGCCAAGGTGGTATTGCTGCACCCACCCCTTCTCATGGTCCCACACGGCGAAGATCTCAAGAGCGGCCGACTTGAACTTCAGTCGCTCGTCCTGCGTAAGGTCTTTGCCGGAGCGGATCTTTCGGAAGATCGCCTCGATCTCGGCTTCAGTATAGTCTTCCGCGTAGACCTGCTCTAGGCCGTGGTCTGAAACGGAGCAGCCGTTTTCTGCGAAATAGTCATGCCGGTTCCTCAGTGCATCGAGATAATCGCTGTAGGTAGCGATCGTGGTATCGGAGGCAAGCTCCAGTTTGGCGAGGTAGTCGTTGAACGAAACGGCGTCGTCGACATTCATGGCTTTGTCTGGACGGAACGCCGGCAGCACCCGGATCTCGAAGCCGTCGGCTTTGAGTTGTTGGTGATGACCGAGGGAGTCGATCGGATCGTCTGTTGTGCACACCACGTTTACGTTCATCTTGCGAAGCAGGTTGCGAACGGAAAAGCCGGGCTCCTGCAGTTGCGCCGTGCATGTTTCGTAAATGCGCGCGGCTGTCGATGCGTTGAGGATGTCGTTGACGCCGAAGTACCGGCGCAGCTCGAGGTGCGTCCAATGATAGAGGGGATTGCGAAGCGTATAAGGTACTGTTTCCGCCCATTTCAGGAACTTCTCGAAGTCGGGCGCATCGCCGGTGCAGAAGCGTTCGCTCACCCCGTTCGTGCGCATCGCGCGCCATTTGTAATGATCGCCGTATAGCCAAACCTGCGTGAGGTTCCCGAAGTTCAGATCCGCCGCGATCTGGTCCGGCGGAAGGTGGCAATGGTAATCGATGATCGGCATTTCCTTCGCGAACTCATGGTAGAGGCGCTCGGCCGTTTTCGTCTGCAGTAAAAAATGATCGTCGAGAAATTGTTTCATTGTCGTATCGCTTATAGGGAAACGCCGCGTTTCCAGGGAATAAAATCGTCCTGCCCGTTTCGCACCGAGGCCGCTTCCACCTCGCCGCTGGCAAGCTGGATCACGTAATCGAGGATGCGCTCGCCGGCCTGTTCGATGGTCTCGCTTCCTTCGATGATCGTGCCGGTATTGATGTCGATGATATCATGCATCTTGTTATAAAGCGTCGTGTTGCTCGCCAGCTTCACTACGGGTGCAACCGGGTTGCCCGTAGGTGTGCCGAGGCCGGTGGTAAAGAGAACCACGGTCGCCCCGGAACCAACCTCGGCCGTCGTGCTTTCCACGTCGTTACCCGGCGTGCAGAGGAGGTTCAACCCTGGCTTCGTCACCATCTCCGGGTAATCGAGGATGTCCACGACCGGCGACGTGCCGCCTTTCTTCGCTGCCCCCGCCGACTTGATCGCATCGGTGATCAGGCCATCCTTGATATTGCCGGGCGACGGGTTCATGTCGAAGCCGGAACCCGCTTCCACGGCGCGTTGCGCATAGGTCTTCATCAGGCTTCCGAATCGTTGTGCCGCTTCAACGCTGACACAGCGGTCGCTTATATTCTGCTCGACGCCGCAGAGCTCGGGGAACTCGGACAGGATCACGGAGCCGCCCAGCGCAACAAGCAGGTCGGACGTATAGCCGATCGCAGGGTTCGCCGAAATACCACTGAAGCCATCCGATCCGCCGCACTCGAGCCCGATGCACAATTTACTTAATGGCGCCGGCTGCCTCTCCATTTTGTTTGCCTGTACGAGGCCCGCAAACGTTTGCTTGATGGCCTGAGAGATGAGTTCTGACTCGGTACCGATCTTTTGCTGCTCCAGGATATAGAGAGGCTTGCTGAAATGAGCGTCGCGTTTTGCGATCTCTTCCTGCAGCATCTGCACCTGCGCGTTCTGGCATCCCAGGCTGAGCACCGTTGCGCCGGCAACATTGGCATGCGTGATATAGCCGGCCAACAGTCCACACAGCGTTTGCGCGTCCTGCCGGATGCCACCGCACCCACCGTCGTGGTTGAGAAATTTAATGCCATCGACATTCGGGAAGAGGCGTGCGCGCGCTTCCTTCTGACGCGTACCGAGGTCGGCCTGCAGAATCTCTTCGGGACCGCTTCCGCGCCTGTACATCTCGATCAGCTGCGCCACTTCGATCTTGTTCTGCCGGTTGCGGCCGTATCCAAGCTCCTCTACGAGCGCTTCGCGAAGCACGTCGAGATTGCGGTTCTCGCAAAAAACGAGCGGGATGACGAGCCAGTAGTTTGCCGTCCCTACTTTGCCGTCGGCGCGGTGAAACCCGCGAAAGGTCTTGCCGGCAAAACGCGATGCATCGGGCGCCTGCCAGGAGATCTTTCGCTCCCCAACCGTAAAGCCGTTGGCTGCATGTTTTAGGTTGGACGTCGTAATGACGCCACCCTTGCTGATCGGCTTCGCGGCCTTGCCAACAAGCACGCCATACATCATGACCTCATCGCCAGGCTGGAGGTCCTGCGTCACAAACTTGTGCTTGGCAGGCACGCGGCCGGGCAACCTGTATTCGGTTCCATCGTACGTGACCAGGTCGCCTTCCTCGAGGTTGGTGAGGGCCACGATCACATTATCGTCTGGATGCACTTTCGTCACATTTCGCATTATGCTGCTTTCACTTTTTTTAGAGTACTTGATTCGAGCGCCTCGCGTACGCCGCCATTCAGGATTGCGTTTACTTTTTCTACCACGGCTTCGGTCCAGCCGGGAAGCAGGTTGAGGTCCGTGCCCCAGAAGGCTGTGTCGCGAAAGACGTCTTGCACCATGCCGGCAACCGTCAGGCCAGCCCAGCGCTTGTAAAAGACCTCGGCCATTTCGTCCTGGATCGGGTATTCCTGGCCATTGCTCTCGCCCCAATAGATGCCGTCCGCGTGGCGCACAGCTTTCATGAAGCAGAGATACGCGGCAAAGCCAGCTGCCATCAGCTCGGGTACGTTGCCGCTTTTCTTATAATGTTCCAGGAGCACCGGCAGGCACCGCATCTTCATCTTGGAGCTGTAGTTCAGCGTGATGCTGAGCCACTGGTGCCGGATGTGCGGGTTGCGAAACCTGTCGAGAACATCACGGCCAAAGGCCTGTGCCTCGGAAAGCGGAAGATCATACGGGATTGCCGGGGCGATCTCGGTTTGCATCAGGTCGGAGATATAAGTCGACACCGCCTCATCGTCCATCGCTTCCTTCACTGTCTCGAAACCGGCAAGAAACGCGAGGCCGCAGCTCAGTGTATGTGTGCCATTCAGCAGGCGCAGCTTGAGCTCGCGAAACGCGTTGATATCGGGCTGGATCACGACGCCCTTATCGGCCGCGGCAAACGAAAGAATGCTGCGCACGTGTGCATCGCCTTCGATCGCCCACAAGCGATAAACCTCCGATACGATCATGAGGTTGTCTGTATAGCCAAGCTCTTCCTCCACACCTGCCTTGGTCGTGGCTTCGGGCTTGCCCGGAACGATCCTGTCAACAAGGGAGTTGCAGAAATGATTGTGCTCTTCGAGCCACTGGATGAATTCATCCTCGAGCCCATTCAGGTGAGCGAGCTCCAGCACGATGGATTCGAGCTTGCGCCCGTTATCGGGGATCAGCTCGGTCGGCACGATGACCATGCCGCTGAGCTCACTGCCGCCGAAGGCCTGGAAGCGCTCATACAGAAACGCCAGCAGCTTGCCGGGATATGACTTGGGAGGATGGTGTCGGATATCATCATTGACCAGCTGGATGCCCACCTCCGTCGTGTTGGAGATGACGATCTGCAAGGCAAGATTGTGGGCGCACTCGAGGATCTGTTCCCAGTCTTCCGAAGCGCTCAGCACACGGCTGATCGACGCGTTGACGATATTCTCTTCAACCTTTTCTCCCTGGGCAACACCCCGGATGCACATCGTATAGAGGCCGTCCTGCTTGTCGAATGCGGACGAGTCGCCCTGAGCCGTTGACTTCACCACTACGATGCGACCGTTGAACAGGCCCTGGCGGTTTGCCTTATCAATAAAATAGTCGGGAAGTCCACGCAGCAGGACACCGGTGCCGAACTGGAGAACTTTCTCCGGCAGCTCGAAGAGGGCCTCGTCCGGGAGCACGACCGGCTCCGGGTTGACATTTCTGAGACTGAATCTGGACAGGATCATACACACATCGCTTTAATCGTTTTCAGGGTGCCATGCTCCGTTGAACACCCATTGGGAATTGAGTTGAGAGGCTTTCGGTGCGCCGGATGCCGAAGCCAGGTTATCCTGGAACCATGCATAATCGCCGCCTTCGCGGTGACAGCCGGAATAATACACGCGCCGGCCCCAGTTGACCTTGTTGGCCGTCGGGACAAGATAAATATCGGTATCGGACATGTTCTTCGAAAACCTGCAATCGACCAGGTAGAATTGCGCGTCCTTATGATAGCGACCGAGCTTGAAGCCACTGTAGCCATCGAAGCTGCAGTTCTTCAGCACTGTCTTGAAATCAGGGTTGCCGGACCCGTCGTGCCAGATGGCTGCCGGGCCGGTGTTGGCATAGAAGGTGCAGTTTTCAGCATACGACCAGCCGCGGGGGCAGAAGAAATCGACGCCGCCTTCGATGATGCAGTCGCGGAAATAGAACATGCCATCCTGGAGATTCCAAGGACTGACAGTGTCGCCGGCATAGGCGCGAAACCGGCAGTTGACGGCGCTCAGGCGCGTGGCCGTGATGCTGCGAAGAGCCATCTGGTGGCCGCCCATCGTGATCGTTTTTTTATGCGTCGCCGTATCGGATGGACAATCGATGACACGCGGCTCCTTGAAATGAAAGCCATAGTCATTTGCGATCGTCAGGTTCTTCAATGTGATGTCGTCACCGTTGACGTTGAGTGTCGCCACGCCCCAGTCGTCGGGATGACCACAGCGCCATTCATCCCGGGCGATGTCCTGGGTAATGATCGTCGTTTCCCGATCCTCTCCTTCCAGCACGATGTGGTGCTTGCTCAGGAAGATCTTTTCGTTGTAGGTACCCGGGCGGATGTGAATGACGCGTTGGGTGGAAGCTGAGTCCGACAGGCTGTTGATCGCCTGCTGGATCGACGTAAAGTCGCCACCGCCGTTCCTGTCCACCACGATCGCACGTGCCTGCCGGGGCCGGCCGACGGAACACTGCGCGAAAAGAAGCAGGCAGCCAAGCACAATGGTGGTGAGCTGCTTCATTTCCCGCGTCCTTTTTTAGATTGACTGATCGACCAGCGCACAAGATCCTCAGCGGCCTTGTAATTTTCGAGGCCCGCGGGAAGCTTTCGCCCGTCGACATATTCGTTGTAGAACCATGGGTCGCCCACCGCGAAGACCGCGCCCTTGCCGACCTTCGTGATGGACACGACAACCGCGCCACTATCGGCGAGCACCAGGCGCGCCGCCCCGGAAAGTGCTTGCGATGCCCACTCCTTGATGTACACTTTTTTTGTTGTTGGGAAAACTTCGTTGCCGGCCGGAATAGCGAGCGTCCCCATTTCAAACTGGTTGCCGGTGACACGTCCGCGGCTGTCCTTGTTGAACTGGACACCAAACCTGGCTGCGAGCTGGTTGAAATGCGTAAACTCCACATTGCCGGTATCGTTGCCCAACAGCCACAGGACACCACCACCTCGCACCCAGTCGTAGATCGCCTGAATATGCTCTGGCTGGATCAAGTGCGGGTGCGCCGTTTCCTTTTCTGTATCGGGATCGACGATGATGTAGACATCGCCTTTTAATGTTGTTGCCGAGGGCGCAACGCCAAGCGTTTTTTGCTGTACGCCGTATCGCTCAAAGATGCCGCCCAGCATGGAGAAGCCGCCGTTATCCTGCTCATTCCAAACGTAGTGGTAGGGGGCGTCCGCGCCTGATGCATCCTTTCTTGTTTCAGCATTGAAAAAATTGTCAAGCAGGACCGTCTTCCCTTTGCCAACCGTGCGCGTGGCCGCCATCTCCATCTCGTTTGCCGCCTGGATAAAAGCGCCCATCCCTTTTGGATCGTTGACGATGACGGGCTCGCCGAGGTAATAAGCCACGCTGCCATCGCGGTAGGGCTTGCCGCCCAGTCCGGAAACGCTGACTGTGCCATGCAGGTTTGCCTGCCCTCCTTCCGTCTTCACAAACATGGCGAGGATGCCATCATAGCCCTTCTTCGCTACCGCAAAGAAAGCTGCAGGCAGGTACCCCTTGCGAACGCCCTTGGCGAGCGCATAGACGAACATGGAGGACGCCGACGCCTCAAGGTAATTTTTTGGTGCCGCGGGTACGTTCATCACGTCAAACCAAAGACCGCTCTTCTTATCCTGTGCCGCGCTCACCGCGAAAGCAAAGCGATTGAGGATGCGAACGATGGAATCGCGCCCGGGATGGTTGGCTGGAAAATGATCCAGGACATCGACCAGAGCCATGCCGTACCAGCCCATTGCGCGGCCCCATGCATTCGCCGAGCGACCGGTTTGCTTGTCTGCCCATGCCTGCTCTCGGCTTTCATCCCAGCCATGATACAACAGCCCGGTCTTGGGGTCCCGCGTGTGACGCTCGACGGCACTGAACTGCCGCGCAATGTCTGCGAACACGGTGTCCTCGTGAAAGAGAAAAGCGTACTCCGCATAAAAGGGCTGGCCCATATAGAGGCCGTCCAGCCAGACCTGGCTCGTATAGATCTTTTTGTGCCAGAAGCTTCCTTCGGTCGTCCGTGGGTGCGTCTCCAGTTGTTTGCGAAGAAGTTGCGCTGCCTTGCGGTATTTTTCTTTTCCTGTCACGTTGTAGAGCAGCAGCAGCATGCGACCGTTGTTCACGTGGTCGATATTGTATTCGTCGGGGCGGTAGCCGCGGATGGACCCGTCTTCGCCCACATAGAAGTCCATGCTCTTCTGGATGTATTGGAAATACCGTGCGTCCCCGGTTGCCTTCCACAATCCTTCGATGCCTTTTAAGACCACGCCCTGGTCGTAACGCCACTTTGCGGTCTTGTCGCCCTCGAGCGCGAATGAGTCTTTCCAGATCGTCATCGCCGTTTGTGCAATGGCAGCCGCAGGCGAGGCCGGGCGCTGCGCGAACGCGGTGCAGGCTGCCGCTCCAAGGGCCATACTGAGCAAGAATCGTTTCATCGGCATTGTCGCGGTCATGCGGTTGTGTTCTTATTTCATTCCAACGGCAGCTTCCGTAGCGCCGTATGTAAATTCAATTCCTTTGCGTGCTCCCTTTATGTCCGTACCATTCAGACGAATGCCTTTGCTCTTCTCGCCGCTCACGTTAAGGAGAAGCTCGGCGTCTTTGCTGTAGGTCACCCGGTCGAGCGTGATGTCTCGGCTGTTGTGGATGTTCAGGACAGGGTTGGTCTGCCGGACGAGAAGCCGTACGTTGCGCAGCGTAATCGCGGTTCCTTCGGTCATGTCGAGGCCTTCGGTGGCTTCGATGGTCATGTTCTCCATCACGATATTCTTCACGTTCATTTCCGGCAGGCCGCGTACAAAGATGGCTTTGGCAGCCCCGTTCGCAACGACGCCGTTGACGTAGATATTGCGGAACTGCGGCGTCGCTTCCGATACCGGCAGTGTTTCCACTTTGGGTGGCTCACGCCGCTCACCGGCAAGGGCGATCGGATCCTGCGCCGCGTAATACATATCGAACAGGATGGCCTCGCCGACGATGTCCTTCATCACGGTATTGTTGATGTAGATATTCTCCACGATGCCGCCGCGGCCGCGCGTCGTCTTGAAGCGAAGGCCAATGTCGGTACCAATAAATGTGCAGTCATCCACTCGGATATTGCGCGCGCCGCCGCTCATCTCGCTACCGACAACGAACCCGCCGTGAGCATGGTAAACCGTGCAATTACGGACCCACACATTTTGCGTGGGCATGCCGCGCTTGCGACCGGCTTCGTCACGTCCGGACTTGATGCAGATGCCGTCATCGCCGACGTCGAAGGTGCTGTTCTCGAGAAGAACGTTGCTGCAGCTTTCAAGGTCGATGCCATCGCCATTCTGGGCGTACCAGGGGTTCTTCGCGTAGATGTTGCGGATCGTGATGTCCTCGCTCATCAAGGGGTGAAGGCACCAGGCGGGCGAGTTCTGGAAGGTCACACCTTCCAGTAATATTTTTTTGCAGCGTGTCAGCACCAGCAGGTTGGGGCGGAGGAAATCCTTGATCGACTCGTAAAACTCGTCGGTCTTTTCGGGTGTGATCTCGCCCGGGTTTTTGAGCTTCGAGCCCTTCATTGTTTTTTCAGTCGGGTACCATGTCTTCTTATCCTCGCTGAGCAGGCCGCCGGATGCAACCAGCTTTTTCCATTGCGATTCGGTCAGCTTATCCTTTTTCACCATGCGCCACGCATCGCCCGCGCCGTCGATGATGCCATAACCCGTGATCGCAATATTCGTTGCGTTCTCTGCTGAGAGGGGCGACTGGTTCCGCATCTGGTTAAGCCCTTCCCAGTTGCCTTTGACAAGCGGGTATTGGCTGAAGTCGGTTGTGAATTGAAGCAACGCATTTTTCTGCAGGTGAAGGTTGACGCCGCTCTTCAGAACAATGGGGCCCGTGAGCCACATTCCTTTGGGGATCACCACCACGCCGCCGCCCTTTCGGCTGCACGCATCGATGGCATCGTTGATTGATTTTGTATTGAGCTTCTGTCCATCGGCGATGGCGCCGAAACGGGTAATGAGAAAACTGTCTTTCCGGAAAACGGGAAGGGTCGCGGCCGGGATCTTCGGCGCCTGCGCGGCTGCGCAAAGGCAGGCCAGCAGAACGGACGCAAGGAGCAGATTTTTTTTCATATAGTAAAGCCGGGAAGCTGTAAAAAAAGGCTACACCAGACGAAATGGTGCAGCCGGTATAAACGATTGCGAATGCCTGATTAAAGCGACAGCTTCTTCGAATAACAAGTCTACTCCCTTAATCCGGGCCGGCAAACTGGGAACCCGGATTTATTTACGCAATCGTTACCGAAAACGTTGCCGAAAAGTGCCGGGAGAAAGGAGGGGCCGCTTTCGCGGCAATTTAAGCCTGACGGGCCTTTTGGCGCCGCGCAGTCTCAATCAACACGGAACCAGTCGATATCCGCCCAGCCGCTGTCATTCGTCGTGGTGTTGCGGGAGCAAAAAAGACCCATTTTCGCTCCCTTCCATTTTCCGACCTCAGCCCTGAAAACGCCTTCCACAGGTGTGAACGAGCGACCATCCACACTATAACTGAACGTGCATACACCGCCCGCTGCAACGTGCACACGAAGGACAACGTCCGGACCTGCCTGCTGTAGAAGCACGGTCTCGGTTTCGGGTCGTCCCTTGCCAGCGTCGGCCGCTGCAAACGAAACAAGCTGGATGCCCGTCTTCGTTTGTTTCAGGCCGATGCCCGCGTAGCTCAGTCCCATGATGACAAGCCCGCATCGCTCACCTTCGAGCTTTGGGTTCGGCGCGAAATGCAGTTTGGTTGTTGCCGAGAATTGATCCGCCGGGAACTTTTGCAACAGCACGCTGCCCGTCTCCCAAAGATTGCGGGCCGAGTCCGTAGGCTCCGAATACAGGCGCAGCACGCCTTTGGCCGGGTACGGATACAGCCAGGTCGCTTTGGGGTTCGACATCCATTGCCATTGCATCCCCAGCGTCGGTCCATTGAATTCATCGGATTCCACAGGCGTCTCTACCGGCCATATGAGGCCCACATTGGGCTTGCGATAGGTCAGCACCGGCTCGCCTTTCCCGTCGCCATCGGCATCCACGCCGATCACGGGCCAGTCCTTTATCCACTTCATCGGTTGCAGGTGAACAACACGGCCATACGCCTCCTTGTCCTGGAAATGAAGGAACCAGTCTTCGCCCGTCTGCGTCGTGACCCAGGCGCCCTGGTGGGGGCCGTTCACGGGGGAGCTGCCCTGGTCCATTACGACCTTTCGCTCATACGGCCCGTAAACATGTTTTGACCGCAGCACCAGCTGCCAGCCGGTGGGCACACCGCCTGCCGGCGCGAAGATGTAATAGTAACCGTTTCTCTTATAGAATTTCGGACCCTCGATGGTCGGGTCGGTGTCGTGCCCGTCATAGACGAGTGTCCCTGCGTCCAGAACGCTCGTCCCGTCGACAGACAGGCGTTTGACGGCGATCACCGACTTGATGCCGGCGCGGCTTCCTGCAAATCCATGAACGAGGTACGCGCGGCCATCGTCATCCCAGAGCGGGCATGGATCGATCAGTCCTTTGCCCGCTTCCACGAGAACGGGCTCGCTCCAGGGACCGGCCGCATTCGTAGCGGTGAGAAGATAGATGCCGAAATCCGGATCGGGATAATAGAGATAGAAGCGCCCATTGTGGTACCGCAGCGACGGCGCCCAAACGCCATCACCGTGACGGGGAACCGAAAAGTGCGCGAGCGGCACCTGGCGTGGCAGCGCATGCCCGATGATCGTCCAGTTCACCAGGTCCTTTGAATGAAGGATCGGCAGGCCGGGCATATCCTCAAACGATGAGGACACGAGGTAGAAATCAGCGCCGACACGGATCACATCCGGATCGGAATAGTCGGCGTTCAGAACCGGGTTCTTGTAGCTGCCATTGCCCTGGTCCGCAACCCACACCTTCGATACGTACGGCGTCTGCGCGGAGGCGCACAGGGGAAGAAGTAAAAGAAGGAGGCTACATCGATATGACCTGTTTCGTTTCATTGCTTTCGAATGCGGCGGTGATGACACGGATCACGTTGAGACCGTCGGCTGCCGGAACCGGGTTGGGACCTTCGTGTCGTAGTGCCTGGTAAATGCCCTCGTAATAGGCACCGTAATGTCCATGTTCCGATGGCAGGAATTCACGGATGATCGTTCCGTTTCTTTCGGTGTGGAGAAGACCTCTTTCAGATTCGGGCTCCGGCCCCCACGACGGGTCGGCAGGCGATTGGTTGGCCTGCAGCGCCGTCTCCTGTACATCTGATTTTGACTTGATAAAAGAGCCTTTCGTGCCGTGCAGGATGTAAGCGGGAAGCGCTTCCCGCACGAGATAGCTGGATCGAAGACGAACGCGCTTGTCGGGGTAATAGAGAAGAAGCTCAAAATAGTCGTCGACTTGCGAAACCTGCCTGACGATCCGGATATCCGCGAACACCGCGTCAGGCATACCGAACAGCTGCAGGGCCTGGTCGACCAGGTGCGAGCCGAGATCGTACAGGGCGCCCGTGCCGGGACCAGGCGATTCCTTATGAACCTTCGGGCTCAGGTCTTCCTTGTAACGGTCGAAATGGAACTCGGCTTCAACAATGGACCCGAGCATGCCTTCGGTCACCACGCGCCTGACTACCTTATAGTCGCTGTCGAAACGACGATTGTGGTAGACCGATAGCAGGAGTCCTTTTTGCTGCGACAGGGCGAGCAGCTCTTCTCCTTCCGCAACAGTGACGGTGAATGGTTTCTCCACCACGACGTTCTTGCCCGCCAGCAGCGCGCGCCGCGTATAATCGAAGTGCGTATAGTTTGGCGTGTTTACCACGACCAGCTCGATGGACGGGTCTGCCAGCAGCTCGTCGAGCGTTCGAAATGTCCTGACACCGGGGTAGCGCTCTTGTGCAAGATTCTTCGTGCGCTCCCACACGCCGGCGAATGTGAAGCCATTATGGACCGAGAGAAAGGGCGCATGGAAGACCCATCCCGACATGCCGAATGAAAGCAACGCTGTATTGATCGTTTGCATGGCGCAGATTTACCACAATTTCTCCGGATCCCAGGTACCCAGGATCGTTTTGAGCGTATACCTGGATGCCTGCTCGTCCGTGAGCTGCTTTGTCCACGGAGCGCGTGCCGTCGGGTTGGCGCCAGGGCCCGTGCTTTTGTATTCGGCGAACCGGGCGGTTGCTTCATTGGCGGGGTTCTTCCAGTTATTCCATCCCTCCGGGAGAATGTGGTCGCCCATCCAGCAACGGATATAGGTAACGGAAGCCGTCGGGCTCCACGGCCGCCCGAGTGACACCTTCTTGAAGGCGCTGTCTGCCGTGAGCTTGCAGTCAAAGAAGACAAAGCCGAATGGAATAATACTGTTGGTGGAAGCGGCCGTTACGTGCGAATTCTTTTTGCTGTGAATGTGGCAGTTCGAGAACACGGCCGTGGCCGCCCCGAAAATAAAGTCCGTTGTTCCTTCGATATAACAATCGCGAAAATAGTGCTTGACACCGGAGCCGCTCAGGAACAGGACATCCTGGTTGCCCGTCATGCGGCAGTTGCGGAACGCAGCACGGTTGCCTTCCACGCGAAGTGCCACCGCCTGGCCAGCTGTAAAGCCGGCCGCATTGTTGAATGTGAGTCCCTCCGCGGTAAAATCACTCCCATAAACAAAGACTGACGGACATGTCCATGTATTGAGCGTATCGCCGTTGGATGCTTTTGTGCCGGCATGGTTGTCGAAGGTGATCACTGTCGTTTTTGGGTCTTCACCGACAAGGCGCACAAAATTCTTTGTCGCGTCAACGATCACTACTTCTTTGTAGATCCCTTTCCTGATCCGGATGGTGACCGGCTTTTTGTTTCCTTCCGGCACTGCATTGAGGGCTGCCTGCACCGTACGGTACTGGCCGCTTCCGTCCTGCGCAACGACGATCGTCTTCTGTTTTTTTTGCGCCTGCGCACACACAAGGAGCGTCATTGAAACGGCCAGCGTGAGAAAAAGCTTCATGGTGATTTCTTTAGGGGTTGGGTGAATTTTTGCTCGAGCATCCAGCGCTCAAGGAGGTCCAGCCACAGGTCCGTTGAGCCGGGGTTGTCTACGAGCGCGATGCCGTGACCACCCTGCGGGAAGACGTGAATGCTGGCCGAGATATTTTGACGGATGAGGGCATTGAAAAAGAGGAGACTGTTGCGAACATTAACGGAGCTGTCATTCTGCGCATGCACGAGAAATGTTGGTGGCGTTGCCGCGCTGACCTGCTTGTCCGTGGAGTAAGCCTGCACCATGGCGGCAGAAGTATCTGCGCCAAGAAACAAGCGCCGGCTACCCGGGTGTGCAAACTCCCCCATCGAGATCACAGGCGACAGGAGGAGCATGAAGTCGGGTCGGAAAGCAGCTGCATCAACCGAATCGCCGACAGCTGATTCATCGGTTGTATGTGTTCCCAGCATCGAGGCAACATGCCCGCCGGCGCTGATCCCCATGACACCGATCGCGCCATCGCGAAGGCCCCAGCGGCCGCGGTTCGCCCGCAAGATCCGCATTGCCCGTTGCGCGTCCTGCAAAGGTGCCAGCTGCCTGTTACCGAGGTCGGGTTGCTGCGGAAGACGGTAGATCAACACGAATGCGTTGATGCCATGCGCATTGAACCAACGCGCGAACTGGAAGCCGTTGTAGATATACGAGACGCGCTCGTAGCCGCCGCCGGGACAGATAAGGACCGTTGTTCCCTTGTTCTCCGACTTCGGCACCGGGAATGCATAAATGCCCGGCGTCCCGACGCGCCAAATGCGCTCGTTGGCAATTGAATCCGTTACGGCCCGCCCCTTGCTGTTTGGCTTCTTTCCAGCAGGCCACAGCGGGATAAACTCCTGCGCGCCAGCCTGCATGATCGCGAACGCAAAGACGGCCGCAAAAAGCGATGCCTGTCGGCGCCACAAACGTTTCTTTCGATTCCTGGTTTCTGTCCTCACGTTTTATGAATCTGTAAAAAAGCGGCGGGCCTCGCAGCCCACCGCTGAACTTATCCTTTAATGAAGCGAAGCGTTTGCTGCTCGCTGCCCGTTCCAATGACGATCGTATAGATTCCCTGCACGAGGTGGGAAACGTCGATCCTTGTCTCGAATGTATTTGCCTCGATCGTTGACACCGATACCTTCTGGCCGGATGATGAATAGATCACCAGGGCCGTGCGCGTCGCCATTTGCGGATGCGCCACAAACAGTGTTCTCGTTGCAGGTACAGGATACAGCGTTACCGGCACCGGCGTGTTCACCCGTGTAAACCCGGTGACCGGCACAAGCACGGAGCTGGTGCCACTCGTTGCATGCACGATCGTTCCATTATACGGACCCGGAACAGCCCCGTTCAGCCGGATGCTGATCGTCGTGGCCGCAAGGGTGCCGGCAGAAGGTGCCAGTGTCAGAGGCGTCGTTTGCCAGGTCGATCCGTTGAGAGAGATCTCATAGCGGAGCGGCGGAGTCACCGTC
Organism: Flaviaestuariibacter sp.; assembly: GCA_028288515.1. GTDB lineage: Bacteria > Bacteroidota > Bacteroidia > Chitinophagales > Chitinophagaceae > Flavisolibacter. Next base: position 18,518 of record JAQBNP010000195.1, on the reverse strand, counting down.
ACGTTGCCAACGAGGTTGGCTCCGGCGACGGTGTAGGTCTGCACGGCTGACGGCGTTCCGCGCAGGTGCTCGAACGGTGTCAATGCCTGGGTTACCGTGAGGGCTGGCGGTGGAACTGCCGTGCCGGAGAGCGCCAGGAGAACCGAGGCTGCGCCGCTTGTGGCGTGCGCGATCTGCCCGCTATAGACGCCCGCGGTCGTTGCATTCATCCGAACGCTGATCGTCGAGCCTGCAATGGTGCCGGATACCGGTGTGAGGCTGACCGATGTGGACCAGGTCACGCCATCGGTTGAGATCTCAAAAGGTGCAGCCACTGTCAACGTGACATTGCCAACAAGGTTGGCGCCGGCAACCGTATAGGTCTTGATTGCCGACGGGTTGCCGATCGTTTGCGCGAACGGCGTGACCGTGCCCGTGATCGTCAGGGAAGGCGCTGGCACGACCGTTCCCGTTACAGCAACATTCGCTGTTGCCGTGCCGGCGGTTGTGTTCGTGATATTGCCTGCAAACGTTCCGGGTGCTGTTGCATTCAGACGAACGCTGATCGTTGTCGATGCGATCGATCCGCCGGTCGGCGTCAGCACTAGAGGCGCTGTGGAGCCAAACCATGTTGTGCCGCCGTTCGACGATACCTGGTAGTTAGCAGGTGGCGTGATCGTGAGGGCGCCGGTCAGGTTTGTTCCGGAGATGGTATAGGTCTGTACGCCCGACGGTGTGCCGACTGTTTGCGCGAAGGCCGCAAGGGCGCCTGTTACGACAATCGCCGGCGGTGGCACGGTTGTGCCAGTCACCGCGATCGAAACCGTTGTTGCGCCCGGGCTTGATTGCGTGATCGAGCCGCTGTAAACGCCCGCTGTGGCAGCGTTCAGCCTGACCGTAATGGTGGTTGCTGCCACCACCCCCGCGGTGGGAGCCAGTACAAGTGGCGCGGCCGATGTGGACCAGGTAGCGCCGCCGTCCGCCGATACTTCATAGGCTGCAGGCGGTGTGATGGTGATGGCGCCCGTGAGGCCGGCGCCGGAAACTGAATAGGTCTGTGTTGCCGATGGAGCGCCCACGGTTTGCGCGAAGCTTGTCAGCGTTCCGGTTGTATTGATCTGCGGAGCGGCAACCGTAATACCGGTTACCGGTTGGTTGACAGTCGTCGCACCACTGCTCACATGCGCGATCGAGCCGGAATAGGTACCGGACGTTGCTGCATTGAGGCGAACGCTGATTGTTGTTGTTGCAACGGCGCCTGCAGTTGGTGTCAGTGTCAGAGGCGATGCCGTCGTGAACCAGTTCAGGCCGCCATTCGCCGACACTTCGTATCCTGCGGGCGGGGTAATGAGGATCGAGCCTGACAGGTTGCTGCCGGAAACCGTATAGGTCTGCACGGCGGATGGCACGCCCGCCGTCTGGGCGAACCCGGCTAGCGTACCCGTCATCGTGATCGACGGAGCCGGAACCGTTGTGCCCGACACCGCCACTGTTACCGACGTTGCACCGGTAGACGCATGGACGATGGAGCCGCTGTAGCTGCCGCTGGTTGCCGCGTTGAGGCGCACGGAGATGGTTTGGTTGACGGAACCGCTCACCGGCGTGATCGACAATGGCGTCGCATTGCCGAACCAGGTCGTGCCGTCAGCAGAGACTTCGAATCCGGCCGGAGGTGTGACCGTCACATTTCCGGCTAGTGTGGTTCCTGTCAGTGTGTATGTCTGCACAGGCCCCGGAGCGCCGGCTGTCTGTGTGAACGGGTTAAGAGTTGCTGTGGCTGCCAGTGTCGGAGGCGCGCTTGCAACGGTGGCAAGGCCTTTCACCTTTACATCTTTCAGCAGCGCATAGCGCCCTGCCGTCGTGCTGCCGCAACTATAGTAGAGACGGAAGGTCAGCGTTTGGCCGGCCGGCACCGTGATGCCTGTCGCGCCGTTGACGGACATGGCGTAAACGACGGTCGGACCCGCCGTCTGGTTGGTGAGTGCGATCGGCGTTGCGAACGGTCCCGCTGCAGCAGAAACATCTGCCGAGTCGGAAACGAAGTTGCTGAGCGAGTACACGACTGCCAGCTTCGTATTGCTGGACGTATTGTAGAAGGCAGACGTCGCGATGATGCTGTCGACACGGACGAAATAGCCGCTGCTCGCCGTTACCGTGAACTGCTCATAATAGACGCGGGACAGGTTGCCGCCCGGACCTGATGGCGTGCCCCAGGTGCCATCGCCTGTCGTGCCCGGTCCGAATGCCTGGCCGCGCGCTGTCGAATAGGCCGGTACGACAGCGACAGTCGTACCATTTGATGAATAGAAGTTCTTGAATGTTGGTGTGCTTGCCGTTACGCCCGCAGAGCGGATGGCGGCGCTGTCGGCATTACTGAGTGTCATCGGCCAGTGTTGCAGCACGACGGACACCGCCAGTGGCGTGGCTTGCACGGTTCCGGTCACCGGAACGTTTACCGAAACGGCGCCGGCGCTCGTGTGAACAATATTGCCGGCATAGGTCCCGGGCGTGGCCGCGTTCAGCCGCACGGAGATCGTTGTATTGGCGATCGTGTTGTTCGTCTGTGTCAGCACAATTGGCATCGCGGAATTGTTCCACGTCGTGCCCCCGTTGGAAGAGATTTCGTAGCCGGCAGGGGCCGTGATCGTGATGTTATCGGTCAGGTTGCTGCCCGATACTACATAGGTCTGTGCGCCCGATGGAAGACCAACGCCCTGCAGGAACGGGTTCATCGTGCCTGTTGTCACGATGGTCTGCGTGCTGGAGATCTGGATGGTATCTGTGATGTGCGTGGCCAGTCCTGCTTTTGATGCTTTCAGGTAGTAATAGTAAGTGGTGCCGGCAGGCGGGACCGCATCGAATGATGAGAAGCTATAGGCCGAATCGTTCGGTGACAGGGATTGGCTGATCTGTGAGAAGCTCACGTTGTCCGAACTCCGGAACAATTGGAACGAGATGCCCGGCATGGCCCAGCTCAGGTTCCAGCTCAGCGTGGACGGCACGGTAGGCGTGCCTTTGTTGCCACGGAAATTCGAGACGGCAACGGGCCGTGCAGGTCCTGCGCAGACAGAAGGAGACACGGTGCAGGGATCCCAGCTTCCGAACACATTGGCAAACGTATATGACGCCGCTTCGGCAGCCGTCAGCTGGTATGACCATGGCACACGTTGCGCAACGCTGACGGGAGTGCCGTCGAACGAGCGGCTCAGGTATTCGCCGTAATAGATCAGGCTCGTGTTGGTGCCGGCGGACCATGTCGACCAGCCTTCGGGCTTGACGATATTCGGTCCCATGATCGTGTTGATGAACACCACCTTGTTGTTGGCAACAGGAACGGTGGTGCCGTCATTTTGCCAGGGCCTGCCGAGTACATAGGATGTGATCCCCTGGTTGCGCGGGATGGTGCAGTCGCGGAATACATAGCCGTATGCCTGGCCTGCCGGCGTGTTTGCCGCCGTGATGTAGGACCCGGTAAGCCCGTCCTGGCGCGTCTTCGGGTAGATGATGGTCGAATCGAAGATCGCTTTCGCGCTGCCGAATATGAAGTCGACGGTTCCGTCAATATAGCAATTCTTGAAGTAGTTGCGCCCGGTACCGTTTGTGAGCACAGTATCCTGTCCTCCCAGGAAGCGGCAGTTGACCAGCACCACGCGATCGGCATTCACGTTGATCGCAAGGGCCTGGGGAGCGTCGCCCGTCGTATTCTCAACGGTCAGCGTTGACAGGAAGCAGTCGGTTGCATTGATGATCAGTGTCGCCGAATTGCTCGTGCCATAGGTTCCGCCTCCCGGCATGGGCTTGCCTGAGTAATCATCCCATGACAGGACGGTACCCGCAACGCTCTCGCCGATCAGGTGGATGAAAGGCTTGTTGGAAGGAATGGTCAGCTTCTCGCGGTATTTGCCGTTCTTGATGAAGATGATATAGGGCGTCGTACGGCCTGTCGGCGCCGCATCGATGGCCGCCTGGATGGACGAAAAGTTCCCCGACCCATCACGCGCGACGATCACGTTCGTTCCGGCTGGCGGCGTCGTGACGCTCGTGGCCGTGCCATTCACGACCACGTTGACAGTCGTTGCACCGGCGCTGGCATGAGTGATGGCGCCGCTGTATGTGCCTGCAGATCCTGCGTTGAGGCGAACGCTGATCGGCATGGAAGCGATGGTGCCGCCTGTCGGCGAAAGCGTCAACGGCGTGCTGCTGAACCAGGTGGCGCCACCATTTGCAGAGACTTCGAAGCCGCTTGGCGGTGTGATGGAAAGGTTGCCCGACAGGTTCGTTGCACTGACGGTATATGTCTGGGATGCGCTCGGCGCGCCAACAGCCTGGCTGAACGGGTTGACGGTACCCGATGTAATGATCGTTGCCGGGTCGGCCGCAATGATGCCCTGCTTCTGCACGGGCGTTGAATAGTTGTATGCCTTATCAACCGTGTAGATCGTATAATAATAGGTAACGCCGGGAGACACGGCGAAATCGGTATAGCTGGTTGACGTGCCGATGTAAAGGATCGTGTCGGAGCCGATCTTGTTGCCGGTATTGTACACGCCTTTTGTATTAGGTACCGGAACCGTTGCCGATGCGCTGCGGACGATCATGTAGCCGCCACCATCGACGCCTGTTGCGGGGGCCGTCCAGGAAAGAGCGATGGACGATGTTGCTTCGTCGCCCGTGGCAACCGGGGCCGTCACTGGATCAGGTGCTGTATTGTCCACCGCGCTTCCCGCATACACCACGTAGTCGTCGACGTCGAAATACGGCGCCTGCGGGTAGGTCACGCGAAGTCCTGCATATGTCGATGTCGGCGCATCAGCGGTGGTCGTCAGGGTCGTAGAGAAGAGAGTCCATCCGGGGCCGGAGGGACTTCCGCTGTTCAGTGTGAGTGGCGCGGAGATCGTGCTGCCTGTTCCACCGGTGGCGCCGATCATGGTCGACCAGCCGTACAGCTTGAGGTCACTTGTGCCGGCGATATTGGCCGCCAGTGGCGCAGGAAGACGGTACCAGAATTGAACGACGTATGTCGTGCTGCTTTGCAGAACACTGCTCGAAAGAACAGGAGTGAACAGATACTTATTGCTCGTGCTCGCCCCGTTCCAATGCATGGATTTGAGGCCGGTGCGCGCCGAGAGAGAATCGATATTGAAGGCGGTCGATGATTCCCATTTCGTTGTCGAGGTGTGTGTCGAGCTTGTGGTCGTCGCTCCCGCCGGCTGGCGCTCGAAGCCGCCATCCATTTCAGGGAAAGAACCGATGCTCTGGATCTGGGAGACGAGCGAGGTCGTTCCGCTGACGGGAACAAGAACGTTCGATGCGCCGGTGCTTGTGGCCGAGATCGAGCCGGAATAGTTTCCGACCGTAGCTGCATTCAGGCGCACGGTAATGGTTGTTGATGCAATGGTACCGCTCGCTGGTGTCAGCACGAGAGGGCTCGAGCTTGTGGCCCAGGTGGAGCCGCCGTTTGCGGAGATCTCGTACCCGGCCGGTGGTGTGACTGTCATCGGCGCAGTAAGATTCATGGCCGAGATCAGGAAGCTCTGTGTTGTTGACGGCGTGCCGACGGTCTGGCTGAAACTGGCCAGGGCGCCGTTGGCAAAAATAGTCGGCGCAGTGATCACGGCCGGGTTCGTCAGGGAGTTCAGGTAGTTCTCCAGGTTCGTATAGCCATTCGGGGCATATGCGTTCCGGTCGGACGCATCGGCTGGGTTGAGGCCGTTGGATGTCTCCCACGCATTGGGCATGCCATCATGGTCGTCATCCGCGGGGGGCGTCGTTGAAGCGAGGGCAGGCCAGGCATTGACCGTGGATGCATAGGGAGTTCCGTGTGGATATCCGCCCTGCACATCGATGATCTGGCCGGTGCGGTTGCGCACATTCTGCTCGATGCGCTGGTCGAGCGTATCGCGGACCGGCAGCGTACAGCCTGCACCCTGGAGCACATATTCGTAGGCTTCCTGCGCCGTATGTGTTGTTACCGGGTAGCCGAGGTCGAAAGGCACAGTGACCTTTGCCTGCGTTGTATCTGCCGCTGTTCCCTGCATCACCACACCTTTCCAGTTGTTGAGCGTGTTGGCGGAGGAGCCATCAACATAGTTTCCATTCACATACCATTTTCCGTAGGGGATCGTGACCACGTTATTGGTGACCGTATAGCCGGGGTTGCAGATCCGGTAGCGCACGCCTGATGATGTCGCAGGGCCGTACTTATAATAATTATTGACGACGTTGTAATTGCCGCCCTCGCCACCATAGACGGTGTTGATCCCCCAGTTATAGATCACGTTATTGCGCAGGTCAACGTTCTCCACGCCAACCGTTGCGGGCGTGTAGGTGCTGATGCCGGCGAAGCGTGGGTTGCGGCTCTGGCAATGAGCCAGCAGGTTGTGGTGCATTGTGCCCCGCTTGGCGCCCCAGATGCCGCCGTAGCCATGGCGCTCCCAGTCCGTATCGCCGGTTTCCCAGTGGTAGGAATAATTCAGAGGCTCGGTAATGAAGCACCATTGGATGGAAAGGTTGTCTCCGCGATAGATGGTCAGGGCTTCATCGTCGCTCCAGCTAACGGAGCAATGGTCGATGATGATATTGCTGACCCCGGTTCCGCCGAGGGCATCGTCGCCGCCGCTCCCGTCAACCGGGTTGCCGCTGCCGTCAACCTTCTTCTGGTTCTTGTCTCCCATCCGGAACCGCATATACCGGACGATCACGTTGTCGCCGTTGATGACAACGGGATGGTCCGCCACGCAGATGCCCGCCCCCGGCGCCGTCTGGCCTGCCAGTGTCGTATTTGCCTTGATGTTCAGCTTCGAGTTGAGATGGATCGTTCCCGACACGCGGAAAACAACCGTGCGATAGGTTGCCGCTGTCGTGACCGCATACCGCAGGCTTCCGGCCAGACCGTCGTCACTGAGGTTTGTCACTTCGAAGACCGTCGTGGCGGTGGACACAGTGCCACGACCGCCCGTCGTGAATTTGCCCGCGCCCTCTGCGCCCGGGAATGCCGGCTGCTGTGCTTGCAGGGAGAAGCAGGAAAAAACGAGCAGGCCGAGAATCGTGAGAAACGATGCGGTTGCTCTGTACCGGGAGGCGTAAAATTGATTCATAAACAGTGTGTTGATTTGGCAGGAACGTTTATTTTTTTACCGGCGGCCTGGCGATCTGCTGCGCCAGTCCGAGGCCTTGTTCTTTAATTCCGGATAGAACGAGCTCGGCGATCTTTCGTGCGCCGTACTCATTGAAGTGTGTGTTGTCGGTCTGCCCTTCCGGGTAGTGCGGGTGCTCTCCCGGCACGAGCTGCATGAAGAGAAGCTTGGCATATGCGGGGCCGTATTCGTCCAACAGCCTGCGGCTCTTTTGATCAAGGTCGATCAAAGGAACGCCAGCCTGCTGCGCCACTTCGATCATGGCAGCGGTATAGTCGGCGTGGGTCTCCATCGCCTTGCCTTGTTTGTCGAAGCGCATGCGTGACACGGGCGTAATGAGTACGGGGTTCGCTTTTCGCGCACGGGCTTCGCGGATGAAGCGAAGCAGGTTGGTCTTGTAATCGGTGACCGGCGTATAGCGGTCTTTGTACTTTTCTTCCTTTGCTTCGTCGTTATGGCCGAACTGGATCAGTACCCAGTCGCCTTCCGATGCGCTGTCTGCAACAGGCTGCCAGCGCCCTTCCGCTAAAAACGTACGCGTGCTGCGACCGCCCTTGGCCCGGTTGTCGATGACCACAGATGAATCGAAAAAGGTGGCGAAGGGCATGCCCCATCCCGTCAGTGGCGAGCGCTGCGGCTCGTATTCGCACATGGTGGAATCGCCCACCAGCCACACCTTCGTCTTCTTCACGGGTGGCGTGGCAAATGAAAGAACCATCATCATTGCCATGATCGCAAGACAGGCCTTCTGCACGATATTGTTTGATCGCATTCTCATGGCTTCTTCGCAACCGGTTTAGAGATGTGATCGGCCAGGCCGAGCTTCAGCTCGCGAATGCCCGCCAGCACGAGGCCGGCCATCTTCCGTGCCCCGAGCTCGTTGAAGTGCGTGTCATCGGAACGGCCGTCGGGATAATTGGGGTGCTCGCCTGGAGCCAGGTGATTGTAGAGATACGCAGATGCGTCTTTGCCCATTGACTGAAGAAGGGCCATGCTCTGAGCATCGAGATCGATCAGCGGCACCTGGGCTTCCCGGGCAACCGCCCGAACGACGTCGGAATAAACGGGATGGGACTCGGTCACGTTTCCATTGGCATCGAAGGTGCGTCGGGCAACCGGCGTCAGGAGCACGGGGAGAGCCTTCTTCGCGCGGGCCTCCATGACATATTGAAGCAGGTTGGCCTTGAATTCTTCGGGCGTCGTGTAGCGCCCGACCTTTTCCTTGCCCTCGTCGTTGTGACCAAATTGAAGGAAGACATAATCGCCTTCGGACAGTTGGTTCAGCACCGGTGCCCACAGGCCTTCGGCGCGGAACGACTTGGTGCTGCGGCCGTTCTTCGCGCGGTTATCGACGGTGATCGTCGAATCGAAGAAGGAGCTGAACGGCATGCCCCAACCGGTTTCCGGGTACGCTCGGACCTCCTTGTTTGCACAGGTAGAATCGCCGACGAGCCAGACCTTGATCTTCTTGGCCGGTGGCATCCCGAAGGAAAGCAGTGCAAGACTGAGGAAAGCGGCTACTCGTTTCATATCAGCGAATGATCTGGTTGATGTAGACTTCAATATTCGTGTAGTGGCGGTCGAGCGTGGTGAGCGACGCGTCTGCCGCGCTTGCCGGGTTGAGGCCATTGGCCTTTTCCCATGAATCGGGCATACCGTCGCGGTCCGAGTCGACCGGCGCGGGAAGTGATCGAAGCGCCGGCCATGCGTTGGCGGTGGCTTCGTAGGGAGTACCGTGCGGGTAGCCTCCCTGCACGTCGATAAAGCGGCCGCGGCCCTTCTTCACATCCTCGATGATCCGGGCGTCCAGCGTGTCGCGGCGAAACGAAGCGCCCACACCTGCCAGCACCAAAGCGAAGCTTCGCGCGGCCGGCTCGGGCGGCACAGAGACGGACGGAAAAGCTGTTGCCACGAGTGCTTCCTCTTTGTCAGCCTGTGTACCGTCGCCCATGTGAACGCCGATGCGGTTGTCGGCCGTCACGGCATCGTCGCCTTCCACCACGTTGCCGGCCACATAGTATTTTCCGAAAGGGATCACCGGTTTCTTCTGCTTCGATGGATTGACGATGCGCGACCTTACATTCTTTGCCGTTTGCGGGCCAGGGCGGTAATAGTTATTGACCACGTTGTACTGGCCGCCTTCGCCGCCGTAGACATTGTTGTGGCCCCAGTTGTACAGGACATTATTGGTGTAGTCGACGAGTTCCTCGGGGTTATTGCGGGTCCCCTCGAACCGGGGGTTGCGGCTGGCGCAGTGTGCCAGCAGGTTGTGGTGTGCCGTCAGGTGCCGGCCTCCCCAGATCCCACCGTAGCCGTGGTGCTCGTAGCCGGTGTCGCCGGTCTCAAAATGATAGGAATAATTGAGCGGCTCGGCAACGAGGTTCCATTGCAGGGTGACGCTGTCGCCGCCATAAACGGAAAACACCTCGTCGGTGCTCCAGCTCATGCTGCAATGGTCGACGATGATGTTCTTGCGGCCTGTGCCACCGAAGGCGTCGTCGCTGCCGTTGCCATTGACCATGCCGCCCTTCTGGTTCTTATCGCCCATGCGGAAGCGCATGTAGCGGACAATGATATTGTCGCCACCAAGCGATACCGGGTAGTCGGCAAGACAGATGCCGTCACCCGGAGCCGTCTGCCCGGCCAGGGTGGTATTTGGAGAAACGAGAAGGCGGGACTGCAGGTGGATCGTGCCGGAGACGGCGAAGACAACGAGCTTGGGCTCTTTGCCGCGCAGGGCATCGCGGAGGCTTCCCGGGCCGCTGTCGTCCAGGGTCGTGACCACCTCGATACGGCCGCCGCGGCCGCCGGTCGTGTATTTTCCAAACCCTTCCGCACCGGGGAATGCGATGGCACGCGAGGATTCTGCCGGCGTTGCGGGCAGCTTCTTCTGCTGCGCACAGGACAACAATGTTCCGCCGAACCACAGCAAGCCGATCAACCCTGCAAATTTCATGTTCGATTGATGATGAATAGTAAGAAGAGGAAAGGTGCGGCCGTTTCCAGCCTCACCTTTGTGATATTAACGCCAGCGCGGATCGCCGGTGGTCGCCTTTCCGGCGAATGAGTTATCGATGATCTTGAAGTTGCCGGTCAGCGGGCTCTGCCAGAGCGTGAGCATGCTGCCGTTGTATGGGATCAGGTTCGGAATATCGTTCCCTGCCGACAGGTAGTCGGTCGTCTTGTAGTTGTTCGTAGCGATGATCGGCGTGGCCGCGTTGGTGCGGATACCGCGCGTTGTCACGTTGCCCCCGTTCGGCTTGGCAATTCCGAAAATGCAGTTCTTGATGGTGATGCCGCCACTCACCGTGTTGGTACCGGACGTGCTGTAGTCGACCAGGTAGTTGGTGCTTCCGCCCCAGGGCGCCTCGTTGAATGTGCAGGCGTCGATGAGCACGGATGTGGAGTTCTGGCGGCTGGTGACCACTTTCTCCGCTTTATAGATCGTGCTGTTGGTGAGCGCGATATTGGCCACCTTGCAGTTCACGTTGTCAACGTTGATGATGCCATAGTTTGAAATGCTGTCCATGATGCAGTTGTTCACCTTGAAGTCGGTTACGTTGATCACTGCTGTCTGCAGGCGCGCGACGCCGCGGAAGAACTCGGCGCGGCAGCTTTCAAAGCTGATGCGGCCGATCGTGCAGGCATTGCTGACATTGAACACGTATTTCGACGCATAATCAGTTCCCTTCAGGTAGACATCCTCGAAATCGATATAGTCGATATTGCTGCCGGCCACAATGTTGAAGTTCGACGGCATCTCGATCGTGGCCTGGGCGGGATTGGTCAGGTCGGAGCCGCTGATGATCTTGACTGCCTTGCTCAGGTTGGCGGTGGCGCTGACGATATATGTCTCCCCACGGCGAAGAACAACCGTACTGCCGGCGGCGATCGTTGCGAGGGTATCCGTCAGGACGGACGGGCGGCCGGTGATGCCGCGCAGGTCGATGAGATTGCCTGTAAGGGCGGCCTTCGTTGTGAAGGTCAAAAAGCCCTTGCTGCGGGTCGCGTCGAAGATCTCGGCTGAATAGAGCGTTGAAGGCTGAAGGCCGGAGATAAGTTTCTTTTCATTCGTGATATCCGTCGGTGTCAGCGGGATCGTGATGGCCGCGCCCGTTGCCGGCGTGATGACGATCTTCACCAGTGCCGGCGTCGTTCTCCATTTTAAAAGAACGGCATTGTCTATGATGTCGGTTGACAGTACCGGCAGGAAGATCTGCTCACCGGAGATTCCGAACGCTGCGCTGCGGACCCATCCCGACTCGGGGATATTATCATAGGCATTGGCCTTCACGCGTGCATAATATTTCTGGCGAACGGCCAGCTCCGCATCGGTGTACGTGATCTTTGACGTATCGACGATCCGCGATGTGACGCCAACCTGGAAGGTGGAATCCTGGGAAAGCTCCACAGTGTATTTCACCGCGCGGCCCGTGGTGAACAGGGAGGGGCTCCATTCGAGAACGGCCTGCGTTTCCGCGCTCGTGACCTTGATGTCGCCGGGCTTGAACATGCGGATCTGGTTGAATTCCGTCGAAGGTTCCTTGTGGCAGGCTGTCATCCCGGCGAATGCCAGCAAGACCCACAGAAGGTTGATGACCGATCCTTTTTGCTTTGTCATGATACGTATTTTGAAGAAGTCGTTTCTTGATTAATAACCGAAATTTTGTGTCAGCTTGTTATTGGCGAGAAGCACCGAGCTTGGGATCGGGAACACCTCTTTCTTGTTTGCCTCGAAATAGCGCGCGAATCCTTTCAGGTCGCCGGTGATATAGTCCTGGTTCACCGCGTTGCGCCAGGCTTTCACGGTATAGCCTGCCGGCGCTGTGTTTGAGCCGAGTCCCGGCTCGAACAACACCTTCGATACAGGGCCGCCGTACAGATCCATCGTCGCCATTTCCTGCGCCGTCGGCAGCACATTGTAATCGGCTGGTTTCGTATAGATATAAAGCGGCACGTTGGCATAGCGACCGGCGCCGTTCATGAAGTCGGTCAGCTTCGCGCGTGTCTCAGTGATCTTGGAGGCCAGCATATTCCAGCGGATCAGGTCATACTTGCGAATGCCCTCACCACCAAATTCGAGCAGGCGCTCCTGGACGATCGCATTAAAGAAACCGTTGTAATCGGATGGGATCGGCGCCATGCGGGTTTCGTTGCCAACGAAGGCGCGGCGGCGCACCTTGTCAAGCGCGTTCTTCGCAGTCGCTGACGGGCTGCCGTTGACCTCGTTGTCGGATTCGGCATACATCAGGTGAACGTCTGCAAAGCGCAGGATGGGCCAGTTGACGGCCAGGTTCTGCGAGGTGCCGCCGATGGCTGTCCACGACCGGCGAAACTTTCCGTCGGTCATCGCTGCGGCCGTGTTGGCGATCTTCTTGCTGCTGGCATCGATCTCAAAGAAGTTGATCGTTACGTCGCGGCGCACATCGCCGATTGAGTCGAACTCATAGAAATAGGTCGGAATGGCGTTGATGCCGCCACCGCCGCCACCGAAGCGGGACGATGTGTTGTGGCGAAGGCCATTGTAATAGCCAAGCTTGCTGTCTGTTGCCGCATTGCTTCCGTAGGCGCCCACTTCAAAGATCATTTCATGCGTCGGGTCGGTGCGGGTAGAGGTGTGAAGGGACTTGAAGATATTCTCGTAGACCGGGTTCAGGTCGTGCTGCTCGGGATGATCCATGATCTCCTTGCACTCCTGGAGTGCGATCTGGTAGTAGTTCTTGTAGTCGGACGTGCGCTGCATCGTATGCGTCGTTCCATTGAGCTTGTAGCCGCCGCGGGCCAGTGCAATGCGGGCACGAAGGCCTTTCGTGTACGCTTTGGTCACGCGGGTCGCCAGGTCGGAACTACCCGATTCCGAACGCCAGGGAACCATATCCTCGGCCTGTGCGAGGTCGGCAAGAAGATGGTTGTAGAGGCTGTCCTGGTCTGTTTTCGGCAGGTTGAGGTCCGGCAGGTCCTCGGCCGGCACGAACTGCGCGGGCAGGTCGCCCCAGTTGCGGATCGCCTCATAATAAAACTGCGCACGAAGTGTCAGCGCTTCGCCGAGCGAGCGGCGCATGGCGGCTTTTTCGGTTGCCGACCCGCTGTTATACGGGGTCGATTGAGGGATATACTTGATGCACAGGTTGGCGCGCTCGATACCGCGGAACAGCTGCAGGAACGGGTTCGGGAGGTCGGAGTTGTCGGCGCTGGCACCGTACGTGCTGATGCCGCGACGGTCGGCCGGGTTGTAATCGCCCGACGTCTTGAAGTCGTCTGCCGATTGCGGGAACAGCGTGGCGATACGGCTTCCGTAGCCGTTGTCACCGATCAGCATCGCGTAGACGCCAATGACGGCCGAGTTGGTATTGTTGACCGTTTCGAACACCTGCTTTTCGGAGATGGTCGACGGGTTCTCGATCTCGAGGTATTTCTTGCAGGAGCTCAGGGCAATGCCCAGCACGGCTGCAGAAAGAACGAAGAATGATGTATGTTTCATATAGAAGTTGCTTAGCTGTTAAAAGGTAACGTTCACACCGGCCAGGATAAAGCGGCTGCGCGGGTAGGCGGCGTAGTCGACACCCGGCGTGAGCGGCGAGCGGCGCGTGTTGGCCTCCGGATCGTAGCCCGTGTACTTCGTAAACGTATACAGGTTGTTAACCGTTGCATAGACGCGGAACGCGGAGATGACGCGGGTCTTCTTCACGATCGATGCGGGCAGCGTATAGCCGATCGTGATATTGCTGATGCGCAGGAACGAGCCGTCCTCGATCGCGAACGAATGCAGGAAATAGTTGCCGAGGCTCGGCGTCCAGTATTTCGCGTTTGCATTCATCTTGTCGAGCTCCGCCGGATCGGTGACGCGAACGCCGTTGGCATCGAAGAGCTTGTAACGGTCGGCCATGATCGCCAGCATATTATTGTCCTTATACTGGTAGGTGGTGGTGTTCTCCAGGTTGTTTGCATTATAGACCTTGTTTCCGTAGGAGAAGTTGGCAAGGAGGCTCAGGTCGAAGCTGCCGTAGCGAACCTGGGTGCTGAAGCCGCCGGTGAACTTCGGTTGTGCATTACCGAGAACCGTCTTGTCTTTTTCACCGATCAGCGAATCGCCGGCGAGGCGCTTCAGCTTCAGGTCGCCGGGCTGGGGGGCGCGGTTGCCGAGCGCTGCGGCGCTGCTGTTGGCGACACCGGCTTTCAGTGTATAGCGCTGTGTGGCGGGGTCGTAGTTGAAATCTGCAGGCGTATAGAAGCCGTCCGTTACATAGCCATAGAACTGGCCGATCGGCTTGCCCACCTCGACATAGAAATCTTCGAGAGCGTTGACCCAGCCCGACTGCACCTTGTAGGATTTCAGGGGCGTGCCGTCCGCGGCCGTGCCGAGACTCACGATCTTGTTCTGGTTGTGAGCGATGTTGAATCCGACATTCCAGGTAAGCTTGTTTCCGCGCACGACGTCGGCATTCAGTTGCAGCTCCACTCCCTTGTTCTCCGTCTTGCCGGTGTTTTGGTATTGGTTTGCATAGCCTGTTGTGCCGTTGATCAGCGCCAGGATCAGGAGGTCCTTCGTGTTGTTGATATAGGCGTCGAAGGAGCCGCTGATGCGATTCTTGAAGAGAGAGAAGTCAAGGCCGAGGTTCCGCGATACCGTCGTCTCCCACTGGAGGCTCGGGTTCGAAAGGAAGGATTGCGCGGCGATACCGGTCTGTACCGACTCATCGAACGCGTAGCTGGATGTATTCGTTCCGAACATGGTCTTGTATGCGTCCACCGGCAGGCGGTTATTACCCGATGCGCCGTAGGAAAAACGAAGCTTCAGGTCTGATACGAAGCGGACATTCTCCATGAACTTCTCCTGCGACAGGCGCCAGGCAAGGGCTGCCGACGGGAAGTTGCCCCAGCGGTTCAAAGGCCCGAAGAGAGAGGAGCCGTCACGGCGAAAGGCAACCGAAGCCGTGTACTTGCTTTTGTAGGAATAGTACGCCTGGCCGAAGAAAGAGGCCAGGTGCGTCTCCGACTGGCTGGTCGTCGGCTTATCCTGGATACCGCCGGTCGGGGCCGTGAACTTATCGAGCTGCGCGAACGCCTGGTCAGGCGTCAGGTCCGGAGACATCCACTTGGTTGTGGCATTGAAGGAGCTTGACTTCGTCTGGTAGATCTCCTGGCCTACGAGCACCGATACATTGTGTGCGCCGCTGAGGGTCTTCTTGTAATTGAGTGTGTTTGAATTGGTGATCGAGAGACCGTTGCCGGTGTTGATCACGACAACGGGGAGGTTTGCGTTCTGGCGGGCGACGCTGGTCACCGAGCCGTTGTATGCATTGACGCGGGTGTCCGTATTTGTCATGCCCGCTGTCGATTTGAAGGTCAGGCCCTTGATGATGTCGATGCTGGCGTACCCGGTGATGTTAACGTCGTTGCGGTGATCGTAGCGCAGCTCGTTATGGGCGAGGAGCACCGGGCTGGTCAGGTTCGTGAGGTTGGCGTAGTCGGCATCAAACTGGTCGACGATGCTTTCCTGGCCGGGCGCGATGTAGGGAATATAGCGGACGGTGTTGCGGAGGCGGTTATTGCTTTGGGAGCCTGTTGCCGATGTGCCCACGCCTTCAATGCGCTGGCGGCTGTAGCGTGTGTTGAAGCCGACACGGAAGCGGTCGCTGACGCGGTGGTCGAACTTGAAGGAGGCGAGGGAGCGGCGGTAGCCGGACTCGAGCATGATGCCTTCCTCGTTTGCCTGGTTGAGGGTCAGGTTGAAGCTGGTGGTCTTCGTTCCGCCGGTCAGGTTTAGGTTATGTGTCTGGCTGAGGGCGTCGCGGCCGAACACGCGGTCCTGCCAGTCGACGAACGGAACATTCTTATAGATGTCGAGGTCTTCCCAGCGGCCATAGCGGTTCTGGAAGGCGGCGCGGTCGTCCACGCTGCCATTATAGCGCTGGTACTGGTAGAGAACGTAGTCGTAGGGCTTCAGCACGTCGAGCTTTTTAGCAATGCTGCGAACGCCGGCAAACCCGTTATAGGTCACCTGCGTTTTCATTTCGCGTCCGCCTTTCGTGGTGATGACGACAACACCGTTCGCGCCGCGGGCGCCGTAGATGGCGGTGGAGGCGGCGTCTTTCAGTACGTCGATGGACTGGATCTCCTGCGGGGAGAGGATCGACAGGGCATTCTCAACCTGGATCCCGTCAACGATATATAAAGGAGTGTTGTCCTGGGTGATAGAACCGCCACCGCGAACACGGATCAGGACGTCGGCGCCGGGGCGGCCTTCGGTCGTTGTCACGTTCACACCTGCCAGGCGGCCGGTGATGGCCTCAGCGGCCGAGTTCAGGGGAATGTCCTTGAGGTCGCGCGCGCTGACAGAGGACACGGAGGTCGTCACGTCGCGGCGGCGCATGGACGTGTAGCCAACCACCACGACGTCGTTGAGGGAGGTCACGTCTTCCGCCAGAGCCACGTCGATGGTTGACCTGCCCGACACGGCGATCTCCCTGGCTTTGAAGCCGATGGAGGTAAAGACCAGCGTAGCTTTGTCGGGGGCAGTGACCTGGAATTGGCCGCTGTTGTCGGTGGTGGTGACGGTGCGGGTGCCCTTGACGGTCACCGACACGCCCGCCAGCCCTTCGGTCGAGTTCTCTTTCGTTACCTTACCGCTCACGGTCCGGGATTGGCTCCACGCGAAGCTAAAACACAGCATGAGCAGGAAGGATAGCAAGGCTTTTTGTTTCATATACAAGCTTAAAGTTTACGGTCAGTCGAACCAGGCGCATGAAGCGCTTCACAGTCAAACGTAGTCATTGTGGGGGGAGCCCGGCGCCTCATTCGCCGGAATGGCAAAGCGGGCGGGCGGTCGCCCTTTCTTTAACAAGTCTACTCAGATATTCGGACCCGTCCCGCCGCGGGTAGGGATTTATTTACGCAAACGTTACCGACAACGTTTGCAGTTGCAGGCAAGTGTGCGGAATTCGATACTTTTAAGGCATTAACCTCCCGTTTCAAAAGTTCCGGACTTCATGAAGTTTGACAGTGTAACGATAAAAGACATCGGTAAAGCGCTGAATCTGTCCACGTCGACCGTGTCGCGGGCGCTTCGCGGCAGCTACGAGATCAGTGCAGAAACGAAGAAACTCGTCCTCGAGTATGCGGAAAAGATCAATTACCGCCCCAACCCCATCGCCCTCAGCCTGAAGGAGCGCCGTACGCGGGCGATCGGCGTTGTGGTGAGCGAGATCGCGAACAATTTCTTTTCCCAGGCCATCAACGGCATCGAATCCATCGCTTATAACCGCGGCTACCACGTCATCATCACGCAAAGCCATGAGTCGCAGGAACGCGAGAAGGTCAACGTGCAGCATCTCGCGTCGCGCGGCGTCGATGGGCTGCTGGTCTCGCTCTCCTCCGAATCCGAAGAGATCGAATACATCAAGGAGCTGCACGAAAAAGGCCTGCCCATCGTCTTCTTCGACCGCATCAGCGACGAGATCGAAACGCACAAGGTCATCGCCAACAACTACCTCGGCGCCTACCATGCCACGGAGCACCTGATCTACGGCGGTTTCAAGAAGATCGCCCACGTGACGAGCTCTCCCTATCTCTCCATTACAAAAGAGCGCCTCAACGGCTACCGCGACGCCCTCGAAAAGCACGGCATCGCCTATAACGATGCGCTGATCCGCTACTGCAACCGCGGTGGCATGATCTCCGAAGAGGTCGAGGACGCCATCGCCAGCCTGTTCAAAGGCAAAGCCAAGCCCGATGCCGTTTTCACGGCCGGCGATCGCCTCACAACCGTGTGCTACGGCATTCTCAAGCGCATGAACCAGAAGAAGGAAGCCGGCTTTATCGGCTTCACCAATACCAACCTCGCCGATCTTTTCTCGCCCTCGCTCAGCGCCATCCGCCAGCCGGCCTTCGAGATCGGGCAAACGGCCACGGAGCTTCTGGTGCAGATCATCGAGAGCAAGAGGCCGGTGACGGATTTCGAAACAAGGCAGCTGGATACGCAGCTGATGATCCGTGAATCGTCAGTGAAGAAGAGCGCCACCTAGCGCAGGTTTGCTATCTTGAGGCACGGCACAAGAGCCGCCCGCTGCACATGAAGCTTCTCCCCTTTTTCCTTATTGCCTGCCTCGCCTGTGGAGCGCAGGGCCACGACTGGGCCGGCCTCAATCGCTATGCGGCTGCCAACCAGGCGCTCCGTGCGCCGGCCAAAGGCGAGCGGCGCGTGGTGTTCATGGGCAATTCCATAACCGAGGGATGGGTGAAGGCCGACAGCGCCTTCTTCACCAAGGGCTATATCGGCCGCGGCATCAGCGGGCAAACGACGGCGCAGATGCTGGTGCGGTTCCGCGCGGACGTCATCGAGCTGAAGCCGGCGGTGGTCGTGATCCTCGCGGGCACGAATGACATTGCCGAAAACAACGGTCC
>JAQBNP010000186.1 GCA_028288515.1 Flaviaestuariibacter sp. | reverse complement strand
TCATTTACATTTCCAGCCGAACGCTTGTAAACGGCTGATTTTCAGCGTGGGAGGCGTGAATTTGAACCACGAAGGCAGGAAGGACGCTAAGGAGCACCAAGGAACAGCCCGCTTTGCGGTTTTCTTTGCTTCTTTGCGCGCTTTGCGTGAAACGGCTGCTTACTCTGAAATCGTAATCCCGAAGGTGCAGGAGATTGCTTCGTTCCTCGCAATGACGGACAGCATAAAAGTGCACGGGCTCCCTCGCTTAGCGCTCGGGATGACAGTCTGCGTAGCGAATGAGTTCCCTTGCGGGGCGCTCGGGATGACAGCCTGCGTAGCGAATGAGTTCCCTTGCGGGGCGCTCGGGATGACAGCCTGCGTAGCGCATGGGGTCCCTCGCTTAGCGCTCGGGATGACAGTCCGAACGTGGAGACTGTCCAAAAATCTAAAATCTAAAATCTAAAATCGTCAATCTAAAAGTCGTCAATCCCCCTTGCCTCTTGCATGAAATGCCGTTTCTAAAAAAAAAGACCCGCAACATTCGCTGCGGGTCTTGCTATAAAAGGTTGGAAAGATTAAGCTTCCGGAGTAGCGTCGGGAGTAGCCTCGGCAGCTGGTGCTGCGCCGGCGGTTCCACCGCTCTTCTCTTCCTGCTGGAGCTTCTCACGGATCTGTGCGAGGGCGCTGAGATCACCAAGCGTGGATTTCTCCACTTTGCTTTGGATGGTCTTCACAGCCTTGGCGGTCTTCTCGCCTTCAACGCGTGCTTCCTTGCGGGCAGCGTTGACCTCTTCGTGCTTCACCTGCTCCCAGATGCGTGCGTGGGAAACCACGATGCGCTTCTCGTTGCGGTCAAACTCGATCACCATGAACTCGGCAGTCTCCTCAGCACCGACGCTCTTGCCGTCTTCCTTACCCAGGTGACGGTTCGGCGCGAAGCCTTCGAGGCCGTATGGAAGCTGCACGATCGCGCCTTTGTCGTCCTTGCGGAGAACGGTGCCTTCGTGAATGGAACCCACAGCGAACGTATCCTGCAGGCTGTTCCAGGGATCTTCCTCGAGTTGCTTATGTCCAAGCTGCAGCTTGCGGTTGTCCTTGTCGATACCAAGGATCACCACGTCGATGTTCTCGCCCACTTTCGTGAACTCGGTCGGGTGGTTGAAGCGCTTCAGCCAGCTCAGGTCGGAAATATGGATCATACCGCCGATGCCGGAGGTCAGCTCCACGAACACGCCGTACGGTGTGATGTTCTTCACGATGCCTGTGTGACGGCTTCCTTCAGGGAAGGATGTTTCGATATCGGACCATGGGTCGTTGGAAAGTTGCTTGATGGACAGGCTCATTTTGCGCGTGTCCTTGTCGAGCGTCACCACCTTGGCCTCATGCTCGTCGCCGAGCTTGAAGAATTCCTTGGCATTGATCGGGGTATTGGCCCAGGTGATCTCGGAAACGTGAACCAGGCCTTCGACGCCCGGCATGATCTCCAGGAATGCACCGTAGTCCTCGATGTTCACAACGCGGCCCTTGACGGTTGAGCCTTCGGAGATGGTCTCCGGCAGAACGTCCCATGGGTGCGGAGTGAGCTGTTTCAGGCCGAGGGAGATGCGACGCTTTTCGTCGTCGAAATCCAGGACCACCACGTTCACTTTCTGGTCGAGCTTCAGCACCTCTGAAGGGTGGTTGATGCGGCCCCATGAGATGTCCGTGATATACAGCAGGCCGTCGAGGCCGCCGAGGTCCATGAACGCACCGAAGTCGGTGATGTTCTTGACAGTGCCTTCCAGGACCTGGCCCTTTTCGAGCTGGCCGATGATCTGGGCGCGCTGTGCTTCGATATCGCTTTCGATGAGCGCTTTGTGAGAAACAACCGCATTCTTGATGGCTTCGTTGATCTTCACCACTTTGAATTCCATTGTCTTGCCAACGAACTGGTCGTAATCGGTTACCGGCTTCACGTCGATCTGTGAGCCTGGCAGGAAGGTTTCCATGCCGAATACGTCCACGATCAGGCCACCTTTCGTCTTGGAGGTCACCGTACCGGTGACGATTTCGCCGGATTTGTGGATCTCCACGATGCGCTCCCAGGCACGCGTAATGCGGGCTTGCTTGCGGCTCAGGTTCAGGTTGCCATCGCGATCTTCCTTGTCAACAACCATGACTTCCACCTCATCGCCGACCTTCAGGCCCTGGATGTCGCGGAATTCATTGAGAGACACGAGACCATCGGATTTGAAGCCGATGTTCAGGACCACGTCGGTCTTGGTAATGCCAACGACCAGGCCTTTGATCAGTTCGCCGTCGCTCAGCTGAACGAAGGTGTTCTCGTAAACGCTGTCGTACTTTTCTTTTTCTTCGCGGGAATAAGAGGCAACGTTGCGCTTGTCGATGCTCCAGTCGAAATCATCGTGGGCAGTAACGACACGCTCCTCTACAGGGGCGGCTACAGGCACGTTGCTCTGGACAGTTGTTTCAGAAGCGGGCGCTTCTGTTGCGGTCGCCTGTGCCGGGGCTTCGGCGGCCTCGCCAGGTGCATTTGTTGTCGCTGTCGTCGTATCGGCAGCCTCTGTTTGGGCAACCGGTGCAGACTCCTGGCCTTCAGCGTTTGGGTTAACAATTTGATTTTCTTCCATAAAAATTCCCGAGGGTTTTGTTCGGGGGTGCAAAGATAAGCTTCCAGCCCTGTTCAGCAGCCGTTTCCAGGCGGTTTTTTGATACATTTATGGGCCCTTCCCACCACGAGCCCGTGCCTGAGTTTCCGGGCGGTTTCCTATCTTCGGATCGATTCACCGCAAACCGAACGGCTGCCATGAAAAAACAATCCACCCTGACGGGCGTCCGCCTCCGCGATTACTGCGCTACCCTGCCAGGACCGTCCTTTCCGACCCTGCTCCACCTGGTCGAAGCCCTGTTCGCCCACCATGCAAAAGGAACGTCCGACCACGATGCGATCACCCGCCTCCTCGACGCTCTCGGCTACCACAACCTGGGCGCTATCACCCCGGACGACATGCCCCGGGTTCACGCTACCATCCGGCGCCTTCTGCCGCGCTGGACGAACGAGCTCGATCCGGAACGGCAGGCCTACAACGTGATGGCCGCCATCGTGCGTGGTGACGTCACCGTCTTCATCGACGATGCCGTTGTCACAGACCTCGAAGCCCCCATCCGCCTGGGCCCCGATCCGGTACTCGCCTTTATCGACCACACCCGCATCGCGTCAACCTCATTTCAAATTCTGTGACATGACCATCTTCGACCGTCTTTTCCGAAACCAGTCTCCGAAACACGGGTCACCGGGCGCCGGGCCCATCACCGATCTTGTGCTCGACTGGCTCGCCGCCGCCGATATCCCCGTAGCACTCTTCGAGTCCGAAACTCTTTCGCCTCTCCTTGAGCTGTCAAAGGCAGATGCCTACATCGCGCGTGAATACGAGGAGCAGCCCGAGGGACTGATGCATCGATTCTTCCACGGCGCAGCCATCCTTCTCGCCGCCAGTCGTCATCCCGACCCTCTTTTTTTCCGGAAACTCTTTGAGGTGCTGAACCCCGAAGGCAACTACCCGGCAGGCCTCCATGAGGTCCGCGCCTTCGTGCTCGAGTCCTTTGCAATTCCGCGGTTCGCCCCGGAATCAGCAGTCCGCAGGCCGCTCCTGCTGGGACAAGACATCCTGAAATGCTACCATGCCATCCATGAACGCCGCGACCAGAATATCAGTACCCTGACGACCATCTCTCACCTGCTGGCCGAAGAAAAGTTCAGGGGCGCCGAGCTTCCCCTGCTGGCCTATGTGCGACGTCAGCGATTTCCCGAAAAGGCCTACGTGCTTGTGGAAGCTCTTTATTGCCGCCAGTACGACTACGCTGCCCACACAATTCTGCCCGCGCCCGCTACAGACGCAGACCTTGCTGATGCGCTAGCCGAAAGCGTCGCAGAAGCGAACGAAACAGGCCCCGCTCTTCCCTTCGAAACAGAAACGCTGCTGGACATCGCCAACCTCCTGCGTTTCGAATACGACCCTACATGGCGTCGGTCCGACCCCAAAAAGCGCCGGTTCATCCGGCCGGACGACCTGGCTGCGGGCGCCGCCTTTCTCGAGGCTTCGAAGCGCGACCCGCAAGCCTATCTTGCCCATCTTGTTTTCTATACCGGTCATGCGCACCTGTTTGAGAAAGAGCCGCTTTTCGGCCAGCTTCTGGCCGCCCTCGTCAACATGGTCAGGCCCCAGGCCGGGTGGCTGAAGGCCTTGCTGGAACGGTCCCTGCCGACATCCGCCGCCTTCCTTCTCGAAAAAGCTTATACGCCGCTGGTGAGCAGCATTGCATCCACTCTCAGACCGGACGATCCGCTGCTGTCCACTTATGAAGCAAAGCTGTTTGGCGAGCCCTGGGGCTACCAAACGCAGGCGCCGCTCGCGGCAGGTGTCGCGCTGCTCCGCGGCATCGCGGAAAGAATGATGGACGGCCCCGAAAAATGGTTTCGCCTTCAGCGTCTTGGTCCCTGCTTCACCCGCGCTGATTTCGATTATGCCTACCGCGGCAGCGTGCTCACCATTCCGGGCGACAAGACGGCCTCGGTACAAAGAGCATTTGTTGACGATCTCGCCCGGCTTCTTCCGGTCAGCTGGAAAGGCCTTTCAAAAAAGACCAGTCATTTCGAAGACAGCGACAGCGTCGTGGAGATTGTTCATGATGGAAAGGACATCTCCCTTTTTTATGGTACGCTCGACCAGGTCAACGAGATGCTGCGAACCGCGAATTCCGGCTACCGCCTTGTGCCTATCCCGGTTCGGGAAAAACCGTACTTCCACGGACAAACACGCTGGCTGGCCTCCCTTGCGTTCCTGAGTCACCAGGAATTCGCGTACCTGAACGCATTTATTGCAGTTACCTTCCCGAAGCTTGCGGATATCCCCTTTTTTACCGAACTAACCTATGTCGTTACGGATGCAACGCCGTTTCCACTCCTTCGGCAAAACCCCGATACGACCACGGCCGCTATCGCTGGCTTCGCTGCCAATGAGCACTGGGCCTGGTTCCGCGAGCGCTATATCGATACGCTGAGCAACCGCGCCGCCTGGTACCCCCTGATGGACGTCATGCTTCGCGCCGAACCGTTGAAGAAGCCCGACAGGAAATGGCTCGACGCTGTGGTCCAGGCGAGAGCGGCTTTCGGCACCGAACATTATTACCGCGAGCTCCAGGCGATGCTTGCCGGCTCTCTCGGGGAATCGTTCTGGTACGACGACCGCTACAAGGGCGTGCTCAAAGGCTTTATCTGGTCATGTACATTCCTGGAACCCACGGACGCTTCGCTGAACATCGTTCGCCTGGTCATTGAAAAAGCCTACGAGAAAGTACCCGGCGTAGGCCCGCGGTCGACGGCAACCGGCAACCTCGGTCTGCAGGCGCTTGTCGCAACCGGCCGGCAGGAAGCTTTCGGCATCCTTAACATGATGCGCGACAAGACGCGTTACAATCGCTTCGCCACGGTGCTCGAACGACAGATCGATGCCTTCATGGAAGCATCTTCGATCCCTGCACAATTGCTGGCGGACCAGGGCCTCCCACGCTTCGGCTTTACCGACGGAAGGGTGCACATTGACGCTGGCGATCATCACCTCAGACTGCATTTTGATGGCGACAAGCTTGTCAAGACCTGGATCGCACCGGGCGGATCGGAAAGCAAAACGCCACCCTCATCCCTGAGCGCCGCGCACCCGGCAGCTGTCAGGGAAGCAAACGAGGAGGCAAAGAACATTGCCGCCGCGTTCGCGGATCTTAAGAAACGTGTGCGTACGTACTGGCTGTACGACAGAAGCTGGACCGGGGCCGATTGGACTGCATTTATTTTCAACCACCCCCTGCTGCGCGTGCACCTGCAAGCGACCATCTGGATCAACGAAACACAAGGTGTCGATTTTATGATCCGTGACAGTTCCCTGGTGATGATGAATGGCTCCATACATATGCCACAAGCGGGCGACATCATTCGTTTCTGGCATCCTGTATCCAACACCACGGAGCGCATCGTTGCCTGGCAGGACGATCTCTGGGCGAAGGGACTGGTGCAAAAAGAACGGCAGGCATTCCGCGAGCACTATCCCTTCTCCGCAACCGAATCCGCGGGCACTGGAACGAGCCGGTTTGCGCACCATTTCCTCGACGTGAAAAAGCTCATGGCTGTCGCTCCTGCGGCAGGGTGGATGTTCACCTATGTACACGAAGGCGCCAGCTGGCCTCGTATCTACCTGAAGCCGCTGAACATCACCGCTCACCTCGAATGTATTTATGACCGCTTCGACCAGGCAATTCCGACCAGGGCCCTCTACTTCACGAGTGGCGATACAACGAAGCTGTCTGAGAAGCTTGATCCGGCACGGCTGCTGGCGCTCCAC
Organism: Flaviaestuariibacter sp.; assembly: GCA_028288515.1. Classification (GTDB taxonomy): domain Bacteria; phylum Bacteroidota; class Bacteroidia; order Chitinophagales; family Chitinophagaceae; genus Flavisolibacter. The sequence goes on along the minus strand of JAQBNP010000186.1, from coordinate 2,888 downwards.
CAGGTTCCGGCGGTTACGCTCTCCGAGATCTGCCGTGACATCGATCTCTTTATTGCTACGACCAGCATCGCCCGGAACCCCGAGCTGGCTGAAAACAGGCCCGAGTGGCACTCATACCAGATGGACTATGGTCGCAACCTGTTTTCTGATAATGCCTCGGCTCCGATACGCAAGCGAATTCTTGAGAAGCTGGCGCCGCAGCTGATGCTCCGTACACCCGGCTTTGACGGAAACTTCCTCCTCGTAGATGGAACGCTTCATCGCTACCGGATCAACCTGGGCAGCGGGTTCGCGCAGGTAAAAAGCAGCGGCAGGCATATTCCTCTTTTACCGTCAAGCGGTGATGTAAAGCGCGCCCGGAAGGTGTCACTTCCCATCGAGGACGACGATACGCTTTACGATATCATCGCTGCTGCGCTTTACCTGCAGAACGACGCAGCAATTCCAAAAGAAGTGTTCGATGCGGCGTTGGCATGAGTGATGTCGTTGGTGCCTTGTCGCGCGCATCATACGGGCAGGCTTACTTGTTGAAACCGGCAGCGCTCAAGGAAGCAATCGTCTTTGCCGCGATCCAGCCGCTTGTCCACGCGTGCTGGAAATTGAAGCCGCCCGTGATGCCATCGACGTCGAGAACTTCGCCGGCAAAGAACAGGTTCGGCGCCTTGCGGCTCATCAGCGTATTGGGGTCCACCTCACCGAGTGTGATGCCACCCGCCGTTACAAATTCTTCCTTGAACGTCGTCTTGCCTGCCACGTCGACCACGAAATCAACGAGCTGGCGGATCAGGGCGTTCTCTGTTTTTGCCGGCAGGTCGGCAAAGCGCTGGTCGTTACTGATGCCCACACTCTCGAGCAGGAAGAGCCACAGCCGGTTTGGAAGGCCCGGGTTCTGGTTGGCCACCTTGCGCGACGCGTGAGACATGCGCGCTTCGTGAAGAAGCTCCTTCATCGTTTCGCCCGTATGCCCCGGAAGCCAGTTGATGTGCACCCGGAATGAGTATTCTTTCGCTGCCAGCTCGCGTGCCCCCCAGGCGCTGAGACGCAGGATGGCCGGGCCGCTCAGTCCCCAGTGCGTCACCAATACCGGTCCTTCTTCGGACAGCTTCGTGCCCTCGATCTTCACCCGTGCTTTTTCAACGCTGACGCCCATCAGCGCGGTGATCGGATGCCTGGGGAGATTGAATGTGAACAGCGACGGAACGGGCTCGGCAACCGTGTGCCCGAGCGCCCGGAGCCAGTCGAACCCCGACGCTTTTGGTGCGCCGCCACTGGCGACGCACACGTAGCGGGCGCTCAGCACATTCCCGTCGGCGAGCGTCAGCTGCCAGTCCTCACCAGGTTTTTGGAGGGTTCTCACGTCAGCATGCAACCGTATGTCCACGCCATGACGCTTCGCTTCGTCGAGAAGGCAGGCAATGATAGTTTCGGAAGAGTCGGTGACCGGGAACATGCGCCCATCCGCTTCGGCTTTGAGACGAACACCGCGCTCTTCGAACCAGCGGACGGTATCGGCGGCAGCAAACTGGTGGAAGGTCTTTTTGACGAAGTTCTGACCGCGCGGGTAGCGCCGGCTCAGCTCGTTGGTATCGAAAAGGGAATGAGTGGTATTGCAGCGGCCGCCGCCGGAGATGCGGACCTTCGCGAGCAGCTTGCCCGATTTTTCCAGGAGCGTCACTTTGAGCGCCGGGTTCTGCCGGGCCGCGTTCACGGCGCAGAAAAAGCCGGCGGCGCCACCGCCCACGACAACGAGATGATTGGTCAAGAAATCTTTTTTTTGCGAAGCTACTTCCGGATGGCCGACCGAAAGAGCTTCTTTGCCCACGGTCATGAGGCGCATCCATCCGGTCCGGACTGGATGCGGGTCACAGCGGTCAGTCGACAGAATAAAGAGCCGTGTTGGCCTTTTCAGCGGCTTCGATCCCTGTGTAATCCGAGAGGATATCGGCCTTGCCCTTGCGCACGCATACGTCGTGCTCGAAGTGCACGGAGGGCTTGCCGTCGCGGGTGCGGACCGTCCAGCCGTCCTCTTCCGTGAACACCTCTTTCTTACCCATATTAATCATTGGCTCGATGGCAATCACGAGACCGTCGCGGAGGACGGGACCCGAGCCGCGCTTGCCGTAGTTGGGCACCTGCGGGTCTTCGTGGAGGTCTTTTCCGAGGCCATGTCCGACAAGCTCGCGCACGACGCCGTAGCCATTCTTCTTTTCCGTATGTTCCTGGATGGCGTAGGCGATGTCACCCACGCGGTTGCCGGCGACGGCCTTTTCGATCCCTTTGTACAAGGACTCTTTCGTGATCTTCACCAGCTTGATGACGTCATCGGAGGGCTTGCCGATCATGAATGTGTAAGCATGGTCGCCGTGCCACCCCTCAAGGATGACGCCCACGTCGACAGTTACGATATCGCCTTCTTTGAGAGGGTGCTGGCTGGGAAAGCCGTGTACCACGACGTCGTTGACCGAGATGCAGGAGTTAAAGGGATAGCCGTTATAATGAAGGAAGGACGGAATGGCTTTGTGGTCCCTGATGAAGGTCCCGATCATCTGGTCGATTGAAAGGGTTGTGATGCCGGGCTTCAGCATGCCGGCGACTTCCGTCAGGGTTTTGCTGACGAGCAAAGCGCTCTTTCTCATGAGCTCCACTTCCTCGTCGTTCTTGTAATGGATCATCGTGGTGCAAAAATAACGACTCGCAACGAAGGGGGTTCCAAATCAAACCTCAAAATTCATCGATCACAAAAGAGCTTCGTAGCGAGTGGGCTTGATGAAAAAAAGAACGCGGCAGAAAGGTCTGCCGCGTTCGTTATCTGGAGGAAGTTGATGCTTAGTAAGATGCCTGCGTCACCGTCTGGCGACCCTGGATGCGACCGCTTTTCATGAGGCCGT
>JAQBNP010000172.1 GCA_028288515.1 Flaviaestuariibacter sp. | reverse complement strand
CGGGAGAGTTGCCGCTCTGTCAAACACGTCGTGGTACGCCTTGATGCCACCGAGGGTATAAAAGAAAAAAGCGGGCACGCCTTTCTCGGAAAAAAAATAGTGGTCGCTGTTCGCTGCTTTGCCGCGCGCGTTGACGGCGGCGAGCAGGTGCTGCTTTGCGTTGATCGCCTGCATGACAGCAAACTCTTTTGGATACTCCGTCGCATTCACAACCGTGATGCCTTCCTCGCCGGTGCCGGCCAGGTCGGTATTGGTCAGGAAGCGCACGTTGCGCAGGGGCACCAGCGGGTGCTCTGTAAAATAGTTCGACCCGATGAGACCTGCCTCTTCGCCGGCAAACAGGATAAAGCCGATGGTATAGCGTTGCGGGTGAGTGGCGTAATAGCGGGCCAGGTTCAGAAGAAGCGAAACGCCGCTGGCGTTGTCGTTGGCCCCGGGAAAATAGGTTGCGGCGCCCATGCCACCAAGATGGTCATAGTGCGCGGTCACCAGCAGGATGGAGTCGGGGCGCGCGGTCCCCGGCACGACGGCACATACGTTGCTGGCCCGAAAGGCCGCGACCGACTTGTTCTCGATCTGCGCGCTGAAGGATTCAGGCATGCCATCGATGGCTTTCTTATCAACTTCAACGACGGTGTAGTCTTCGGCTTTGGGTGCCACGGACCATGTCAGCTTGTCGACAAGCTTGACCACGAAACGGCTTCCTGGATTCATGAACTGGACACTGTCGATCCGCTCGAGGGGACCCTTTCCGCGGACACCACGGCTTTCCGGGCTCACGATAAAATCCTTCCCCGGCACGAGGTCACGCCCGTTGATGCGCAGGTCCATCTTCCCGGGGAAGACATTGACCGGGTAGGTGAACGGCTGCAGGAAGGATTTGCCGCCCATCGGTTTCAACCCATAAGATTCAAATTGCGTGGCGAGAAACCCGGCTGCTTTTTCCATGCCGTCATTCGTGTAGCCGCGCCCCCAGAATGCCGGGGAGGTGAGCGTGTCGACGAGTCGCTTTCCAAAAGCAAGGTCCTGTGCATAGGAGGCCACGGGAAGGAAAGCGGCGAGAAAGAGTAGTTTCTTCGGGTGCATGTTGTAAAGTGCTCAATTTAGGCCATTTCAGAAAACCGGCCTGCCAAGGAAATGAAAAAAGTACAGGCGGCGCGAATGGACGCGACGGATGTACTTTTTGTCTTTTTCAAAAACCAGCCCTGGATCAGAGCGTGATGGCATCGCGGACGAGACGGCCGGTGCGGTTGAAATAGAGCTGCTTCTTATTCAGGTCGCCCTTGGCGACACGAATGCGGTATTGCTCGCCGCCACCTGCTTTCTCATTGAGGTAGAGGACACTTACGGACACCACTTTCCAATCGGCATACTTGCTCTTTGCAAGGCCGTCCTTCACTTCAGGGGAGAGCTGGTTGAGCGTAATCTCTTTTTCGGATCCCTTCCACACGCCCTTGCTGCTGTAGTGGGCTGTCATGGTGTTGCTGTCGAGCAGGAAGTGGACGGAATAGTCGGACAGGTTATCCTGATAGGACACCTGCTGCGCAGCCGCATATTGCTTTGCGAAAGCCGCGGTGACAGCAACGGGGATCTTGCCAAGCTGCGCGGAAGCAGCAGCAGTCATGAACAACAAAACGACGATAAGAAAGAAACGGTGGCGGATCATAGACTGGTATATTTGGTGGTTGTTGACAGGAACGGCGGGGCTTATCAGCGGGCCCGGCGCGGGTTGTAGCGGTTCCGGCGGTTTATTCCTTCCCCGCCACAATGATAACGATTTCTCCTTTGACCCCTTTTTGCAAAAAATGGTCATGCACTTCCTGAAGGGTACCGCGCGCGTTCTCCTCGTACAGCTTGCTGAGCTCCCGGCTAACGCTGCATGCGCGGTCGGAGCCAAAATACTGGGCGAGGTCGGCCAGTGTTTTCACAAGGCGCATCGGCGATTCGTACAAGATGATGGTTCGCTCTTCGGCCGCGAGCTGGGTGAGCATCGTATGACGTCCTTTCTTCTGCGGCAGAAACCCTTCAAACACAAACCGGTTCGAGGGCAGCCCGCTATTGACAAGGGCCGGTACGAAAGCGGTGGCTCCGGGCAGGCTTTCAACGCGTATGTTGTTGCGGACGCATTCACGAACAAGAAGAAAGGCCGGGTCCGAAATACCTGGCGTGCCCGCGTCCGTGATGACGGCCATGCGCTTGCCTGCCAGCATCTGGTCAACGAGGTGCTGCAGCACCTTATGCTCGTTGTGCTGGTGGTAGGGCGATACCGGCTTCGTGATGCCGTAATGATTGAGAAGCTTCGAACTGGTGCGGGTGTCCTCGGCGAGGATCAGGTCGACGGAGCCCAGCACCTCGAGCGCGCGAAGGGTGATGTCCTTCAGGTTACCGATGGGCGTAGGCACGAGGTAGAGCGATGTCGCCCCGGCAGCGGCATGACCTGTTTCCGATCCGGCAGTCGTTGGCATCGATAAAGGTTAGGAAGCGGACGGTTCGACGGAGATCTCGAAATATTCCATCACGGGATTTGCAAGGAGCTTGCGACTGGCATCTTCGGCAATGGCGCGGGCTTCGTCGGGCGTGGAAGCTTCCACTTGCAGGGAGATGTTCTTGCCCACGCGCACGTCGGCGATGCTGTGCAGGCCAAGCTGGCCGAGCCCGCTGATAACGGCCTTTCCCTGCGGATCCAGCAATTCTTTCAGCGGCATAACTTTTACCTGGGCAGTGAACTTCATTCCTCGAATTTTAGCAGCAAACCTAAGAAATGTTTAGGCTCGCAGCCGGGTCAATTACACGGTGATGTCAAGGGATGCGTTCGTTCCCGTCGTCGGAGCCGGGCGCGGCGGGCGGACGAGAGAAAGAACAACGTAGAGAGCAAAGACAACGGGCACTGCCAGCCACCCGAGGAAGAGTGCGCCAAGCACGGCGGCGATGAGAAGGCCGTAGGTCGAAGCATTATTTTTCAGGGAGTAATCCCGGAACTTGAGGGCCAGGAATGGGATGCGCGAAACCATCAGGAAGGCCAGCAGGAGGATGACCGCGTAGAGGAACCAGTGGTTCAGGAAGAGCGCGGCGAGCTCGAATTTCGGGTACCAGAGAATCAACGGGAACGAAGCAACGACAAGCCCCGCGGCTGGCGATGGAACTCCTTCGAAATGGTATTTCTGCGTGGTGCTGATGTTGAATTTGGCCAGGCGCCAGGCGACGGCCGCGGTGAACAGGAATGCCGGGAGAAGTGACCCGAACGAAACGTCGAGGCCGTCTTCCTGCTGGGCGAAGGACAGTCGCAGGAACTGGTAGAGGATCATGCCGGGCGCGACACCGAAGCTGACCATATCGCTGAGGGAGTCCAGCTGCTCGCCCATACCCGAGGAAGCTTTCAGCAGGCGGGCGAGGAAGCCGTCAAGAAAATCAACGGCCGCTGCGGCGAAGAGGAAGAGCGCGCCCCAGGTCATGCGCTCGGGAAGCATCACCTGTGCGGCGCCGCCGTCATCGAGGCGGAGGATCGTCTCGCCGGGCTGCATAATGAACACGATGGCGATGCAGCCGAAGATGAGGTTGAGCAAGGTGAAGAAGTTCGGGATCTGCTTCATGAAGATTTACGATTTACAAGATGCGATTTACGATTGCAGAGTACGGGCGGCGCGATTGCAGATTGCAGATCTTTGAGGTGCTCCTTGTCGTTGAGATTCCCCGCGCACTGCGCATTCACGATTCACTACTCACCCCCTTTTCATCCCCGCCTCGATCTCCTCCACGGTAATGGGGATGCCTTTGAACAGGTCGATATGGCCGTCTTTGGTGATCCAGATATTGTTCTCGATACGGATGCCCATCGCCTCCTCCTCGATATAGATCCCGGGCTCCACCGTGAACAGCATGCCTTCCTGCACCGGTTCCGTGCGGCTGCCGAGGTCATGAACGTCGAGACCAAGGTGATGGGAGATCCCATGGTACAGGTATTTGCGGTAGGCGCGGTTCTCGGCGTCCTCGTTCTTTACGTCTGCTTCAGTCAGCAAGCCGATCTTCAGGAATTGCTTTGTCGCTTCCTCGCCAACTTTTTCGGTGTAGTCGATAATTGTGATTCCGGGCTTCAGGATCGACTTCGCATAATCGTGCAGGTGAAGGCAGGCGTTATACACTTCTTTCTGGCGTTCGGTGAATCGCCCGTTCACAGGGATGGTGCGCGTCAGGTCTGCATTGTAGCCACCGTAGGATGCGCCGAAATCCATGAGGAGCAGCTCACCGTCGCGGCACTCCTGGTTGTTGGATACGTAGTGCAGCGTGCGGGCCCTGTCGCCGGATGCGATGATGCTGCCGTAGGCTTCACCGGTTGCGCGCTGGCTGAGGAAGGAATGCACGATCTCGGCCTCGATCTCGTATTCCATGACGCCGGGCTTCACAAACTGCATCACACGGCGGAATGTGTTGCCGGTGATCTCGATGGCCTTGCGCGTGACCTCGATCTCGTGCTCCGTCTTGATGCCGCGGAGCTCGCGCATCAGGCGTGCCGCGCGCTCGTACTGGTGCAGCGGGTAGCGGCTTTTCGTTTCTTCCACAAACCGGTAATCGCGCGTGCGCAGCAGGCTGGCTTTTCGGTCGTTCTCGTTTGTATCGAGGTAGATGGTGTCGGCAAGGTGGATCCAGGTCTGCAGCAGCGCGTCGATGGCGTCAAGCCAGACGATGGTGGCAATGCCGCTCAGGGCAGTGCCCTCTTCGCGGCGGAGGCGTTTGCCGTCCCACTTTTCTTTCATTTCGTTGGGCCGCACAAGGACGAGCACCTCGCGGTATTTGGGATCGGGGTTGTCGGGGAAAAGGATGACCATCGAATCTTCCTGGGCAATGCCGCTGAGCCAGTACAGGTCGCTGTTCTGCCGGAACGGGTGAAGGGCATCGCCGTTGCTGGGCACCTCGTCATTGCTGACAAAAATGGCAATGGAATTGGGCTTCATGCGCT
>JAQBNP010000301.1 GCA_028288515.1 Flaviaestuariibacter sp. | reverse complement strand
AATGGTTGTTCGCAGCCTTTTTTAATGGCGAGATGGATGCTCTTTGGCTCGGCCAACACCGAGAGGCTTTCATATACTTCCCGCACCAAATCCTGAATGATGAAATTCTCGTGATGCAGTTTCAGCTCGCCGCTTTCCAGCCGCGATATTTCATCCAGGTCTTGAATAAGATGCGCCAGGCGCTCCACGTTCTTTGATGCTTTTTGCAAAAAGCGTTCTGCCAGCTCGGGATTTTCTACGGCGCCCTGCAATAGGGTTTCGATATAGCCCTGAATGGCAAACACCGGTGTTTTTACCTCGTGGGAAAGGTTTTGTAAAAACTCCTTGCGGAAGGTTTCGTTGCGCTTCAGCACTTCAATCTCCCGTTGCTGTTGTTCGCCCCAGGCTTCCACATCTTCCCGCACTTCGTCAATGCTTTTTTGCGGTAAAATGTATTTGTAATAGGTTTCCTGCTTTTTGCTGGCCTTGGTCTGGTAGATGAATTTGTAGATCAATTTGATCTTACGATAAATGAATTGCTGGATGATAAAAAGAATCAGGAAATAGGAACCGGCAAGGATGATCAGAAAAGAGATCAGCCCTTCCTTCCAGCTATGACCAAGCACTAAAAAACCCAGCCCGATAGGAACGGAAAGCACCACCGCTGTAAAAGCGGCTAACTGGCGGGGAGAAAGGTTTTTGGTTTGAAACATAAAGGCAATGAATGGTGAATAGTCAATGGTGAATTTACGCATCCATCGTACCTCGTAAATCGTACTTCGTACCTGCAAAATTACATTTCAAACTTATACCCAACGCCCTTCACTGTTGTAATGCAATCAATTCCGAGCTTCTGGCGAATCTTGCGGATATGCACGTCAATAGTGCGGTCACCTACGATCACATCGGCGCCCCACACCTGGCTCAGGATTTCGTTGCGCAGGAAAACGCGTCCGGGTTTGGTGGCTAAGAGGTAAAGCAGCTCAAATTCTTTTTTAGCCAATTGTATTTCCGCCCCTTCCAGTTCTACCACGAAACGTTCCGGGTCAATGGTCAGCCCATTCACTGAGAGCGCTTTAGTGCCTTCTTTCTTAGCCCGGCGCAGTAGCGATTGCACTTTGCTCACGAACACTTTCGGGCTGATGGGTTTGCTGATATAATCATCGGCGCCCATCGTCAGCCCTTTGATCTGCGTGGCTTCATCACTAAGCGCCGTCAGGAACATGATGAGGGTATTTTGGAGTGCCGGTTGAGCGCGTAGTATCTCGCATACTTCCACGCCGGTCTTGCCCGGCATCATAATATCCAGCACCACCAGGTCGGGTACGAGTTGCTTCGCTTTCACCACCGCATCGTCACCATCCTTGGCGGTGAAAACCTGGTAACCTTCCTTGGCCAGGTTGTATTCAAGTATCTCCAATATATCCGCTTCGTCATCCGCGATCAATATCTTCCACGACCGGTTGTCCATGCGTTTCGTAATGTAAAGGCAAACGTACAGGAAAATCGGAAGCCCCCGGGGAAACGTACAGTCTGCAGCAGAGAGTTAATGAAAACTTAATGCAGGGGAAAGGTTAGCATAACCAACTGCAACGATTAAAGAGAAACAAAGGTCTATAAAACAGAGGTTTTAAAAGAGTTACCCTATTGAAGGCGGTAACACCTATAACATCCTTTTAAAGCGATGGGTATTAAATTTGCACTATGGGGCGCATGCACTTGACCTTACGAATCACCTTTACTTTTTCACTTTTCCTGGTTGGCTTTCTTGCCTTTGCACAAAAGAAGGGCGAGACCACGGGCTGCAAGCCGGCGCAGACCCGCGTTCTTTTTCATGACTATATTGACCGCGAACAAAAAAATACGTTAAAGGCTGATGGAAAAGCCGATGCGGAATTTCATGCCTCAACTGACGATAACCTGAATTATGCTATTACGCAAGCGCTGGTGCAGCGGGTGGATGCCTTACAATGCGCCATCGAAAAAGACACCAGCACCAGCGCCCAGCGCAAGGTGACTTACTTGCGCGGTATCGAGCGCCTGCTACGCAATTTCACTTCATCTTACCGAAGTCACCGCATGGCTGCCAGCAACCTGCCTGCCATTATTGATGCTTACGAAGCCGCTATAAATGCCGATCGTAAAGGCGGTTCAGTAGAAGGCATCGTACAAAATGCCAGCTATGATATTGGTAGTATTGTGATGAGCAGCACCGCTTTCGATAATAATACGGGCGCCCGGATGGCGAAGAATATCATCCTGAGCAAATACATGTTCCTGCATCCCGAAAAGATATTTCCAACGCTAAAGGACAATCCGGATCTTCCTAATCGCGATAGCCTGATCATTGTTGCCTCCTATAAAAGTCCAAAAAAGCTTTACGATTATGCCGCCGCTAATAACAAGCTGTCCTTGGCCATTAAAAACATAGATGACTCCTTAGTGCAGACGGTCTATCAAATGGCAAAAAGCAACGGCAGCGGGCAGATTTATTTTCCGTTCCTGGATAATATTATGCACGGCCGGCAAACCCTTGCGGAGATTGACGCAGTAAAAAACGACCCGGCAAAATATTACAAACTGCTGGTGAAAACACGGATTGATTATGTCAACCGGATCATTAACCAGCGTGATACGGCGAGGGAAATGGAATCGCTGGGTGAGCGGCTGCAAAAGAAAGGCAACGAAACTTTTATTGGCGTGATCAACGGGTTGCACGAAGAGCCGGATGCCAAGCGCTTTGCTGTGCTGCAGCAACTAACTGCGCAGGAGCTCTATTACCTCGTGGTGTATGGCGAAAATGAAATGTACACCTCCAGCTATGTCAAAGGCATTTTCCCGCTGATGATG
>JAQBNP010000161.1 GCA_028288515.1 Flaviaestuariibacter sp. | reverse complement strand
TTGGCCATGATGAGGTAGGGAAAGGGGACGGCGAAGATCACTTCGGCATCCGGGCCCGGGTGGATTTTTTCTCCGAGGATCTCGTCCAGCAGCTTTTCGGCTTGCTGGTATGTCAGGTTCATTTTCCAGTTGGCGGCAGCGATTTGTTTGCGCATTGATTTTGTTGGTTGAGTGGGCACGGAGCAGGCCGGCAGGGCGGCCGGCCGGAACGTTTACATTAGTAGTGGTCAAAGATATGTGTCAGAATGGAAGTTTCTGCATGGTCCAGGGTTTGCCCTTTCAGTGCTTTCCAGTTGGAAATATGCTCGAGGGCTTTGTCGAGGCGGCAGCGCTCGATACCGTCGCTGCCCCAAGAAAAGGACGGGATAAATTTCGGCGTCAGGCCCGGTCCGAATACGTTCGCAGAAACGCCGATGACCGTTCCCGTGTTGATGGAGGTGTTGATGGCGGTCCGGCTGTAGTCTCCCATCAGCACACCGGCCTTTTGTCCGACGCTGACCGGCCCGGACGGCGTATACACCTGGATGTCGGCAGCATTATTCTTGACGTTCGAATTGGACGTTCCCGCGCCAAGATTGCACCACTCCCCGATCACGGCATCTCCAAGATAGCCGTCATGTGCCTTGTTTGAATGGCCGAAGAGCATGGCGTTCTTGATCTCACCGCCGACCGTGCAGGCCGGGCCGATGGTTGTGGCACCATAGATGCGCGTACCCATTTTTACGACAGCGCCTTCGCAGATGGCGAGGGGTCCGCGCAGCAGCGATCCTTCCATGACAACGGCGCCGTTGCCGATATAGATGGGCCCTTCGCTGGCATTGAGAACACAGTGCTCGACGCGTGCGCCTTTCTCCACGAAGATCCTGTCGGTATTGATCAGGCTGTTGGAGCGAGGGACACCCTGGTTCTTTCTCTTGCGCGTCAACAGCTCGAAGTCGGCTTCGATCGCCCAGGCGTTTTGCCGCGTGATGTCCCACGGGTAGCAGATCTCCCGGAGCTCGTCTTTGATCTCGACACCTGCGTCCATTTTGATCTTGTTCGGGTCCACGACCTGCTTTCGGGAGATGCAATAAATACAGGCTTCCTTCTCGGGCAGGTGGAGGAATTCTCCGGGCTTCAGCTTTTGCACCTGCTGCACGAGCCTGGGGGTCGGCAGGAGGTTGCCGTGAATGAGGTAGATGATGTCCTTGCCGATATGCTCATTGATCGCAAGGGTGTTGAAAATGTCTTTGTAGTCGCCCTCGGGCTTGTCGAATGAGGGCATCTCGAGCATGCGTTCCCATTTTTCCCGGATGGTGAGGATGCCGACCCGGATGTCCTGGATCTGCCGCGTAAGCGTGAAGGGGAACAGGTTCTCGGGGCTGCAAAATTCCTCCGTAAAGACGATCTTCTCCATGGCCTGCCTGGTTTTCGGGGTGTGATGCGAACAGGGCCGGTTGCCGGCCTTGATTCCTGAGGGAGGTGCAAAAATAAAAAATCCCGCTTTGACGGCGGGATTCTTTCTAAAATATAAACAGCTTACGCGTCTTTCTTGGCGTATTTCTTTTTGAACTTGTCGATACGGCCTGCTGTATCCACGAGGACGTTCTTGCCCGTATAGAAAGGGTGAGACGTGCTGGAGATCTCCAGCTTGATCAGGGGATATTCGTTTCCGTCTTCCCACTTCACGGTTTCTTTTGTGGCGGCAGTGGAGCGGCTTAAAAAGCTATGTCCATTACTCATATCTTTAAAAACCACGTAACGGTAATTCTCTGGATGAAGACCTTTTTTCATACAATTTATTTTAGCGGCAGCTTTACAATTTTACGGTTCGAAGGCGCAAAGCTACAAAATATCCCCATCCGTGCCAAAAGAATGGCTTGTTAATTTTTAGCTCCGCATATTTTCATACTGGAGCGGGAAGCCCAGGTCCCAGGACTTGGACGCCTGGATCACGGCCTGCAGGTCATCGATCTTTTTGCCGGTGACGCGGACGAGGTCGTCCATGATCGCCGCCTGTACTTTGAGCCCGGCATCCTTGATGTGCTTGACCACTTTTTTCGCGTCATCCTGCTTCAGCCCATTCCGGACGGACACCTCGCGCTTCCATGCCTTGCCACTCTGGGCTCCCTCTTTCGAGGTATCGAAGGCTTCGGGAGCGATTCCCTGCTTATTGGCCCGGCTGATGAGCACGTCAATGAGCTGCTCCATCTTCATGGCGTCGTCGGTCTCAATGTTGAGCTTAAAATCTTTCTTGTTCAGATCGATCACGACATGGGCATTCTTGAAGTCGAAGCGGTTCGTGATCTCTTTCTTCGTGATGTTGACGGCATTGTCAAGGGCCTGGGCGTCAACTTTGCTGACAAGGTCAAATGATGGCATGAAGGTAGGTTTTGTGTTCCCGGGGTGCTCTAACGGTCATGACGGCCCGAAAGTTCCCGGTCACTGTTTTGCTAAAGGTCGTGGTTTGTGGCAAAAGTAATGGAGAGATGATTTGGATTCATCCCCCAAAGGCATTTTTACATGGCAGTACCCCTTCAACAATCTGATCTTCCTGCGGTCACGAAACGTTTCGACCCTTTGGCTTGATAGGGTCACGAAAAAGGCCCCTCTGGAAAGAGGGGCCGGTTTTATGCACATGAGAAAACTATACTTCGTTATTGCTGGCCACCACCGACGCGGTTCTGCTCGTCCTGGGAGCTGCCTGCTTTCTTTTTTTGCTGAACATTCTGGCCTTTTGCAAAGCGGTAGCTGAAGTTGAGGCCCACGCGGCGTGTATCGTTGCGGCCGCTGATCTGCAGGTCGATGTTGTCGAACTTGGTGTAGCCCCGGAATTTCTGCAGGTAGAACGGGTCGGAGATATTCAGCTTCAGCGTTCCTTTTCCTTTGATGATCTGCTTGCCGAACCCGAAGGACACGACACCCATTGGCCTGGCCACGATCAACCCGGCCTCCTGGGCCTTGGAACGGAACCATCCGTTGACTTCGGCGTTCCAGGTTTTGGCAAAACGGAACTGCTGGCTCATGTTCGCCATGCCGCTCGTTGCGCTTACGCTGAGAGGCTGACCGTTGATGACGCCTTCGAAATAATTGTTGAATACGTTCACGTACAGGCTGGTCGTCCACCACTTCGTTACCGGTGCGTTGTAGCTCACCGCAACGCCGATGTTGCGGCGCGTCGCAATGTTCTCTTTGGTTTGGAACGTTTCTTTCGTCACTTCATTCTGCTTGATCACGTCATTGATGATATCGGTCGTATACGTGTAGTTCAGTGTTGTATTCAATGAACCGCGGTAATTGTGACTCAGCTCGACATTGTGCGTGAACTGTGGCGTCAGGTAGGGGTTCCCCTGCTGGTACGTCTTGCGGTCGAGGATGCGGCGGAAGGGGTTCAGATCCTGGTAGTTTGGACGATCCACGCGGCGGCCGTAGGACAGAACGAAGGTGTTCTTTTCGTTCATCTTATAGCTGGCGTACGCGGTTGGGAACAGCTGCACATAATCCTTCTGCGTCTTTGTCATCATCTTGATCGACGTAGCGATGGAATGCGTGTGCTCCATGCGCACGCCACCCTGGATGCCCCATTTCTTGTACTGGCGGTTCACGTTTACATAAGCGGCGTTGATATTCTCCTCGTAAACGAAATGGTCGGCACTTGAATCGGTTGCCCAGGCGCTTTTGGTGAAGTCATAGAACTCGTAGGGCGCGTTGTTGTCGGTCTTCACATAGCTGCTTTTGGCACCGGCTTCCAGCTTCGCATCCTTCGTCAGGGGAAGGGTGTAATCCAGCTTGGCGCTGTAGATATTGATGTTCTGTGGCAGCAGGCCTCGCAGAAGGTAGGGATTGCCGGTCTGCACTTTCAGCGAGTTGAACGAATAGTTGTCGGACACCTGGTCGCTCTTCGTGCTGTAGCGGATATAGTCCGCGTCTGCCGAGAGCTCCTGGCCGGCCTTCTTCAGCGACTTCCGCAGGTTCACATTGGCGCCATAGCTTTTCCAATCGTCGTCGTTGACGGTCAGCGCTTCGTCGATGCTGGTCAGCATTCCATTCTTATCGAACGTATTTGCTGTTGTCACACCGCGGCCATGGCGGGGGTTATAGGATCCATTCAGGTTGAAGCCAACGCTTGTTTTCTTATCAATGCTGTAATCGAGTCCGAAGCGCGCGTTCAGCCCGTGCGAGCTGAAATGCATGTTCGATTCCTGGAAGCGTGCCGTGCTGTCGCGGAAGCGGCGGTCAAGCTTCATGGCGCTGAAGCCTTCCCAGTAGGCATAGCTCAGGTTGCTGAACATATTGACACGGCCTTTGCGGTAATTGAAGTTGAAGCTGTTCGGCGACTTCGGGTATTTGCCTTGCACGTAAGAAAGGGTCACACTGCCGTTGTATCCTTTGGCCGTGCTCTTCTTCGTTCGGAAATTGATCACGCCCGAGTTGCCGGATGCATCGTATTTCGAGGAAGGCTGCGTCATCAGCTCGATCTGGTCCAGCTGGTTGGCGGGCAGGTTGCGAAGATAGTTTGCAAGGTCCTGCCCACTGAGGTAGGTCTGCTTGCCATCAACGAGGATGATCACGCCGGCTTTCCCTTTCAGGCTGATATTGCCATCGCGATCGATGGAGATACCCGGCGATTTCTCGAGCACATCGAGAGCGGTGTTGCCCGCATTTGTCGGCGAGGCGTCTACGTTCACGACCATGCGGTCGATCTTTGTTTCAACCAGCGGACGGCGTGAGACGACAGTGACACCGGCCATATTCGTTGCTGCGCCGGCAGCCAGTTTGATCACGGGGACCTCGATGGCCGTTTCGCCCACCTCGACCGGTGCGGAAAAGGCTTTTGTAAAACCGACGGAGGTATAGGAGACAAAGTACTTGCCTGCCTTGATATTCACGAGCTCGTACTGGCCGTTCTTATCGGTGACGGCGAGCTTGGCGAGGGAAGAGTCTTTTGCGCGAAGGAGTGACACGGTGACCGCCTGGAGGGCTTTCCCATCACCATCGGAAACAGATCCGGAGATCCGTGCAGTTGTCTGCGCTTGTGCAATGGCGGCCATGAAAACGGCGACGATCATTGCGTAGATTTTTCTCATTGTTTTTGGTTTGAAAGTGTAAAGCTGGATCAAAGATTCAGCGGAAAAAAGGGTTTGCTGTTTGAATTGTGATAATGCTGCGATAAACTGTGGTCGCCGGTGATTCAGTCATGTCAATACACAAGCGGTACCGGCAGCGTATGAAAAGAACGATTTGTGAAAAACTGTTAAATCCTTGCCAGGAAAGGGTTTCAAGCCTGTCCTGACGATAGCGGTTTAGTTGTTGCCTCCCGTCTTCACTCGGCCCTGCTCATCATCGGCACCGCCCACCTTGCGTCGCTGTTGGGCGCCTTTGATCGGCTTCCCAAAACGATAGCTGAAAGACAGGTTACCAACACGGCTGTCGCGTCGGTTTTCGAAATACGCCTGGACATTGCCTGTATTCTTGAGGTCACCTTTCGGGAAATTTGTGTACAGAAGATCACGCACGTTGAACTTTACTGTGCCTTTCCCTTTTAGTACCTGCTTGCTCACGGCAAAATTCAGCTGTCCCATTGGGTGGGTGAGGATCTGCCCCCAAACACCACGGCCGCGATAGAAGCCGCTCAACTCCGCGCTCCACCCTTTCCCGAACCGGAATTGGTTGTTCATGTTTAGGGTGAGATTGGTCGCGTCGATCTGAAGCTCCTCGCCATAGAGCATACCAGTGAACCGCGTATAGTTCACATTCGCATAGAGGCTGGCCGTCCACCAGGTGCGAACGGGGATCTGCGCGCTCACTGCGATGCTGGCCGCATCCTGCGTGGCAAGGTTTGCTTCACGAACAACGATCGCGCCGCTGTCGGTGGCTTCAAACGTTTCATTCATCATGTCCTTTGTCCGGCTGTACGCAAGATTCGTTGTCAGGATCGTGCGCCACGTGTGCGTCAGCTCGATATTGTTCGAGAATTGCGGGCGCAGGTACGGGTTGCCGGCTTCATAGGTATACTTGTCGAGGAAGAACAGGAATGGATTGAGATCCTGGTAGGAAGGCCTGTCGATGCGGCGACCCACGGAAAGGCCGAACTTATTGTTCGCGTTCAGGTCGTAGCTGATGAAGGCCGTTGGAAAGAGGTTTCCATAGCTGCGTGAGAAGGAGGAGTCGGCCTTGAGCGGGTTGCCGGATTGGCTGCCCGTGTAGGATGTCTGCTCGTAGCGGATGCCCCCCTGGACGCCCCATTTGCGGTACTGCCTGCTCAGATTCAGGTAACCAGCATAGATGGATTCTTGATAAATGAAGTGGTTGGTCTTTCCGTAATCGGGCGACTCACCTACATTCGTAACCGTAAAATAATTGGCGGCGTTGTCGGTCTCCACATAGCTCCCCTTTGCGCCCGCCTCGAGCTTCGCGCCACCGGGCAATGTTTGGGTATAGTCCGTCTTCCCGGAATAAATAGCGATGGCGATGGGAAGGTCGCTGCGAAGACGATCTTCTTTGCGTGGCGACCAGTCCGGGTTCAACGACGCATTCATGAACCGCTCCCTGCGTGCCGATGAATAACGTACATGGTCAAGATCGATTGTGAGTTCCCGCCCCGTCGAATCGAACTGGTGGCGGAGGTTCAGGTTGACGCTGCCGTTGTTCCAGCGGTTCCTGCCGGTGCTCGTCGCATAGAGGATCGAATCGATGTTCATGCCGGGCGATTTCCAAAAGCTGGTAATGGTGCTGCTGTTGGTTTCGGGGTTGATAAATCCAGACGTCACAAGGCCGATCGTTGTCTTTTGCGTCAGTGAGTAGTCGGCGCCCAGCTTGAGGTTATAGCTGCGGCTGTTATTGCGCATGTCCGACGATTGCTCGAATACTTTCGTGACAAGCTTGGTGCTGGCATCGCTGTACTTGCGGAAGATGTCGAGCTTCTGCATCCCGTTCCAGAGGCCCTGGCTTGCATTGGCAAACACGTTGATCCGCCCGCTTCTGTAATTCAGATTGAGACTGCTGTTCAATTTCGAGCGGATACCCTGGCCATAGTTTACGGATGCGCTGCCGTTGAAACCCTTTTGCCTGTTCTTTTTCGCTTTGATGTTGATGATGCCGGAATTGCCGGACGCATCGTATTTGGAGGAGGGACTTGTCATGATCTCGATCTGGTCGATCGCTGTTGCCGGCAGGTTCCGCAGGTAGTTTGCGAGCTCGGCACCCGTGAGGTAAGCCGGCCGCCCGTCCATCATGACTGTCACCCCCGCTTTGCCTTTCAGGCTGATATTGCCGTCCTTGTCGATCGTCACACCCGGCGATTTCTCCAGCACGTCAAGTGCTGTCGCGCCGGCGTTCGTCGGTGAAGCGTCCACGTTGATCAGCGTGCGGTCGATCTTTTGCTCAATGAACGGCCTGCGCGCCAGAACAGTAATACCGGCGAGTTCCCTGGACTGTGGGTGGACAATAATGGGCGGCACGATGATGGACACGGTGCCCGACGTAACAGCTACAGGAGGTGTAACCACCGTGGCATGACCAGCCGCCGATACCGACACCAGGTAGGAACCGGGCCTCACGTTCTCGAATTCGAAGGCGCCGGCGCGGTCGGCAATGGCATATTTAAGGATGCTGGAATCTGCTGCACGGAGAAGCGATACGGTGGCCGACTCGACCTTTTTGCCGGAAGCGTCTGTCACAGACCCGGATAGTTTTACGGGCGACAGTTGTGCAAATGAAGATAATGTGCTGATTATCAAGGTCAGGATCAAGGTCAACTGCTTCATCATTGTGCGTTTAGTACTTGTTCTTAATAATTACAGGTCGAAAGTAGGTACTATGTATTGTAAAGTACATTGTTTTACAACGAGCGGTAAAATGTCGGGATAATTGGTGCCAGGCAATGGGACGCGCGCGGCCGTTCTTCGTTACAAAAAAGCCCGCTTCTGTTTTTAGTGGCGAAAAACCAGCGCGGACGGTCGGTTAAGTAATCAGCCGGCAGCCTACCTTCACGAAAATTTTTTGAAAATGACCATTGATTTCAGGTCCGATACCGTGACCCGACCGACACCGGCAATGCTGGAAGCCATGATGAAGGCGCCGGTCGGGGACGACGTTTTTGGCGAAGACCCGTCGATCAACGAGCTCGAGCAACTTGGCGCTTCTCTGTTTGGCATGGAAGCCGCCCTGTTCTGCCCATCCGGCACGATGACAAACCAGATCGCCATCAAGTGCCACACACAGCCGGGCGACGAGGTGATCTGCGATACCACAGCACATGTCTACCAATATGAAGGAGGCGGCATCGCCTTTAACGCCGGCGCTTCCGTGAGGCTTCTGCCAGGAGACCGTGGCCGCGTCACGGCCGGCCAAGTGGAAGAAGGCATCAATGCAGACGACGTGCACAAGGCACGCACAAGCCTCGTTTGCCTGGAGAACACCTCCAACCGCGGCGGCGGCAGCTGCTACGAAATGGACGAAATGCGCGCGATCCGCACCCTCTGCGACGCTCACAACCTGGTTCTTCATCTCGATGGCGCGCGCCTCTACAATGCCCTCGTGGCCAAGAAGCAGGACCCGAAGGAGTATGGCCAGATCTTTCACAGCATTTCCGTCTGCCTGAGCAAGAGCCTCGGATGTCCCGTGGGCAGCCTCCTGATCGGCGACGCGGCAACCATCCGCAAGGCACGCCGGATCCGCAAAGTGTTTGGCGGGGGCATGCGCCAGGCTGGTTTCCTGGCAGCGGCCGGTATTTATGCGCTTCAAAACAACGTCGACCGGCTTGAAGATGACCATCAGCACGCGCGGCAGATCGCCCGCGCGCTTGAGGCCTCACGGGTAGCCGGAACCGTACTTCCGGTTGAAACCAACATCATCATCTTCGAGGTGCTGCAACCGTATACGCCGAAGACCCTGGTGGAAAAGCTCAGGGAGCACGGAATTCTCGGCTATGCCATCTCCCCTACCCAGATGCGGCTTGTGCTTCACCTGGACATCACGCCGGAGATGGTTGAAAAAACAGTGCAGGTCTTTCAATCCCTTTAATCTTTCACATGTTTCCCAAAATCAATCCCACAACAACCCCAGCTTGGGCCGACCTGGCAAAGCACGCAGCGTCACTGAGTGAAGCAAGCCTAAGCGACCTGTTCCGGCAAGACCCTGACCGCTTCAAAAAATATTCACGCTGTTTCGGCGAGACCGTCCTCGACTTTTCCAAGAACCTCGTGACCGATGAAACGTTGTCACACCTTCTTCGCCTGGCGGACCAATGCGGGTTGCCGGATGCGATCGATGCATTTTTCGAGGGCGATTTCATCAACGAAACGGAAGGGCGATCGGTCCTGCACGTGGCGCTGCGGAACTTCTCCGGGCGACCTTATTATACGGCCGGAAAAGACGTGATGCCCGATGTGCGGCGCGTCCAGGACCATATGCGTGAATTCTGCGGACAGGTTCATCGCGGTGAATGGAAAGGCTATACTGGCAAGAAGATCCGGTTTATCGTCAATATCGGTATTGGCGGAAGCGACCTCGGGCCGCTGATGGTGACCGAAGCCCTTCGACCCTACTGGGTCGATGGCATCCAGGCATATTTCGTTTCCAACGTCGACGCCACTCATATCGCAGAGACACTCAAGAAGGTCAACCCGGAAGAAACCCTATTCCTCGTGGCGTCCAAGACATTCACCACGCAGGAGACGATGACAAACGCCCAAACGGCGCGCTCGTGGTTCCTCGAATCGGCGAAAGATGAGGCGCAGATCGCGAAGCATTTCGTGGCCTTGTCCACGAACGAAAAAGAAGTCACCGCCTTCGGCATCGACCGCAATAATATGTTCGAGTTTTGGGATTGGGTCGGCGGACGCTATTCACTCTGGAGCGCGATCGGTCTGTCGATTGCCCTGACGATCGGCTATGATCAATTCGAAGAGCTGCTCAAAGGCGCGCACCGTGTCGATGAGCATTTCAGGACGGCCCGCGGTGCGGACAATATCCCGCTCCTAATGGCCCTTCTCTCCACCTGGTATATCAACTTTTTCGGTGCCCAGACAGAAGCGATCCTGCCCTACGACCAGTACCTGCACCGCTTTGCGGCGTATTTCCAACAAGGCAATATGGAAAGCAATGGAAAGAGCGTGGACCGCAATGGCGAAGCCGTGACCTACGCCACGGGGCCCATCGTCTGGGGAGAACCGGGCACCAACGGCCAGCATGCCTTCTACCAATTGATCCACCAGGGCACGCTGCTGATCCCCTGCGACTTTATCGCCACTGCGCAATCGCATAATCCAATTGGCGACCACCATGAAAAGCTGCTCTCGAATTTCTTTGCCCAGACCGAGGCTCTCATGAACGGCAAAAGCGAAGAGGAAGTGGAAGAAGAATTGGTGAAAAGCGGGAAGAGTCCCGAAGAGATCGCGCGCCTGGCACCCTTCAAGATCTTCGCGGGCAACAAGCCAACGAACTCCATCCTGTTGAAGAAGCTGACACCGGGCGCGCTTGGCGAGCTGATCGCGTTCTACGAGCACAAGATCTTTACGCAGGGCGTTATCTGGAACATCTTCAGCTTCGACCAGTGGGGCGTAGAGCTTGGTAAGCAACTGGCGAACCGCATTCTGCCCGAGCTGTCAGGAGATGCTCTCGTCGACGCCCATGATGCATCGACCAACGGCCTTATCAATGCATATAAAAAGATGAGACCCTGAGAGAAGGTCCGAAAGAAATAAAAAAAGCCAGTCTCGCGACTGGCTTTTTTTATCGAGTGTTGATACAGATCAATGACTGATGATGATCTTTCCGGCTACGGTCGGCGTCCAGAGGCGGTGTGTCAGCACCACGAAATAGATACCGCTTGCGGCGTGGCTTAGGTCGAAATCCATCTTGAGGTATGGGTCTACATTTGAAAACAAGGAAAACTCCCTGCTCGCAACCAGGACACCCTCCGAGTTAAAGATGCGCACCGTTCTCCAGTCCGTCAGCGACGGCTGGTAGAGGCGTACCTGGAAGATGCCGTTCGATGGGTTTGGATAAATGAAAAGGTCGTATGAAGGCAGCGCTGTCACGGCCTGGATGCTGGATTTATTGGTACATCCATTCACATCTGTGACAATTGCCTGGTACGAGCCGAGGCCGTTGATGTTGGCGTTGATGCTGCTTCCTGTTGCGCCGGCCACAACTAGACCGTTGCGCGTCCATACATAGCTGGCTGCTGCCGGAACGCTGCCAGCAGTAATGAATGTATTCTGGCCGGGCTTGATCTCATTCACCGGGGCAACGGAAAGCGTTACCACCGGGAGCGGGCTTACTGTCAGGATCGTTGGTTGTGACACGGCCGATCCGCACGACGCGATCGTTGCGACAACACGGTAGCGGTTGCCGTTGTCGGCCATGGTTGCGTTGGCGAGCGACAGTGTTGCTGCCGTACCGCCTGTGGCTAGGTCCGTATATGTGATTCCACCGTCGCGGCTCACCTGCCATTGATAAGACGGTTGGCTGCCGGAAGCCGCCGCGGTGATCGTAGCAGTGTTGCCGACACACACTTTGGTATTGACAGCCGGCTGGCCAGTGATCGCGCCGGGTGTGTTTACGGAAAGAGTTGAGACCGATGACATTAAAGGCGAGGCCGTGCAGGTTCCGTTGACAACGACGCGGTAGCGGTTTGCGTTGAGCGCCGTCGTTGTGGAGCTCAGCGTCAGTGTGCCCGTGGTCGTACCACCATAGATGCCTCCGTTGGCGAGGTTGCTGAACGTAGCGCCGCCATCCGTGCTGATCTGCCATTGGTAGGTCAGGCCGGTGCCAGCCGCGGTTGCGGTAATGATACCCCCGGACCCGTTGCAGACTACAAGATTTGTGGGCTGAACCGTGAACGCTGCGGGCTGGCAGGGCTGGATGTCGATGCTGTAGTCCTCGACCTGGCCGAGGTTGGAGAGTCCGCAGCTCGTATTGTTCGTGGGTACCGACGCATTGTTCTGCAAACGGACGCGCATCCGCGTGCGGCCTTTCAAAACGTTGGCAGAAAGCGCGGGGATCGAGATCGGCGACGTAAATGGCCCAACGCCTGCCGCAGATGCATACACCAGTTCACCG
The DNA here is from genome assembly GCA_028288515.1 of Flaviaestuariibacter sp. Classification (GTDB taxonomy): domain Bacteria; phylum Bacteroidota; class Bacteroidia; order Chitinophagales; family Chitinophagaceae; genus Flavisolibacter. The sequence goes on along the minus strand of JAQBNP010000161.1, from coordinate 146 downwards.
GCATCGTCGAAGCTTCCGTTTTGGTTGTAATCAATCCAGACATAGACCTCGTCGTTGGCCGTTGCGTTCGCTACTGAGATGGAAATCGTATTTGACGTAGAAGGCTGGAAGGTTGCCGACAGATTTGTAAAGTTCTCGAAACCTGC
>JAQBNP010000160.1 GCA_028288515.1 Flaviaestuariibacter sp. | reverse complement strand
GAACTTTGATCCGGCTGGCGGTGGCCACCCCACCTTCCAGCGGCACGGAGAATGCGTGGGATGTAGAGGGATACAGCTCGCCCTCGTTGCCATAGGTATAGAGGAGCGTCCCCTGGATGTGAGGAGGCGCGTCGCCCGTGATTGTGACAACGCTCTTCCATGTAGCCGCACCGGTTTCAATACGCACCGAAGACCCCTCGAAGATCGCGCTGCTGACGGAGGCAATTTTGCCGGTCGAGGTGAGCGGGCCTACCCCGACAGATGAATCATTCAGCTGGAGTTCCGCTGCGGGCACATCGCTGAGGACCTGGTCGGGCGCGTACAGCTGCCAGCCGCCCGCGGCCCTTGTTGTAAACGTCAGCTCATACCGGCCGGCGGCAAGCCTTTTCGCGGCGACCTGCCAGGAGTAGGGCGCCGGTCCCTGTGCGTGTGCGATGGAAAAAGCGAACAGGAAAAGGGCACAGAGAAAGCCGGTAAACTTTTGCATAAACGCCTTTAAAAAAATAAAACGGATCCCGTTGAGCGAATCCGTTTGCAAAGCAATGATAAAATCGGTTTAGTTGAGCGCGATCGTGAAGGGGATCGTTTTCGGCGGCAGGCATTTCTCGTCGTTGCAGGTTTGGTATTCGAGCTTTCCGGTGACAGCCGTACGGGCCTTGCCTTTCAGCTTCACGACCTGTACAAAGACAACCTTGCTACTGTATTGGTTCGCGGAAACGTCAAGCTCCTTGTCATGGAATTTTTCCATCTTTCCCAGCTCCTTTACCGGCCCTTCAAGGCTTACGAGCGGGCTCTTGTTGAACTGGAACGTGGTGGGTTGTGCAATGGCGTCCTTGGGCTGGTGCTGGGCGTAAAGATGCCACCCGCCCTGGATAACGGCCGTCATATGCACTTCATATGTTTTGTCGTTGATCTTTTTTGTTGTGAACGACCACGCCACCGGGTTTTGGGCGACAGACACCGCGCCAATGCCGAGGAAAGAAAGAAGGATCAGGAAGAATTTCATAATGCGAATATTTCAGGGCAAATGTCCATTGAATTCAGTTGCCGCCTTGTTAAAGTACGAGGGTCAGGCCAGTGTAGATTCCAGGAGTCCGGAAAACAAAAGGTTAAAGATCCGCCGTCCGTCTGTATTGCCGAGCGTTGCGGAACAGGCCCGCTCCGGGTGAGGCATCATGCCGATGACATTCCGCTCACGGTTGCAAATGCCCGCAATGCTGTTTGTGGAGCCATTCACATTTGCGCCCGCCGTGAGGTGACCGTCGGCATCGCAGTAGCGGAACAGCACCTGGTGATGAGCCGTCATGTCCGCCAGCGTTGCCTCGTCTGCATAATACCTGCCTTCGCCATGAGCGATCGGGATCTGGTAGATGTTCTCCATCGCGTCCTTGATGAACAGGTTCTTGCAGATGTATTGACGGTTGGTGTTGCGCAGCAGGGCACCCGGAAGAAGGTGCGATTCGCAAAGGATCTGGAACCCATTGCAGATGCCGAGTACTTTGCCGCCACGGCCGGCGAAATCGATCACAGCGCTCATGATGGGGCTGAATCGTGCGATCGCACCGGTTCGCAGGTAGTCGCCGTATGAAAAGCCTCCCGGTAAAACAATGCAGTCTTCCGTTGTGAAGCCAGACAGGTCCTGGTCCTTATGCCAGAGCATGCAGCACTTCTGCTTCAGGTCGTGCACCAGCGCATCCTGCATGTCACGGTCGCAATTGGAGCCGGGGAAAACAACAACGCCAAATTTCATGGGGTGATTTTGGGGACAAAGATAACCGGTGCCCTTCTTTATTTTTTCCAAAAAAGAGGCCCGTACTGTTGCAGGAAAATAAAGACGATCATCAGAAAGAACAGGAGTCCGGGCACCCACTTGCGGCCCGGGTACAGGAAGGCGCACGCGTGGAAAGCCGCCACCGGCGCGGCGGTCAGTACCCAGGGGGTGTAGGACGAATGGTTGTTGATGAAGGGAATGAAGACGGCAAGCAGCACGAAAAGAAGGATGATGCTCCAGTTTTTCCGTGCCTGGATCAGCATCTTCCGGAGTTGTGTCTGGATATAGAAGCCGCCCATCAAAAACGGGATGCCGATGAGGATGATGCTGGCCAGCATCCAGTAGGAAGGCTGCTGGCGCGGCGTTCCGATGCCGAGCTGCGGCACAAACGTCATCCATGTGAAACGGTCTGTCAAGAACAGATAAGCGGCCCAGAAATAATAGGGTGTCGTGATGCCGAGCAGCAGAAGAAGAACCTCGTTCAGCCGGAAGGGGCGCAGGATGCCGAATCCAAGGAGCATGCAGGCGGCAAAGAAGATGGATGGAAAATAAAAGAACGAGGCGATCCCGATCAGCAACCCGATGTTATAGATCCGGGTGTTGACGGTCTGTGCGTTATACAGCTCGAACAGCTTATGGAAGGCCCAGACGATGAGAGTGCCTGCCAGAAGGGGTGCAGACAAATAGCTCCATTCCGGCACCAGTGATGTCAACAGCATGAAGGCCATGCCGGGCAGGAAGGTCTGGCGGCCGGTCATGCGGTACTCGTTCACGAGGTGGTTCATGAGCAATGCCTGTACATAGAGGAGGACGAAGGCGATGCAGCCGGCCAGCAGGGCGGCGTTTCCAGGTGGCAGTCCCTTCACCATGTTGGTGTAGAGCCAGCCGTCGGAGTCGGGGTCGGTGGTCCAGCGCGGATGCAGGAACAGGGGCAGCTTGAGCAGGAGCCCGAAGACCAGCAGAACGGCAACATTGCCGGGCGACTTTTGTCGGAAAAGCGCTATCACGCCTCAATACTAATTAATTATACTCGATTTTCGCAAAGCAAATGTAGTTGCGATAATAGCAGGGAACGATCATCTGCCGGCTGCTCACCTGCTTCCCGAATTTTGGCAGGAACTCGTAGTCGCGATCAAGGTTTTTGAGTGTCGGGTTGCGGTTCACCTGGCCACCCGGTGTGAGAACATAATCGTTGAGAAGGTTGGCGCGTTTCTCAGCCTGGTTGAACAGCAGGTGCAATTGCCCGCCGGTGTTCATGACCTGGTAGGAAAGCATGTCGTCGGACTCGTCGCTGACCTGGTCCTTGTGAATGACATTGCTCCATTCGATCTTTCCGGTTTTGTCGAAGGACAGCAGGGTTACGTTGTCCGCGTGGTAGCGTGTCGGCTGGCTGTTGTAGCGGTTTCGCCAGTACACGTTATTATAATATGGCGAGTAGCTGTAATAGTCCATCCCGTAGCTGTAGGGTGAGCCATAGATATAGTCATAGCGGTTCCAGCTGTTGAGGCGGGACACGGTGTAATACGTTTCGCTCCCGATGATGAAGCCCCCGTCTTTTTTTATGATGATCTGGTTGATGAAATTATCGTTGAACGCCATCTTCGCGCTCATCTGGCCGCGTGCCTCGCCGCGCAGCTCGTCTGAAAACGAAACCGAGTTTTCAAGGGCTGTCCGCTGTGTCGTCTTGTCCCACACATAAAAATAAAAGCCGTCGATATTGCCGCGCTTTTGCTTGTAGTAGAAAGAGGTCAGGAAGTAGCGCTTGTTGGGGTTGTCCACCTTGATGTGGATCTCGTCCAGGAAGATCTTGTTGAGCCCCAGGTCGGTCACCAGGAACGAGTCGCTTTGGGCGGGCTTATAGAACAGGACCGCTTTCCCGATATTGTCATTATTGCTTCGCGTGAATTTTGAGAAAACGAAGTCACCTTCGTTGTCGATGCTGAACTCGCCGAGGTAGTCGTTCCGCTCTTCCATGCCGATATTGGCGCGGGTCCGCTTTTGCAGCGCAAGGTCGCGGTCGAAGAGAACGGTCGTGAGCACGTAGTTCGACTTGTTGCGGGAGTTGACCTTGAACAGCATGATCCGCCCCTTGTCCTCGGAAGCAAGGGTCGAATATATCTTGTTGCTCCCA
>JAQBNP010000149.1 GCA_028288515.1 Flaviaestuariibacter sp. | reverse complement strand
AGGATCACCGAAGGATCACCGAAGGATGACCGAAGCATGACCGAAGGGTGTCCGAAGCAGGTATGTGTGTGCTATGAGTCTGGTCTGAGTTATCTATGAGTATGGTACGGCTGAAATATGAATGAACTACGAATGCACTACGAATGGTGAGTGGTGAGTGGTGAATGGTGAATGCGCAAGAATCTGCAATTGCCAATCTGCACTTGCAGATTTTGCCAATCTAAAATCGTAAATTAAGAATCGAAAATTTAGAATCACTCTCACCATCCATCTCCATCGATCATGTTCCCGATGCCGCCCAGGATGCCGCCTTCTTCCTTACGCTGCGTGGTGCCGTACTGCAGCACGCGGCTGGCAAGCCGGCTGATGGGGAGTGACTGGATCCAGACGGTGCCCGGCCCCCGGAGGGTGGCGAAGAAAAGACCCTCGCCCCCGAAGAAGGTATTGCGGATGCCGCCAACAAACTGGATATCGTAGTCGCAGGTTGGGGTGAAGGCAACAATGCAGCCGGTATCGATCTTGAGGATCTCGCCCTGCCGCAGGTCTTTCTGGATGATATGTCCCCCGGCGTGGACGAATGCCATGCCGTCTCCCTCGAGCTTTTGCATGATGAAGCCTTCGCCACCGAAGAGTCCCGTACCGAGGCGACGCTGGAACTCGATGCCCACACTGACTCCTTTGGCGGCACACAGAAAGGCATCCTTCTGGCAGATCATGCGGCCGCCGAGACGCAGCAGGTCGAGTGCGATGATCTTTCCCGGATAGGGAGACGCAAATGACACGCGGCGCTTGCCTGTATCGATGTTGGTGAAAGCGGTCATGAAGAGGCTTTCACCGGTGAGGACACGCTTTCCGGCGGAGAAGAGCTTGCCGAGGAGGCCGCTGCCCTGTGACTGGCTTCCGTCGCCGAAGATGGTCTGCATCTCGATGCCGTCGTCCATCATCATGAAGGCGCCGCTTTCGGCGATGGCAGTTTCGCTGGGGTCGAGCTCGATCTCCACGCATTGCATTTCTTCACCGTGGATGCGGTAGTCTATTTCGTGGGCCATGAGAGGTGGTTTTGAGGCAAAGCTAGGTCGTCTCTGCGGTTTCCTTGCGCACGCCGCGCTCTTTGCGTTTAGGGCGGTTCCATTTAAAGTCGTCAATCCAACCCCTTTTCCCTGTCGTCGCAGCACCAAAAAGATGCGGTTGCCGAAGTTGTCACGGACGTCGCCGGAACCGGCGGGAGCGTTGCGAAATTTGTCACCATCCTTGCTGAGCGGTTCATGGGCATTGCCGGAGGCGCCACGGCCGTTGCCGGAACTGTCACGGCCGTTGCCAAATGTTTCAGAGTGCCTGCCGAAGCCTCCAGCATCGTTGCCGAATCCGTCACGCGCGTTGCCGAACCCGCCACGGGTGTTGCCGAAGTCGCCACGGATGCCGGGAACCCGGAACGAGAGAAATTTTAGGCTGGACAACCTCAAACGCAAAGCGCCCAAAGAGCGAACGGATCGCAAGCCAAGCGCACGGAAGAGTTCAGGTTGTGCTTCAGCGTGCTCTGCGTGCCTTGTCCCACCCTCTCTTTTCGACCCGTGTCGGGTGGATGCAGCGGTGAGCAGAACGCCACCGGGCGCCGTTGAGAAACCAGAAATTAGAAATAATGATTAAATGATAAGTGGCAATAATATATCATATCGAATCCGTTACTTTGGGCTCTTCTGACTAAAACTAAAACTCTATTTATGAAACAACGTTTCCTGGTCTTTGCCGGCGCACTGCTGCTCAGCGGCAGCGCCTGGTCGCAGGCAAAGCTGGTCGAGAAAGTGACGAAAAAAGGGTCCGAGCTTGTGATCCCTTATGAGAAGTATGTTCTCCCCAACGGCCTCACGCTCATCGTTCACGAGGACCATTCCGATCCCGTCGTTCACGTCGATGTGACCTACCATGTCGGCTCCGCCCGCGAGGAGATCGCCAAGTCCGGCTTTGCCCACTTCTTCGAGCACATGCTGTTCCAGGGCTCCGACCACGTCGGTGACGAGCAGCATTTCAAGATCGTATCGGAAGCCGGTGGCACGCTCAATGGCAGCACCAACCGCGACCGCACCAACTACTTCGAGACCGTTCCGAGCAACCAGCTCGAGAAAATGCTCTGGCTCGAATCCGACCGCATGGGCTTCTTCCTTGATGCTGTAACGCAAAAGAAATTCGAGATTCAGCGTTCCACTGTCAAGAACGAGCGCGGCCAGCGCTATGACAACGCTCCCTACGGCCTTGCCGGCGAGAGCATCTCCAAAAACCTCTACCCATACGGGCATCCCTATTCCTGGATGACGATCGGTTATGTCGAGGACCTGAACCGTGTGAATGTAAACGACCTGAAGAATTTCTTCCTCCGCTGGTACGGCCCCAACAATGCGGCCCTTACGATCGGCGGCGACGTCAAGCCTGCCGAAGTGGTGAAGCTTGTCGAGAAATATTTCGGCTCCATCCCACGCGGTCCAGAAGTGAGCCCCGTGCAGGTTCCGGACCCGGTTGTGACCACGAACCGCTACGTTACCCAGGTAGATAACTATGCACGCCAGCCACGCCTCTACATCACGTACCCGACCGTTCCGAACTACCATCGGGACATGGCTGCACTGGACTGCCTCGCCGAGATCCTCGGCCAGGGCAAGAACTCCGTTCTGTACCAGACGATCGTGAAAAAGCAGCTTGGTCTCATCGCCAACGCGAGCCAGAACAACCAGGAGCTGTCCGGCGAATTTTCCGTCGTCCTCGCACCCCTCCCTGGCAAAACACTCGCCGATATGGAAGCCCTGTATCGCTCCGCGCTGGACTCATTCGAGAAGCGTGGCGCCTCGGCTGCCGATATCGCGAAGTTCACCGGAAGCTATGAGTCGCAGGTGATCAACGGCCTGCAAAGCGTGTCCGGCAAGGTGAGCCAGCTGGCAGCCTACCAGACGTTCACGGGCAACCCGAACAAGCTCGCCGAAGAGCTGGCCATGTACACATCGGTCACAGCTGCCGACGTGATGCGCGTCTACAACCAATATATCAAGGGCAAAGGAGCCGTGATCCTCAGCGTTGTTCCGAAAGGACAGGAGCAGGTTGTTGCCGCCGCGCCGAACTATACGATCGATTCATCGCATTACAGCAAGCCGAACTACGGTTACGAAGGCCTCCATTATGTGAAGGCAAAAGATAACCTGGATCGCACCAAGATGCCTGCTGCCGGACCTACACCCGTCGTGAAAGTGCCTGCTTTCTGGCGCAAGGACCTGCCCAGCGGCATCAAGGTCATCGGTACGGAAAGCAACGAGATCCCGACGGTTACCCTGACGCTCACCATTCCGGGCGGCCACCTGCTGCAGGCAAACGACCTCTCGAAGGCTGGTCTCGCCAGCATGTTTGCAACGATGATGAACGAAGAAACAAGATCGCACACCGCCGAGCAGCTCTCCCAGGAGCTCCAGCGCATGGGGTCGTCCGTCAACGTGAACAGCGGTCTCAACGGGATCACGTTCACCGTACAAACACTGAAGAAAAACCTTGATGCAACGCTCGCGATCCTCCAGGAGCGCGTGCTGAGCCCGAAGTTCACAGAAGAGACATTCAGCCGCCTGAAGACACAGCGCATCCAGGGTCTGAAGCAGATGAAGGCCCAGCCGGCCGCCATCGCTGACGCCGTGTTCGCCAAGGTGAACTACGGCCCGAACCATATCCTGGGCATCAGCCAGAACGGCACCGAAGAAACCATCAAGAACATTACGCTCCAGGACATCGAGAATTATTACGCCAACTACATGACATCACGCGATGCGAAGCTCGTTGTGGTTGGTGACGTGAAGCAGGACGAGATCCTGTCCAAGCTCGGCTTCCTGTCGAAGCTTCCGAACAAGAAGATCGATCTGCCGAAAGTTGACCCGGCCCCTGTTGTCGACAAGACGAAGGTGTTCATGGTGGATGTTCCGAAAGGCGCCCAGACGGAGTTCCGTGTCGGTTACAATACAGGACTGAAATGGGATGCAACAGGCGACTATTACAAAGCATCGCTGGCGAACTACTCGCTCGGCGGCGACTTCAACAGCCGTTTGAACCTGAACCTGCGCGAGGACAAAGGCTGGACATATGGCGCGAACAGCAGCTTCTCCGGTAACGAATACACCGGTGACTTCCGCTTCGCGTCCGGCATCCGCGCCGACGCGTCCGACAGCGCCCTTGCCGAGGTGATGCAGGAAATGAAGAACTATTTCAACGCCGGTGTCACACCTGCCGAGATCGCTTCCATGAAGAGCGCCATCGGCCAGTTCGATGCCCTCCGCTACGAGACGCCCGGTCAGAAAGCAGCGTTCATCCGCCGTGTGCTTGATTACAACCTGCCTGCCAACTATACGGTGCAGCAGCGCAAGATCCTGGACAATATCACGAAGGCCGACATCGATAAGAGCACGAAAAAATACCTCCAGCCGAACAAGATGAATATCCTGCTCGTTGGCGATCGTGCCCGCATCCTCGAAAGCATCAAGAAGCTCGGCTACGAAGTCGTTGAGCTCGATGCCGACGGTAAGAAAGTGACCGAAAAGAAAGAGTTCTAGGGAGTAGTGAATAGTGAATCGTGAATAGTGAATGGTGAATGACTCGATTCAACCCTGTTCACTGAACCTGATCGAATGGGAAACCCTGGTGGCGAAAGCTGCCGGGGTTTCTTTTTTTGAGGTTGTCTCTGCCGATGGGGCGCTGTGAGAATGCCACGCTTACGAACGTAGTCATTTTTCAACGAGCACTGTTCCGTTCAACAGGTGCAGCGAATTGCCCCAGCATCTTTCAAAGCGCCAGGTCAAGGACAGGAAACCTTGTCAGGCCTCTAAAGCCGATCGTTGAACATTGAGCGTTCAACCACATGCACCATTGTTTTCTTTTGGTTCACGGTGCGTTCTCATCGGGGTGGTGGCCTAAAAGATCAAGACGGGCCAGCTGAATGGAATCGTGACGGATACCGAACTCCCTGGCCACCCAGCCGGGGAAATGATGAACATGGATCGCATTGTCCACGGCTGCATGCATGACCCAGCCAATGAAGAAGATACCACCACGCAGCTGCACGTCCCGTACCTACACGGTTGAGTCGCCCGTATCGAACACCTTGCCCGGTAGCTTCGCGCGCATCTGTTCGAGGATCCGTGCAAGCGCTTCTTCCTTTTGCCACCGTCTCATTTCTTAATCGTACGCCGTGGGTCTCAACCGCTTCCGTTTTGGCGATCATTCCGGCACTCTCTTGGCAGTGCATCAATAAAAAGCAATGAAGCTCGGCGACGTTCTCCTCAAGCAGCTCAACAAGGTTTTCACGCCCTCAACAACCGTAACGCTGAAGGTGAAGGGATACGATATCGTTGCAAAGACAGACGATGAGGGCCGAGCCATCCAGGCGTTCGTCGGTACGGCGCGGGAGGACGGCACCATCAAGGGAGACCGCTACGCACGCACGCTGAAGCACGACCGCGATGGCAAGCTGATCAAGGATCACTGGGAGCGGAAGGGCTATGCTACCTAAAAAAAGGGCGATGCAAAAGCACCGCCCCGTCTTATTCACCAATCTAGATTACGGAACAAGGAACGGCGTCACAATGGACGTGACCTCTGCTTTCGTCAGCGGCTCATCGAAGGCTTCGGACGCTTCGTTTGCTGAGATCGTGATACCGCCGAACGTGCCGACGATGTTCACGCCTGCCTGCGTTGTCACTTCCTCGCCGTTGTAGCTTGCCTGGATGGCGGCATCAGCGCCGGCGTTGCCCGTGGCAATACCGCTTTGCTTCAGCGTGATCCATGGCTGCAGCGTCGTGCCTGCAGGAACCAGGTTGGTTCCAGTGAGGTTACGGCGCATCTGCCGGATATGGGCGGCGTGCCGTGCTTCTACGGAGTGGATCTGCAGGGCCGCCGTGAGCACATCGTTATTGCTCATCAGGCGTGGCGCCTGTCCTTTATACGCGCGGACACCAGTATCTTCAAACGTTTGTGCGACGGCAAGAAGGACCGGGTAGCCACCGGCCATGAAAGCGGCAGCGAACGGGCCGTTACCGCTGCCGGCACCGCCTGTAAAGTCGAAGCTTGCCGCGGTGTATGTCGGCACGGTCTGACCAAGACCCGTTGTGAGCGTGGTCTTCAGGAAGTTGACGTGTGCGATCTCATGATCGCGGATCACTGTAAGCGCTGTTTGCGCCGGGCCGGATGGAACGCCCACCGTTGCGAAGCTGGACACAACCTTCTTATAGAATTCAGCCTCCAGGTTTTCCAGGAGGTAGGCAAACTTGAGGGCATCGACAATATCCGAGGCGGTGCTTTGGCCATATGCTTTCTTCAGCATGGAGCCGAAGGCAGCCGGGATGGCGGCGAGAGCCAGTGTTTTTCCGAGGAAGCTGAACCGGCGCATGACGTCGCGGCGGGAGTCTAACCTGTCGTAAACCTCGGGATCTACTTTTTCAATCTCGTTGAGGATATTCTGTACGTTCATGATTTCGGGTTTTATGAAGTGGGAAGATTGCTCGCGTCGATCTGCGTGGTGATGTACGCACCGGCCATCGCCAGGACCTGCGGCGGGTTGAGGGCGCCGTCAAGACCGTTGGCGTTGTTGGCGCCGAAGCTGGCTTGGAGTGACACCAGGTCTGCAAAGGAGCCGTTGGCGATGAGGTCACGGATGAGCGCCGCGTGCCGTGCTTCTACGGAAACGATCTTGCCTGCAATGGTCAGGTAGTCGGGGTTTACGAGAAGCTTGCCCGCGCCGTTGTATGCGGCAACGCCGAGGTCTTCGAAGGTCTTTGCCGTGTTCAGAACCGAGGTACGGTCGGAGAAGTTGATCGTGCTGAAGTTGACGGCTAGGGCTGGAATGATCTGCGAGGGTGCGGCAGCGGTGATGGCCGCTTTGAAGAATTCGCGGTGAGCGATCTCGTGGTCGCGCACGTCCTTCAGGTATTCCTGCTCGAGCGGCGAGAAGGCTGTTGTGAAGCTTCCGTTCGCTACGACCTGCGTGTAGAAGGCCGCTTCCAGCTGCTCCAGCGCATACGCATAATTGAGAATGCCGACGTCGCCGCTGCCGAGGTTGATACCGTTTGACGAAGGGGTGGGATCATCATGTTTCTTGCACGCCGTTCCGATCAGAGCTGCGGAGGCAGCTGCCCCGCTGAAGAGTAAGAATTTCCGGCGATGCATTCTGGCCTCCAGCGGAGACCGTTCAGAGCTGTTCTGTGCCACAGGTGATTGCGGATCCATAGTGAATGGTTTAATGAGTGAGAGAGAAGATTTTGAGTAATTACGGCAAATCGTGAAAGGCAGTTTCAGCAACCTTCCGATTCGTTTGGCTGCAAAATCCGGACGATGGCACGCGCATACACAACCGTTTAATGGCAGGCATCATCTCAACCAACGATTCATGAACAAGACTTCCTGCCGGGCTTGGCAAACCGGGGATGAACATGCACAAAAAAAGCGGCTCATTTCTGAGCCGCTGCCATTCTAAAGGAGACATCCTGTCTATAACCAGCTTCCGGTAAATGCTTTATTGATCGTGGTGCTTCCGGCGAGCTTACGCTTCCGTCGTGCAACGTCGCGTCGGTGAACGACCATGGTGATGATCAGCATCGCTGGGAATGCGAGAAAGAACACCAGCGCAGCGATGCCTTGTCCGAGCATCAGCATGCCGATGGACGCAAGGGGAAGCAGACCCGCCAGCGATACCCATTTGCCCCCGAAGATCCGCCGCATCGGGCGACGCAGACGCTCCGTGATGAGGTACATGCCGGGCAGGACGAACAGCGTCATAAAGAACGCGAAGATGAGGCCGAAGATCAGCGTCCACGCCAGCGGTGCCCAGAAGCGAGCGCTGTCGCCGCCGAAGAAGATATGCGGGCTGAAGCTTGCAAACATTTCAACAAAGTCGATATTGAAGCCGACAGCAAGCGGCAGCAGTCCGAAGATCGCCGCGAGCGCCGTGAGCATGACAGGGATGATCCGCGTCTTGCCTGCCTCGATGATGGCCGCTCGTGTCTTGAGTCCGCGCTGCCGGAGCTCTTCGGCGAATTCGATCACGAGGATCCCGTTCTTGACGACGATCCCCGCCAGGCCAACGATGCCGAGGCCCGTGAAGATGCCGGAAACGCTCATGCCGGTGAGGCTGAAGCCGAGCAAGACGCCGATCACACTGAAGAGGATCTCGGTGAGGATGATGATCGGCTTGCTGATCGAGTTGAACTGGATCACCAGGGTCAGCAGGATGATGCCGAGCGCATACATCAGCGCTTTGCCAAGGAAAGCAACTGTTTCAGCCTGTTGCGCGCCTTCGCCCGTTTGAGAGATGGTCACGTTCTCCGGCTTGTTGCGGAAGCCTGCCAGGATGCCGGTGAGCTGCGTGTTAACGGATTGCGCGGTGTAGCCCTTTGATTCAAGAACGTTGGAGCGAAGGGAAATGACGCGCTTGAAATTCTTTCGCTTCACACTGCCCTGCGTGCTGGTGAAGTCAACAGACACCAGCGAGCTGATCGGGATGCGCTTGACCTGTCCGCTGAAATCGCGGAAGGATACCGTCATGTTCAGGAGGTCCGAAAGGTTCTTGCGTTGAACCTCCTGGTTGCGCAGCTGGATCTTGTATTCGTCCTCGCCTTCCTTGATCTTGGATACCTCCCGGCCGAAGAGGGCGGTGCGGATCTGCATACCGATCTGCGCGCTGGATACGCCTTCGATCAGGGCGCGTTCGCGGTTGACACGAAGGGTTATCTCGGGGTTGCTCAGGTCAACATCCATCTTAAGCTCTTCGACGCCCGGTACGTTCACCGAGTCGAGATAGTTCTTCAGGCTGACCGATGTTTTGATGAGGGCGTCGATGTCTTCGGACGCAACTTCGATATTAACGGGCGGATCGGTGGGCGGGCCGCTCGATTCCTGCGCCACGGAGATCTCTGCGCCCGGGATGCCGCGAACGACACTGCGGATCGAATCGAGATAGGGCGCCGTGGAAACACCGTGACGCTTTTCAAATTCAACAAAGGAAACCTGGATGCGGCCGAGCTCCGAGCGCGTGCTTCGGTCGCCGCTGCTGGGGTCCGCCGCACCGATCGCCGTATTGGAAATAACGCTTTCCACGATCGGGTTCTTCTTTCCATTCTCCATGCCCAGCACTTTGTACACGCGGCCTTCGAGCACGTGCGTGATGGAGTCGGTATACTCAACGTCGGTGCCGACCGGGAGCTTGATATACGTATAAATGAAGTTCGGATCTGCCTTCGGGAAGAAGACCACCTTTACCCATTGGGTGCTGGCAGCGATGCCGAAGATGACGATGCTGAGAATGAACAGGACAAAGGTGCCGAGCAAAAGATGCACAGGGCGCCATCCGCGGAGCGACCAATTCAGGAGGCGCTCATAGCGACGCATGATGCCGGGCAGCACGCGGTTCTGGAAGGCATGGATCACGTCGTCCAGGATAAAGCGGTTGAAGATGGCCAGCACCAGGATGAACAGGATCAGGTTGCCAAAGAAAGTAGCGCCCATCAGGTCAAGCAGGATGCCGAAGGCGAGTGCTGCCCAAAGGCTCTTCTTGCGGAAGATGGCGGACTTCGGTTCTTTCACGCCTTCTTCATGGTTCATGAAGTCGACAGCGAAAACGGGGTTCATGATGAAAGCCACCACAAGCGATGCTGCCAGCGTGAAGATGAGCATGGTCGGCAGGTAGATCATGAATTTGCCGATGATGCCGGGCCAGAAGAGAAGCGGAATGAATGGAGCAAGGGTTGTGACGGTACCGGCCAGCACGGGCACGAATACCTCGCCGGCCGCCATCATCGCCGATTTCTCGGAGCTCAGGCGTCCACGCCCTTCCATGAAGATGCGGTGCGTGTTCTCGATCACCACGATCGCGTCGTCGACGATGATGCCGAGACCGAACAGCAACGCAAAGAGAACGATGAAGTTGAGGGTCACCGCTGAGCCGGCGATGAGCTCGGCGCCCGGGATGAACAGGAAGGCCACAAAGATGCTCAGTGGCACACTGAGCGCCACGAAGAAGGCATTGACGACACCCATGAAGAACATGAGGATCACGAGCACGAGGATGAAACCAATAACGATGGTGTTCACCAGCTCGTTGAAGGAGTTGCGTGCGTTGATGCTTTGATCGCCCGTGATGACGACGTCGAGGTCTTTCGGAAAGAAGGAGCTTTTGAGCTCCTCCACGACCTTGTCCACACCCGCAGCGGTTTCGATCAGGTTCTCGCCGGAGCGCTTCACCACGTTGAGGGTGATGACGGGCTTGCCGTTGAGGCGCGCAAAGCTCTCGCGCTCCTTGATGGTGTCGCGCACATCGGCGATATCGCGCACGTAGATGGGCGCGCCGCTGCTGTTGCGGATCACAAGCCCCTGGATATCGAACGCGGTTTTGAACTGTCCTTTCAACTGCAGGTTGCGGCGCATATTGACAACCTCCAGCTGGCCGCCGGAGATATCGAGGTTCTCGCGGGAAACGGCTCCGGCGATGTCGTCGAAGGTAACGCCGGCGGTCTGCATGCGCTGGTTGTCGACGTTGATCTGGAACTCGCGCTCCGGTGCGCCTACGATGTCTACGCGGTTGATCTGCGGCAGCTCCTCGAGGCGGTCCTGCATCTCATCGGCATATGTTTTCAATCGCACCGGGTCATAGTTGCCGCTCAGGTTCACGTACATGATGGGCTGGTCTGACAGGCTGACCTCCAGTACGATCGGCTCCTGGGTGAGGTCTTTGGGCAGGTCGGTCTTGGCCTTGTCCACCGCGTCCTTCACTTTTTGAAGGGCGATGTCGGTATCGACGTCTGTATCGAACTCGACGATGATCGTGGAATAGTCCTGCTGCGAGGTGCTCGTGACCTTATTCACCTTCACGCCGGAGATGCTCTTGATCTTTTTCTCGATCGGCTGGGTGACGAGGTTTTCGATATCGCGGGGGGTGTTGCCCGCATAGATCGTCTGAACATAGATGTTCGGGATCACGATATCGGGAAACTGTTCTTTCGGCAGGGTGATGAACTGGAACACGCCCGCAATGGTCACGAACAGCATGAGGAGGTAGATCGTCGTGCGGTTCTTGATGCTCCAGGTCGTGGGCTTGAATTTCTTTGTTTTCGGATCGACCCCGTCGAGCGGGTTCGGTAGTGGACTGGTCATAAAGGAAGTTTATGCTGGTGGTTCGTTGGTTCGTCTTATGAAGTGGTAATGAGCTGGCCGTCGTATAGATTCTGGAAGCCTTCCGTGATGAGGCGGTCGCCGGCCTGGAGCCCGCTGCGAACCTCAAGCTGCCCTTGGTACAATTCGCCGATCACGACGGCGCGCTTGCGGGCGATGAGCTTGCCATTTTCCATCACGCCCACCATCACGAACTTGCCTTTCTCATCGTTCTGGAGCGTGTTAACGGGGATCGTGACCGCAGCAGATTTGGAATAATCCTGCACTTGCACCACCGCGATCTGGTTGGGCTTGAATGCGGGGTCGGCGGGGATCGGCGCCTCGATATAGAAGGTACGCTTGCTTGGATCGATGATCTTGCCAGCCACGTTCACTTTCGCCGTGAACACCTTGTTGATATTGGGAAGCGTGATGCGCAGGTTGCTGCCCGCACCGATCCGGCCCAGGTAGTTTTCGGGAACGTCGGCGATGATCTTCAGTGTGCCGGTGTTGACGATGCGGATCTGGGGGCCTGTTGGACCCGCGCCCATAAAGGCTTCTCCGACGCGTACGTTCACCTGGTCGGCGACGCCGGACGCGGGTGCTGTGACGGTCATCAGGCTTGCCTGCTTCTGGACGATGCCGATCTGCTTCCGCAGGTTATCAACGGCCGTCTTCGCGGAGAGCACCTGCTGGTAGGTGCCAATGCCCTGGTCCCACACATTCTTTTGCCGGCGGTATACATCTTCGGCGGCGGCAAGCTGCACGCGCAATGGCTCGATCTGCTGGCGGATGAGGGAGGCATCGAGCTGGGCCAGTACCTGTCCTTTGCGGACATTGTCGCCCTGCCTGACGTAAAGTGCCGTCACGATGCCGCCGGCGCCGTTGGGTGGTGCGACATAGGAAATATTCGTCGCGTCGATGCGACCCTGGAGGTCTACATAATGCACGAAATTTTGATCCTGCACCGGCGCCAGTGTCACGAGCTTCGGATTGCCGGTGCTCTTCACGGATGTGTCGAGAAGGGCGATCTCTTTTTGGAGCTTGGTCATTTCGGCGGTGATATCCTGCTGCTCTTTGCGGAGCTTTTCGAGCTTTGCCTTCTTGTCGTTCAAATCGCCGTCGTTGTCCTTTTTCCCGTTGTTGCAGGCTGCCAGCAGCCCAAGGAGAATGAAACCGTATATGCTTTTTTTCATCTGTCGTTTATTTAAGAAGTCAGTGGATGGTTATTGTAATCTGCCCAGCGAGGACTGGTACCCGATGCGGGCCACAGTGGCGTTGTACAGGGCATTGAAATAGTTTGACTGTGCCTGCTGGTAGTCGGCATCGGCCTGCAGCACTTCGAAAGAGCTGCCGAGTCCCTGCTCGAACTTGATCTTCGTCAGGCTGTAGACACGGAGGGCCAGCTGGAGGTTTCGCTCCTGCGCATCGAGGTTGAGCAGCGCGCTCTTCAGGCTTGTTTGGGAAGCTTCGAGCTGGAAGTCGATGGCCTGCTTGGCAAACGTGATGTTGTTGTCGATCTTATCGACGCGAAGCTGCGCCTGCTGGGTGCGGTATTTTCGTTGGAACCCGTCGAAGATGGGCACGCTGATATTGACGCCGATATAAGAGCTTTTCAACCAACGTGTATTCTTGTCTGTAAAGAATTTCTGTCCCTGCGCATTGACGGAATAGTTGCCGGCCAGAGCGGCGGTGGGAAGGGCGGCGAGCTTATTGCGCCTCACGTCGAGCTGCTGGAAATCGCGCGCGATCTGCAGCGTCCGGATCTCGGCGCGGTTCTCATACGCGAAGCTTTGGTCCAGGATGCCTTCTTTGAGCGTTTCCGGCGTCAGCTCTTCTTTCAGGATCACGGTATCTTTTTGCGAAACGCCGATGGCAAATTTCAGGGCCGCGTAGGAAATGCTCACGCCGTTGTCCACGATGTTGCGGGTTGACCTGAGATTATTGAGCTGCACTTCGGTCCGGTCCAGGTCGAGCTTCTCGGCAAACCCGTTCTTGAACAGGATCGTCTGGTCATGGTGCAGCTTTTCAAGTCGCACGATGCTTGAATCCAAAAACTGGAGTTGCTTTTCCGCGATGAGGATCGCGTAGTAGCGCCGGTAGGCGGAGTCCTTGACGCGCTCTTTTGTTTGCTCGAGCTGGGCGCGGGAGAGGGCGAGGGAGGTCTTCCGTGCCTGCAGGCCGACGAACACGTCTGGCTGGAAGAGGAGCTGCTGTACGGTTGCGCCGATGCTGAGGTTCCATGGCTGCTGGAACGAAACGGGTGAGAGCGTTGGCTGCGGCACAACGGTACCCGCGGGCAGGAGCCCCTCTTTAAGCAACACTCCGTAGATGGCCGCATCCTGGCCGTTCGGGAACAGGATGGTGGGGAGCTGCACGTAATATTGCGCCCCGATGGAGCCTGTCACCTGCGGCAGAGCGCGGCCGGTGATCTCTTTGTTCTGAGCTTCCTGGATGCGGTAGTCGATCTCGGCGTTTTTGACATCCACAACATTCTTGTAAGCGAGGTCAACGGCTTCCCTGACGGAGAGCTCGTACCGCTGCTGCGCCCCTGCGCTTCCGAGAAGCAGGAGGAGAAACACGGTGACCATTCCTTTCTTTTGAGTCATCATCTTATTTTTTGGTTCGTTGTTTTTTATATTTTTCGATGAGCTTGTCGCCTTTCGGTGTCGCAAGCCCATAGAGGAAGTGCTCCAGCAATTGCTGCTCGATGTGAACGAGCTGGGTACGGTTGTTTGGAAAGATGTCCTGTGAAAACGACAGCATCGTGCTGTGGATCCGGTAGCGCGTCATGATGTCGATGTCGATCTCCGGGCGGTAGAGGCCCTCGGTGATGCCGCGCTCCAGGTTGGCCTTAATGAGGCTGTACAGGAAATTATTCTGGAAGGCCTTGAACTTGGTGAACGTCGGCGCATGGTATTTCTCCATGTCGAAGAGGACGGACGGGTTCATGGTGGCAAACATGTCCTGCACGCGGTCGAAGGCAAGGAAGACCTCGTGGAGCGCGTTGTCGGCACCGCTCTTGTCGTCGAGGCACTGGCATTTCTTTTCGTCCAGGATGGCGGTGAAGACGGCGCTGAC
Source organism: Flaviaestuariibacter sp. (assembly GCA_028288515.1). GTDB lineage: Bacteria > Bacteroidota > Bacteroidia > Chitinophagales > Chitinophagaceae > Flavisolibacter. Next base: position 20,348 of record JAQBNP010000149.1, on the reverse strand, counting down.
CAGTTCTTCCTTGTCGACATAATATTGGTACAGCGTCTTTTTCGACATGCCGGTTTGCGCGGCGATATCGTCCATCGAAACAGACCGGATGCCGTAGCGGAGGAACAGCTCGTGGGCTTTAGCGAGGATGCGTTCTTTTGGCTCCATAATCGGCCGCAAAACTATGGAAACTTTTTTCGTAGCCAAAGTTTCCGACGTTATTTTTTTATGAACTGCGCATTTTTATGGATGAACTGCGCGGTTACCTTTGTTGTATGGATGAACTGAAGCCGACGGGGCCGGAACGCTTCCGACCTGGTAAATTATTTCAATATTTCCTCCAGGGACTGCTCGTGATCGCGCCCGTTGCCATTACGTTCTATGCCGTTTACTGGATCGTCACCTCCATCGACGACCTGCTGCCGATCTTCGCCACGCAGGGCCCCGATGGGCGTGTCCGCATCCAGAACTACGGCCTTGGCTTCCTCATCATCATTGCGGCGATCTGCCTGCTGGGCTACCTCAGCGCCTTCTTCATCAAGCTCAAGACCTTCAACCTGTTCGACAGCCTGCTGAGCAAAACGCCGGGCATCCGCTTTATCTATTCGACCGTCAAAGACTTCTTCGAGGCATTTGCCGGCGAGAAAAAGAAGTTCAACAAGCCGGTGCTTGCCAATATCGACGATACGGATGTCTGGCGGGTGGGATTTATCACACAGGAACGGGTGGAAAACTTCGGCTTTACAGACTATGTAGCGGTGTATATTCCCATGGCCTATTCGATCGCCGGCAATGTCTACCTGCTGCCGGTGGCGCGCGTTCGTCACATCACCAATGTCGCCGCGACAGATGCCATGAAATTTGCCATCAGCGGGGGCGTGACGAATGTCGACGACGACAAGGTCAAGCCCGATGTCACACCGTAACCTGATAGTCCTCGCCCTGTTCCTGCTCATTCAAACGCCCTGCTATTGCTGGGGGTTCTTCGGTCACCGCCGCATCAACGGCATGGCCGTCTTCCTCCTGCCGCCGGCGATGCTGGCTCTTTTCAAGCCGTCCATCGGCTTCCTGACCGATCATGCTGTCGACCCCGACATGCGTCGCTATGCCGTGGCCGAAGAAGGCGCCCGCCACTATATCGACATTGACCGCTATGGACGCTTCCCGTTCGATTCGCTTCCGCGCGGGTGGACGGATGCGGTTGCGCGCTACACCGAGGACACGCTTCGGCAGCATGGCATCCTTCCCTGGTGGGTGATGGTGATGAAAGCCAGGCTCACGGCCGCTTTCCGCGAAGGCGATGGCCCGCGGATCCTGAAGCTGTCGGCCGAGATCGGCCATTATATCGCCGACGCCCATGTGCCGCTGCACGCCTGCAGCAACCATAACGGGCAGCTGACGGACCAGCGCGGCATCCATGCGTTTTGGGAGAGCCGCGTGCCTGAGCTGCTCGCCGACAGCCACTGGGACTTTCTCATCGGCAGGGCGGTCTACCTGAAGGCGCCGTCGGCATTGATCTGGCAGCGCGTTCTCGAAAGCGCGGCGGCGGCCGATACCGTGCTCTCGGTTGAGAAGGAGCTCAGTCGCCGGTTTTCCCCGGACAGGCGCTTCGCGTTCGAGGAAAGAAACGGCAAGATCGTGCGGCAGTATTCCGAAGCGTATACGATCGCCTATGATGCGCGGCTTGGCGGCATGGTCGAGCGGCGCATGCGCCAGGCCATCCAGGCGGTGGCCTCTTTTTGGTATACGGCCTGGGTGGACGCCGGGCAGCCTGACCTCGGCGGACTTGCGGGGAGGCCTTTTTCGGATGCCGACCAGAAAGCCTTCGAGGCGCTGGATGCCGCGTGGCGCAAAGGCGTCGTTCTCGGTCGCGGGGAAGATTAGGATTATGCGTTTCTTTGCAGCGCATCAACGATGAAACATGGAGACAACGACACAGAAAACGGTTCATAATTTCAATGCGGGTCCGTCGATCCTCCCGCGCTCCGTATTCCAGGAAGCCAGCGCCGCCCTCCTCGATTTCAATGGTACGGGACTCTCCATCCTCGAGATCGGGCATCGTACGTCGCTGTTCCAGCCGATCATGGATGAGGCCATCGGCCAGCTGAAAGAGCTGATGGCCCTTGACTCCGACCATGAGGTGATGTTCCTGCACGGTGGCGCGTCGACACAGTTTTTCCAGGTGCCGATGAACCTGCTCAACCAGGGCCAGCGGGCGGCATACACCGATACCGGCGTGTGGGCGTCGAAGGCCGTCAAGGAAGCCCGGCTGTATGGGGGCGTGGACGTGGTGTGCAGCTCCGCAGACAAAGGCTATACGTACCTTCCGAAGCAGTTTTCCGTTGACCCGAGAACGACCTATCTCCACCTCACCTCCAACAATACGATCTACGGAACGCAGTGGGCAAACTTCGACCTGTTCTATGAGAAGGACGTGCCGCTTGTTGCCGATATGAGCAGCGATATTCTCAGCCGCCGGGTGGACTTCAACCGGTTCGGTCTAATCTATGCCGGTGCGCAGAAGAATATTGGGGCCGCAGGCGTCAACGTCGTGGTCGTTGATCAAACGATCCTCGGCAAGGTCAATCGACCGCTGCCGACAATGATGGATTACCGAAACCACATCGAGGCCGGATCGATGCTCAACACGCCGCCTGTTTTTGCCGTATACCTGTGCATGCTGACCCTTCGCTGGCTCAAGGCCAGGGGTGGCGTTGCGGCGATCGAAGTGGAGAATGAGCGCAAGGCGAAGCTTCTCTATGACACAATCGATGCGCTTCCCCTGTTCCGCGGCACGGTTGACCGTGAAGACCGCAGTCGCATGAATGTCTGCTTCGTGATGGACGACCCGGCGCAGGAAAAAGAATTCCTTGCTACCTGCGCCGCGGAAGGCATGGTCGGCGTTAAGGGCCACCGCACGGCGGGCGGCTTCCGGGTGTCGCTGTACAACGCGCTGCCCTATGAAAGCGTGGAAGCGCTGACGTCTTTGATGCGGCATGTGGCGCAAAAAAAAGGTTGAACCCTGCGGTCCAACCTCTTCCCTAAAAGCGCACGTATTTAACTGCGGTATGGCAATTTCTTGGCGATCCAGTTGCTGTAATATTCAACGATCCCGTTGACCTCGTGGGGCAGGTCGGCGCCACCTTTCCGGAATGTTTTCCAAAGAAGCTTGCTGTCTGTACCGTTGTACAGGTAGCAGTTCATGTTGATGTCGGAGGCGTTCATGGACATCGAGGATCTGGCTGCGGATGTGGCGGGCTTGCCGATGGCTCCGAGGATGACACGGGCGCCGGCAACACCGTAGGCCACGCCATCGCTGACGTTCTTGTCCTTTTCAAGTGTGGTCATGATCACAGCGTCGACACCGAGCAGGTGGGCCAGCTCTTCGGGCTGCTTGGCGTACATCGCTTCAATATCGAGTCCGGCATCTTTCAGAAGCGCATTTGTTTTTTGGATGGACTGGAAGCTGGTGACGGGCGACTTCCTGTGCTTTCCCGTTTGCTTCAGGGCGTAGGTGAGGAGTGACTCCTGGAACGTGTAGCCCCATTTTTCATTGGCGGCGCGGATGCCTTCTTCGGTCTCTTTCTTTCCGACATAGCCGGTCTGCGTGATCTTCAGCGGCAGGATGGCGACAGTCTTGTGCGCGGTTGCTTTTTCACCGAAGTCGGATGATTTGTAGACGTCTTTGTTGACACCGCAGGAGGTGATGAACAGCGAGGCGGCGAGTGCAAATGATAGAGTTAGCTTCATATAAATTGATTTTGATTGTGATACGCCAAAGCAAGCGCGACCGTTACGTAGTTTTTGTTAAAAGGTCCGGAATTAGGAATTCCTTGACAGGTCGTACGCGATGAATTGTCAAATGCGTGGAATGAGTTGAGCGGCGGGCGGCCTCTTAAAATTTGCTAGGTTTGCAGCAATTCCTTTTTATGGCCCAGATCAGACCTTTCCGTGCCTTGCGACCGCATAACGAATACGCCGCGCAGGTGGCGTCGAAACCATATGATGTGCTGAATTCCGCTGAAGCGCGCGCCGAAGCGGCCGGCAATCTCCTGTCGTTTCTTCATGTGACAAAATCCGAGATCGACCTCCCCGAAAACATTGACATTCATACCCAGGAGGTCTATGACCGCGCGGCACAAAACCTTCAGCACCTGATCGACAACAAGGTGCTGTTCCAGGATGACGCTCCGTGCTATTATATCTACGAGCTGTCCTGGCGCGGCCGTACCCAGACCGGGCTTGTCTGCGTGTCCTCGGTGCAGGATTATTTCAACGACGTCATCAAGAAGCACGAATACACGCGGCCCGAGAAAGAGCAGGACCGCATCAGCCATATGGCCACGATCAAGGCCCAGACCGGCAATGTCTTCCTGGCCTGCAAGGACAGCAAGGAACTGACCGATGTGTTCGCTCACTGGAAAGCGCACCACAACGCAGCATACAGCTTTACTGCCGATGACGGCGTGGCGCATACCGTGTGGGTCGTTGATGGCGTATCGACAATCGACGTCATCACCAACCTGTTCGCTGAAAAGATCCCCTTTACCTATATCGCCGATGGGCACCATCGCGCAGCATCAGCAGCAAAGGTGAGCCAGCAGATGCCCGGCAGTGAGAACGCCCGCTTTTTCCTGACGACCATCTTCCCGGCAAACCAGCTTGCCATCCTCGACTATAACCGCGTGGTCAAAGACCTCAACGGGCTTTCCGTGGACGACATTCTGCAGCGCCTTCGCCAGGACTTTGACGTGGCTGACAGCGAGGCTGCGGTGGCGCCTTCCGAGCTTCATACATTCGGCATGTTTCTCAATGGGAAGTGGTACCGGCTCACGGCCCGCGCGGGCCGCTATGGAACCGACCCGATCGGGGTTCTCGACGTGACCATCCTGCAGGAGAAGATTCTTACGCCGCTGTTCGCTATCGGCGATCCGCGGACCGACGCCCGTATTGATTTCGTGGGTGGCATCCGCGGACTCAAAGCCCTGGAAGAACGCGTGACCAGCGGCGCTGCGAGCGTTGCCTTCAGCCTGTACCCGGTCAGTATTCAGCAGCTGTTCGATATCGCCGACAGTGGCAATGTCATGCCTCCCAAAAGCACCTGGTTCGAGCCTAAGCTGCGCGACGGTCTTCTGACCCACCTGCTGTAAGGGAAAGATTTGTTATTTTATGCGGCGGCGTTGGCATGCCAGTCGTTTTTCCGCTTAATTTGTCTGCCCGGAGAAACACCGTCGACGGACATTAATACATGCTCATGAAAAAGATCGCCCTCGCCTTCAGTTTTGTCACGCTTGCCCTTGCATCGTTTGCGCAGGAGCAGACCCCACAGGAAACCGCCCGCAGCTTCATGCGCTCAGGGGATTTCGACAATGCCGTGCTCGTCCTGACGCGTGCCCTGCAGACCGACAAGAACAACCTGGAGATGCAGAAAGACCTCGCGCTTTCCCTGTATTATAAGCGCGACTACGCCAAGGCGCTCGACGTCGTGAAGAACCTGCTCGACAATGACGCGGCAGATGCCCAGTCGTACCAGATCGGCGGCAACGTGTACAAGGCGCTCGAGGAAGTAAAGGATGCCGAGAAGATGTATAAAAAGGCGCTGAAGAAGTTTCCGAACAGCGGTGCGCTGCACAGTGAGTACGGTGAGCTGCTGTGGGCAAAGAAAGATGCCGACGCTCTTGTTGAATGGGAGAAAGGCATCCGCGTTGACCCGTCCTATGCGGGTAATTTTTACAATGCCGCTCTCTTCTATTATTATACAAAGGACAAGACGTGGAGCCTGATCTACGGCGAGGTCTTCATCAATATGGAAAGCCTCACGGACCGTGCGGCCAATATGAAGCAACTCCTGCTTTCGGGCTATAAGGAAAAACTGTTTGCCGATGCAGACATGGTGAAGGACCAGGAGAAGCTCACCAACTTCAGCCGTGCTTATCTGGAAACGATGGGCCGCCAGGCTGGCCTGCTCGCCAATGGAGTCAGCATCGATGTTCTGACGATGGTGCGCACCCGCTTCATCCTCGACTGGTTCAAAAACCAGGACATGAAGTTTCCCTTCAAGCTGTTCGATTACCAGCAGCAGCTGATCCGGGAAGGCATGTTCGAAGCGTACAACCAGTGGCTCTTCACGACGACCGACAACCTCGCGGCGTATGAGAACTGGACACGCACCCACCCTGAAGCATTTGCCAAATTCAACGCCTTCCAGAAAAGCAGGGTGTTCAAGCTGCCGCCGGGGCAATACTACGCAGGTCGCTAATGTTTTTAAGTCCCGCACCCGCGGGATTTTTTATTTTAGCGTGGGGCGCCCGTATTTTGCGCCAACGCGTTTTGCTGTTTCACCTGGACAAATTGTTTGCATATGTCGAATCCGCACCGGTTGTTTGATTGCCTGGAGAAAATGTTGAAAGAGGGGCCGAACGATGTGCTTCTTTCCGCGAAGGAGAACGGCTCCTGGCGCACGTACACCGTGCGGGAGGTAGCCGATACCGTTGAGAAGCTCAGCGCGGGTCTCCTGTCGCTTGGGATCGGCGGCAAAGCCTTGTCCATCGAGGCGCGCGACAAGGTGGCCATCCTGGCAAAGAACCGCCCCGAGTGGATTTTCCTCGACCTGGCGGTGCAAAAGATCGGCGCTGTGCTGGTCCCCATCTACCCGACGGTTCATGTCAACGACCTGCAGTTTGTACTGAACGATGCCGCCGTGAAGCTGGCCTTTGTTAACGATGCGGAGCTCCTCGGTAAGGTGACCGACGTGCAGGCACAGGTGCCATCACTGACCGCCGTTTACAGCTTTGAGCGCCTGGACGGGTGCCGGCACTGGAGTGAGATCCTGCTCCTTGGCGGACCGGAGCATTTGCAGCAGATCGAAACGGTAGCGGCCACGATCACCACGGAAGACCTGCTCACGATCATCTATACATCGGGCACGACGGGGACGCCGAAGGGTGTCATGCTCTCCCATCGCAATGTGCTGAGCAATGTGCTTGCGGTATTGCCCTACCTGCCTGTCGGCCGGGGCACGCGCGCGCTGAGCTTCCTTCCGCTCAACCATATTTTCGAGCGCATGGTCACCTACGTCTACCTGTTTGCCGGTGTCAGCATCTTCTACGCCGAAAGCCTCGATACACTGGGTGAGAACCTGAAAGAAGTGAAGCCGCAGATCTTCACGACGGTGCCGCGTCTCCTCGAGAAGGTCTATGAAAAGATCATGGCCAAAGCCAATGAGCTGACGGGCCTCAAGAAAAAGCTGTTCTTCTGGGCCCTCGCGCTTGGCGAGCAATACGATGTACAGAAGAAGGGCAGTCCTGTTTACCGCGCGAAGCTGGGACTGGCCCGCAAGCTGATCTTCACCAAGTGGAAAGAAGCGCTGGGCGGCGAGATCCGTTGCATTGTAACCGGCGCTGCTCCCTGCCAGGTGAAGCTGATCCGCGTGTTTACCGGTGCCGGCATCCCCATTCTTGAGGGCTATGGGCAGACGGAATCTTCGCCGGTGATCAGTGTAAATCGCATGGAGGAGGAGAGCCGCATGTTCGGTACGGTGGGTCCCGTGATCTCGGGCGTCGAGGTGAAGATCGCCGCCGACGGGGAGGTGCTGTGCAAAGGGCCAAACGTGATGATGGGATATTACAAGCGCCCGGACCTCACAGCCGAAACCGTGCAGGATGGCTGGTTGTATACGGGCGATATCGGTACACTCGTCGACAATAAATTTCTCAAGATCACCGACCGGAAGAAAGAGATCTTCAAGACCTCGGGCGGCAAGTACGTGGCGCCCCAGCCCATCGAGAACCGCTTTGCCGAATCGCCGTTCATCGGGCAGGTGATGGTCGTGGGGGCAGGGGAGAAATTCACCGGAGCCCTGATCGTACCCGCGTTTTCGCAGCTGCGAGACTGGTGCCGGCAGCAGGGTCTCGGGGAGAGCCTGACGCACGAGGAGATGGTGACGAACCCGCGCGTGGTGCGGCATTACCAGGAGCTGGTGCAGGAGCTGAACACACATTTCAACCCTGTTGAGCAGGTGAAAAAATTCGAGCTTCTTCCAACCGAATGGACGGTCAACGCTGGTGAGCTTGCGCCCAAAATGTCGTTGAAGCGCAAGGTGATCATGGAGACCTGCGGGAGTTACGTAGAGAAGATCTATGGAAGGTAAGCCGGTGAAGGGACTGGGTTGAATGAGGAATGCCTCGATGTTCCATGATCGATACTCAATGAACGGTTGAGGTTTACCGTGAGTGTCGAATACCGCCGTCGATTCGTCTGAAAGGCCGACGGGAGTATTCAAGTTTCGAAGCTCGATTGAGGGTAGTCTGTGGATCGTCCTTCTTCTTACGCCCTCTCATTTGATCACTACGCATCGAAACCTGAGTATCGAGCGGTCCCGCATACACACACGCCATCCATGCCGGCATGCGGCGCTCTTTCTTCCTGTTGACTAACTTCTCTCACGGGATCCCTTCCGTCGTATTCTGTTCGTTGGCATCCTTCATCTGCTGGATGTCCTGGCGCGCGTCGTTGCCTCCCTGCTGTTCCGTCAGGCGGCTGCTGTCGCCCTGCAGGTATTCGCCCTGCTCTTTCATCTGGCTGTCCGTTTCTGTTGGCTTGGGGTAGGCGAGAGGCCTGTCGTTCTTTTCATCTTTCATCGCAATTCATTTTTGAGGTTACCCGTTATTGATCGAAACGATGCAAATACAGAGCCGACAAAAAGAGCGCCCCGTATTTATACGGGGCGCCTTCATTCATTCGCTATAACAAGCAATGGGGCTGCTTACATGTCGCCCTCTCCGCGGCCGGATTCACCACCGGACTGGCTGCTGCCGCCCCGGCCCGAGTCGCCGCTGTTAAGATCAGTGCCACCTGAAGAAGAGCCGTAGTCGGAGCCAGAAGAGCGACCGCTTTCGCCGCCCATGCCGGACTGGCCGCCCATTCCGGACTGAGAGCCGCCCTGTGAGCCACTCGTTCCCTGGCTCTGTCCGCCGAGTCCTTCGGATCCGCGCTGGGAGCCGCCCTGGTCCATACCGGAGCCGCCCATGCCCGATTGTGAGCCGCCCATGCCGCCTTCTGATTGGTTGCCCATGCCACGCTCATTTCCGCTGTCCATGCCGCCGCTTGTCTGCTGGCTTTGGCCGCCAAGGCCCTGCTGGTTCTGCGAGTCCTGGTTTGATGTCCGGCCCTGATCCTGCTGGTTTCTTTGATTGTCCATAACAGATTGTTTTAAATAAGGAAGAATTGTTAAGAGTACCGAGGACAGTAAAAAACTCGTGCCCCGGCCCCGGCTGAAAGCCGTGAAAGGCGGGCCTGGACTGAGCCAAGCTCAACCGATCTTTCGTTTGAGGAAGGAAGTCAACAGGACCGACTGGCACAAAAAGTCCTTGCACACGCAGCTCTGCCACGCGTGCAAGGACTCACCCTGACCTCTTATTCCGGTGATACCTGTCCGTCGAAATCGGAGCCGCTCACACTGCGTTTCGTGGAGATGCCGGAGCTGCTGCGGCCACCTGCGCCACCCTGCGTGTTACGACCCACGTCGGTTGTGCCACCGGATGTGTTGCGCATACCGCTGCCGGTGTTTTGCTGGCCGCCAAGGTTGTCGCCATTGGATAAGCGCTCACGCTGCAGGTCTGTATTCGGATCCTGCTGTCCTGACTTGTTTTGTCCCTTCGAATTTTCCATAACTCACAATTTTCTGATGATTGAATGGGGTGAAGATCGATGCTGGTACGGATGGAAACGGGCCTAGCGTCCGCTCCTGGCAGCGCCACCGGTGTTGCCCTGGCGGGAGTTTCCTGCGCCCCCTTTGCTGCTTTCCGACTGGTTGCCGGCCGGCTGTACGATGCCTTCCGTCTGGCGGCTATTTCCATTGCCACCTTTCTGATTGTTGTTGCCGCTGCTGCCGCGGTTCTGGTTACGACCGTTATCGGTTTGCGGAGTTTGTTTGTTTGCCATAACAATTGTTTGATCGAAAAAGGGGAAAAACCATGCCGGTTCGCGAAGATTCAACTGCCGATTCAGCAGTTCGGCACTTCAAAATGACAGCGGGGTACACGGCCCTTTGTGGGCCTGTCTTTTCATACGCCTTTCTTTTCTACCTTTCTCCCCTTAAACGAAACGTGCTGATCTTATGAGAAAATTGACGGTGCTTGCTGTGCTTGCCTGTTTGGTGCGCCTCCCTGCCGGGGCGCAAACCGATTACCCCCTCTTCCGCGATACGGCGAACCTGCAGCCCGCCGATTCCGGGCGTTTGAGCCTCACCATCGAAAATCTGAACTATCTCCGCAACTATGAGTGGTTCGGCAATATTCCGCTCAGCTATACGCTTCTCGGCTACCAGCTTGTACCCCAGCTGAACTACCAGCTGAACGAGCGCATCTCCTTTCGCGGCGGTATTTTTCTTCGTCGTGAATTCGGCCGGCCCGGTCTTGTGACGGTCGAGCCGGTGTTCACGGCCAAATATCAAAAGAAGGGACTGACCTTTCTCATGGGAACCCTGCAGGGTGCACTGAATCACCGCTTCATAGAGCCGCTTTATAACCCCGAGCGCATCATCACAAGCCGGAACGAGCAGGGCCTGCAACTGACGCTGGATAAGCGTCGATTCTGGATGGACTGGTTCATCGACTGGCGAAAGTCGATCATCCTGAACGACCCCTTTCGCGAAGAGCTGACAACTGGTTTCTCCACGAGAACGCGGCTGATCAAAGGCCCGCGCGTGACCCTCGAACTGCCTGCGCAGATGCTCATCGCGCACAAGGGCGGACAGATCTCGAGCTCCCCTGACCCGATCGAATCCCTCTTCAACACGGCCATCGGTCTCTCGCTGAAAGCGAGCACGGACGGTGGCTTTCTGCGCGGCATCAATACCGACCATCACTTTGTTTACTACCGCAATATTTCGGGCAACAAGCTCCAGCTCTATAACCACGGGACGGGCTGGCTGTCGAGCATCACATTCCGAAGCCGCATTAACATTGACCTTGATCTTCGGTACTGGCGCGGTCACCGGTTCTTCGGCCCGGTCGGCATGCCTTTGTACAATTCTATTTCAGAAAAGATCGCCGGGTATGGCGAGCCCGACCGGGAGCTTTTGTTCGCCACGCTGATCTATGACAAGCAGCTGTTCCCGAACGTGGCCATCGATATGCGGCTCGAGCCTTATTACGATCTGAAGAACCGGTTTCTGGAATATGGGTACTCTGTTTTTCTTCGCTTCAATAAGGACTTTTTTTTAAAGCGCCTGTGAGGATGAGCATAAAAAAAGCCCCGCTTCTGCGGGGCTTTTTTATAATGGTGTGGGTCATCCCAGCGTGGCGTCTGTACTGATCTCGGTGTTGTACAGCTTTGAGATGGGGCAGTTGGCCTCCGCGTTTTTAACGGCGGCGTCCCATTGCTCCTGGCTGATACCGGGCACGGTGCCGGTGACGGTCAGGTGAGACTTGGTGATGGCGCCGCTGTCGAGAGTGATCTCGCAGCGCGTTTCGAGCTTATCGGCGGTAAAGCCCGCCTCGTTGAGGACGAAGCTCAGCTTCATTGTGAAGCACCCGGCATGAGCGGCCGCAACGAGCTCTTCGGGGTTGGTGCCTTTGCCATCGGCGAAGCGCGTATTGAACGAGTACTGCGTTTGTTCAAGCACGCCGCTTTGGGTGCTGAGCGTGCCGTTTCCTTCTTTTCCAGAGCCGTTCCAGACGGCTGTTGCGTGACGTACCATAGTTGTATGATTTTAGAAAGGGGTTGAACCATAAAAGTAGTTGACTGTTGTTGTTTCGGCGGGCAAATGTTTGGGCTCGTCTACAGGATACAGGCGGGGCGCCGCTTTTAACACCGAATGGCTGCCTGGCTGGTATACCTTCATTGTATTCTCACTGGCCCTTCGTAACGGACCGCCTTTGATTCAACCTTGCTACCGCGCGACCGTAAAATAACGCTTATGAACGCCAGACGTATTCACAACATCATGTTGGTCGACGACGACCCGGACGATTGCTTCCTGTTCCGGAAGGCGCTCTCCGATGTCGACCCGGCGATCACCCTCCAGTTCGTCAGCGACTGCGACGAGCTCGTGCCTGCCCTCGACAGCAACCATCCCCAGATCGTTTTCATGGACATCAATATGCCGAAGAAAAGTGGCTTCGACTGTGTGACCGAGATCCGTGGCCTGTCCCGCCATGCCCACCTTCCGGTGGTGATGTATAGCTGTTCCGACCAGCCCACGCAGGTCAGCCGCGCCTTCGGCTCGGGTGTTCACCTGTACCTCCGCAAGCCATCGTCGTATGAGGGGCTCGTTACCTCACTTCGCCAGATCCTGGAAATGGACTGGAGCGAGCCGGACGCGATCGCTGAACGCTACCACGTTGATGGGGCATACCATGCCTATGAGGTGGCCTGACTAGGTTGTTCTAAGGCTTTTCTCCTAAACTATGGAAATTCTGATGCGCTGGAAAACCATGCTCCCTCCTTCCTCGTATTATTACAGTATCCGAATCCAATGAAAGCTGAACAGGATCCAAATTCCAACGAAAAACCGAATCCAACAATCCTTAGAAAGATCGAAATCCAGGCGATCCACATTAAACCGAAAACCTAAACCGTTCCAAACGCCTGAAAAAATTGATCCCCTCGAAAGAGGGGATTTTTTTGCCTGCTCATACCCGCAGGTACGCCAGGAGGACGCAGAGGGCGATGAGGATCAGCACGGCGTGGTAGAGGTCCTTGCCGTGGTCTTTTTGTAGTTGTTTTTGTTTCATAGCGGGGTAGGTACGTTTACGGTGATAAATGCACACAGAATAATGGACGCTATGATCTTTCGAAGGGATTGGGGTCGGATAAGGGTCGGGCAAGCTGCCCGTTGAGGGGACAAACATACAATCGCGCTCCCGGCAGTGCAATAGGGTTTTTACGCATTCTGCTCATTGTGGAAAACTGGTGGATTGCCATGGCGTTTCATTTGCAGGGAGGAGGGTACATGGAGGAAGAGGTAAAAAAAGAAACGAAGAAGGTCTCTCTCAAGATCCTGGCTGCTGTGCTCCTGTTCGCCCTTGCCCTGTTTATTTTTGGGTTCCTGGCGCAGGAGGTGGTGGTGGAGAACGAGGATCTCTTCGACAGCCACGTTTTTGCCTTTTTCAAGAGCTATACAACGCCCCAGGTCGTCCGGTGGATGGCCTTTCTCAGCTTTTTCGGGTCGCCAAAGTTCTTCCTGCCGGCCTATGCCGTTCTGGTGGCGTATTTCCTTTGGCGTCGCAAGCGCCGTTATGCGCTCGACATCGGCATTGTGGGGGTGAGCAGTACCGTGCTCATGTTCAGCCTGAAGAATGTCTTTCACCGGCAGCGGCCCGAGTTCCCATTGCTGGCCCGCCTCACCAATTACAGTTTCCCGAGCGGCCACGCTCTTTGCTCCTTTATCTTTTGCACAGTGATGATCTACATCGTCTGGAACACCCAGTGGAAGGCCGGCCTGAAATGGGTGCTCTCGCTCTTCTTTTTCTTTTTCGCGGTGAGCATCGGCATCAGCCGGATCGTGCTGCGCTACCATTATGCGTCCGACGTGCTGGCCGGCTTCTGCCTCGGGTTCGCCTGGGCCCTGCTGTGTATGTATGTGCTGAAGCGGATCGCAGGTGGGCAAAGGGCGCAGCAGAAGGTGTCGAAACCATAGAATTTCGAGTGGATGCCCTGTCGTCGTTTGAATGGAGGAGAAGGGAAGTCCGCCAATAAGCCTTGATCGTTGATCGATGTCAATGTTCGGGGGTACGGGATGGGGAAGGGAATGAACCATGCACCAGGGACTGCTTTATCCGGGCGAAGGACCTGGGCGGAATTAGCATAACCTTCGACATTCGCCTGCCCCTGTTCCGTATTCGATATTCCCTCTGCCGTACCTTTGCGGCCATGGAACGCAAGCAGGAGATCGTACAGGACGTGGTCATCAAGTTTGCCGGCGACAGCGGCGACGGCATGCAGCTCACGGGCACCCAGTTCACCAACAACACCGCCCTTCTCGGGGCCGACCTCTCCACCTTCCCCGACTTTCCTGCCGAGATCAGGGCGCCACAGGGTACCATCCCGGGCGTCAGCGGCTTCCAGCTTCGCTTCTCCTCTGAAAGCATTCACACCCCCGGCGATGCCTGGGATGTGCTTGTGGCGATGAACGCGGCCGCCCTCAAGACAAATATCAAGCACCTGAAAAAAGGCGGCAAGCTGATCGTCAATACGGACGGCTTCGATGCCAAGAACCTCCGCCTCGCCAATTACGTAGACGGCGTCAATCCCCTGGAAGAGCCCGCCCTGGAAGCCTTCGAAGTGATCCGCATGGACATCACCAAGATGACGCGCGAGGCCCTGAAGGATTTCCAGATGGGCACCAAGGAGAAGGACCGCGCCAAGAACATGTTCGTGCTCGGGTTCCTCTATTGGATGTACGGTCGCGATATCGCCAGCACCGAAAAATTCCTCGAGGAGAAGTTTTCCCGCAAGCCCGAGATCCTCGATTCCAACCTGAAGGTCCTCCGTGCCGGCTACAACTACGGCGATACGACGGAGACCTTCACCACACAGTATAAGGTCGACAAGGCACGCATCAAAGCCGGCATGTACCGCTCCATCATGGGGAACCAGGCCCTGGCCTATGGCCTCATTGCGGCATCGGTGAAAAGCGGCCTGCCCATCTTTCTCGGTACCTATCCGATCACACCCGCCTCGGATATCCTGCACGAGCTGAGCAAGCACAAGAATTTTGGCGTGCGCACCTTCCAGGCGGAGGACGAGATCGCCGGAATCACGGCGGCGATCGGCGCATCGTATGGCGGGCACCTTGGTGTCACCACCACATCAGGCCCCGGCATGGCGCTGAAAAGCGAAGCGATGGGCCTCGCGATGATTCTCGAGATTCCCTTGCTGATCGTGGACGTACAGCGCGGCGGCCCCTCAACCGGCCTGCCGACAAAGACAGAGCAAAGCGACCTCCTGCAGGCTTATTACGGGCGCAACGGGGAAAGCCCCATCCCTGTTGTCTCTTCATCGACTCCCTCAGACTGTTTCGAGGCCGTGTACGAAGCGGTGCGCATTTCAGTAGAGCATATGACGCCGGTGATCTTCCTGAGCGACGGCTATATCGCCAACGGCGCCGAGCCATGGCAATTCCCGAATACGGACAGCCTGCGGCCGATCCATGTGAGCTTCAAGACGGAGCTTGGCCATAACGAGCCGAAATTCCAACCCTATCTCCGCAACGAAAATCTGGTGCGCCCCTGGGCGGTTCCGGGTACGCCTGGCCTGGAGCACCGCATCGGCGGTCTCGAAAAGGAAAATATTACAGGCAATGTGAGCTATGATCCGGAGAACCACCAGTTGATGGTAAAGATCCGGCAGGAGAAGGTGGACAAGATCGCGTTCAATATTCCCGAGCAGGAGCTCGATAACGGGCCCGTCTCCGGCAAGGTGCTTGTGCTCGGGTGGGGATCGACCTATGGCGTGATCAAGACGGCGGTTGCTGAATTACTGGAGGAAGGATTATCAGTTGCGCATGCACATCTGCGTTACCTGCGGCCGTTCCCACGGAACCTGGGCGATATCCTCAAAAATTACGAAACGGTGCTGGTCCCGGAGATCAACAATGGCCAGTTGATCCGCATCATCCGCGATCAATACCTGGTGGATGCAAAAGCGTTCAACAAGATCATGGGTGTACCGATCACGAAAGCGGAGATCATCGAGTCGATCCGCGCATTCTGCTGATCAGGGGGAGATGCTCATTTAAGATTGCTCATTTGAACCACTAAGCCACGAAGCGCGCGAAGGAGCGCAAAGGAGTGAATAGTGAGTGGTGAGTCAGTCGATTCCAGAGCTGGCCGTCATGGCGAGGAACGAAGCCATCTCCTGCACTTTCACGCTGTCATCCCGCAGGGACCCGAGACGGGCGTTTTCAGTGGGTGCGGGCAAGGAATAGCGGCAAAGAATCGTCAACAATCAATGTTCGATTTTCCATGCTCACCCGAAGGCCTCCCACCGACTTCAGCTGCGAACATTGGTCCTCGATGAATGATCATTTCCTTCGGTCCCATCCACCCCGCGCATCTCCTGCGGCAAATTCCCTGTGTAACGAGAGAAAGAATTCAGCGCCGGACGGTCGGCGGCTCTTCCGCCACCGAAGGGAAGCTTCCCAGTTGCCAGTTTGTCAGAAAAACTTCGATTGGAGGGTCCGCGGGCACGCGGCGGAGCTTCCGCCACCAATTTATCTGACAACCTGGCATCGAAAGTAATCTCCGATCGGCGACGGAGCTTTCAACCCGGCTCGCCGGCGCCTCCGACGCAGGAACTGCGGGCCCGACCGGAGCGATGGAAATTGAAAATTCTTCCCAGGTATTCAGCAGGGGACTCGAAGCTGGGTATTCAAAGAAAGAGAACAGGAGGGGGATGGGAAGGAAGGAATGATCAATAATCAATGTTCCATTTTCGCGCTCCCGAACATCGAACATTGCGCATCGATCATTGCGCATTCCACTTCATTCAGTATTCAGTATTCACTCCCCCATTCCCTAGCTTCCCAGGTAGCTCGCCACGCCGAACGCGATCACGGCGAGGATCATACCGAACATGAAGATATTGTAGGAGATGCGCAGCAGCCTGTACTTTCGCGCAAGCACCACGCCAAGGAAATAGATATCCTTGATCATGCTGTTATAGATATAGTCCTTGTCCCGCAGCAGCTCGCCCATCGCCCAATTGTATTCTTCGAGTTCCATCTGGTGAAAATTACCAAAGAAAAGAAGGTTCGTTTTTTTGTTGCGGATATCGTCTTCCGTGAAGCGACCGGTTGATATCGAAGGACGTGTGGCCAGCACCGCAAACGTGATCGCTGATACGCACACCACGGTGAGAAGCAGGGCCGGCACAATGAGGTGCGGGTAATATTCGAGGCGCCCGAGAACGACCGAGAAGATCAGCGACACGATGATCGAGTTCACCGAGATCATGATGCTGGCCTTCTTGTCGGCCATCTCGCTCAGGTTGATGTGGTTGTTTGACGTGATGCGGAAGATCGTCTGCACGCCGCGCTCCACGGACTTATCCTCTTTTGCCTTCGGGTTTGTGAAGTTGCTTTCCTTGCCAAATGAATACGGTGAGATCTCCATTTCCTGCGTGTGCTTCACACCCTTATCTCCCTGCTTCTTGCGAAGTTGCCGGATCCATTCCTGCTTCTGCGGCTCCAGCTTTTGCTGGCAGTAATCCGTAAAATATTGGTGCGACTCAAGAAAGTCTATATTGCGCTGTCGCCATTCTTTACGGCCGAATTCCTTTTTGAAGTACGCCTCCTGCTCGGCCTTCAGCTGGACGTTCATCTTCTTGAAATCCTGTGTGCCGAGATGATACAGGTCCGCATCGCACATGATCTTTTCGACCTGGCTCAGGGGGGACTGTGGCATACGCGTTGCTTGTATGCACGACGATACGCGCTGGATCACTTCCGGGTCGACGTTCTTGGACAGCAGGAATTCGGTTGCGATGCCCAGGCTTTCCTTCTCATGATCTTCCGCTTTGCCGCTGCTGAAGCCGGTATCATGGAACCAGGCAGCGAGAATAAGAACGAAGCGGTCGTCCTCCGGGATCTGGTAATGGGCCGCGATCTCGTCGGCAGCACGCGCTACCTGCTGTGTATGTTCCAGGTTATGAAAGACGAACTGCGGGTCAACCTCCTTGTGAAAGATCTCGGTGACATAGGCCTGGGCTTCGTTTAATATCTGTGCTTTATTGTCCATCATATCGCGCTGTTACGTTATAAATTTACTGAAACATGAATCGATCTCTTTATAAAACCCTTGCCTGCTCAGTTTGCGCCGTCGCTCTTTTCGGCTCCGCCTGCCAGCTTCTCTGGAACCCGGGCTCTCCCCGCGACTACCTCATGCGTCGCCCGCAAAAGATGATCCTCGAAAAAAAGCTGAACGAGATCTCCGGAATCTTTTACCTCGCCTCGGAGAACAAGCTGCTGGCCATCGCCGACGACAAGAAAAAGATCTATGCCCTGACGCTGGATGGTAAAGTAAGCGACTACTATGATCCGGAATTGCCTTCAGCCGATTTCGAGGACGTGGTAAAAGTGGACAGCACCGTGTATACGCTGATCAGCAATGGAACTGTGGTCGCGATCCAGCCTTCCGATTCCGGCCTGGTTTCTACCAGCTATCCCTTCTGGTCAACCGACAAGAACGACTTTGAAACGCTTTATTACGACTCAACAGCAAAGGGCCTCGTCATTTTATGCAAATCATGTGCCTTTGAAAAGGGAAAGCACCAGCGGACAGCCTTCCGCTTCGACCCGAAAACACGAACATTCGACCGCACACCGCTCTTTACCATCTCCTCCCAGTCGGTCCGCGACGTGCTCAAGGACGGCAAGGTCGAATTCAATCCGTCCGCACTTGCCATCCACCCCTTCGAAAAGCGTCTCTATATCCTCGCCTCATCGGGTAACCTGCTGGTCATCACCGATCTGCGGGGGAAGGTCCAGGAAGCCTACCGCCTCAATCCAACCCTCTACCCGCAACCTGAAGGCATTGCTTTTGCAACAAACGGCGATATGTACGTGTCGAACGAGGCAAAACTTGGAAAGCCAACCCTCCTGCGCATCCCCTATAAACACCACCCGACAAAATAATGACCGTGATGAAAAAAGTCCTGAGCCTGGCCCTGATCCTGATTGGTATAACCGCGCACGCACAGATCGACAGCGTGCGTCACCGCATCTTCCTCCTCGGCGACGCCGGCGACCTCGTAAACGGCTTCCATCCCGTGGTCGACTGGCTGAAGAAGAACGTGGACTGGAACGATGAGCGCAATATCGCGATCTACCTGGGCGACAATATCTATCCCTACGGCCTCCCGACAGAAGGCGAGCCCGACTACCAGGTGTCGAAGCAGATCATGGACTACGAGATCAGCCTCGTAAAAGACAAAAAAGCAAAAGCCTATTTCATTCCCGGTAACCACGACTGGTGGAACGGCAAGATCGGCGGGTGGCAACGCGTCCAGAACCAAGTTGATTATATCAATGGGCAACAGCTCTCCAACGTTGAAGCGTGGCCAACCAACGGCTGCCCCGGTCCCATTACTGTAGAGGTAGATACACAACTCGTGGTCGTTCTGGCAGACAGCCAATGGTTCCTGTACGTCCATGACAAGCCCGGTCCCGGCTCCAACTGCCAAACCAAAACCCTCGACGAATTCACCATCGAGCTCGAAGAGATCATCAACACCCACCCCAACCAGCTCGTGATGCTGGCCATGCACCACCCTCTCTATTCCGAGGGCGTTCACGGCGGCGCCTATACCTGGAAGCAACATATTTTCCCGTTTGCGGAAGCGGTCAAAGGACTCTATATCCCTCTCCCGATCATCGGCTCTGTTTACCCGCTCGCCCGCGGCGTGTTCGGCACCGTCCAGGACTTCAACCACCCGGTATACCGGGCCATGGCCAAGGAGATCGAAACGGTCCTGCGCCGCCACCCGAACACCATGTCTGTTGCCGGCCACGACCACAGCCAGCAGCTCCTGATGAAGGACAGCATGCCGTTCATCGTCAGTGGCGCGGTGGCCGAGCTCACACGCGTTCGCCGCAACAACAAGAACCTCCTGTATGCCGACGTGAACTATGGCTTCAGCATGGTCGAAGTGACAAAGAGCGGAAAGGTCAACACGAAATTCTACAACCTGACCAGCCCCAACCTTGCCACGCCCAACTACAACCGTGAAGTGATGACGATCAAGCAAACGGTGGCGCCGGTGTACAACGATTCGATCGGACCGCTGCCCGAAACCGTCACCGTTGCTGCCAACGACAAGCTTGAGGAAGGCTGGCTTCGGAACGCTCTCGTCGGGCGCAACTACCGGAAGGAGTGGACGCAGCCCGTAACCGTTCCCGTGCTTGACCTCACCAAGGAGCAGGGTGGCATGAGGCCCGTTCGCAAGGGCGGCGGCAAGCAAACCAAATCCCTCCGGCTGGAGGACAAGAACGGCAAGGAATGGGCGCTGCGCTCGATCGAAAAATTCCCCGAAGCAGCGATCCCGGCGGACCTTCGCCAGACCTTCGCGAAAGATATCGTGGAGCAGGGCGTCTCCGCTTCATACCCCTATGCATCTCTTTCCTACAGCACGTTTGCCGAGGCGGCCGGCGTGCCCCTGATCCGTCGCAAGCTGGTTTACGTTCCAAACGACCCGAAGCTGGAACGGTTCCGGTCCGACTTCGCAAACGTCCTCGCCATCCTCGAAGAGCGCGAGCCTGCCAACGTAAAGAAAACCTACAACACCGACGAGCTCGTCATCCGCCTTGCCAAGGATAATGACGACCACGTTGACCAGCGTGCCGTACTGAAAGCACGCCTCGTTGATAA
>JAQBNP010000112.1 GCA_028288515.1 Flaviaestuariibacter sp. | reverse complement strand
TCCGTCATGGCGAGGAACGAAGCCATCTCCCGCACCTCCAGAGCCTGTTCCACGCAAATCCCCAAGCCTCGGAACCAAAGCAGAACGTGAAAGAAAGCCACTCCTTTTTGCCTTTTCAAGCTTTGTTTCTTCCCGTAACACCCGCCGGAACCCCTTTTTACACGAGCGGGACGCTGTTTTGACAGCAGCGGGACGGCATCTCACAGTGCCGGGACGCCTGCTGACAGCGTCGGAAGGGTCACTGACATCAGCGGGATGCCTGCTGACAGCGGCGGAACGCCCATCCACACCAGCGGGACGCCCATCGACATCAGCGGAATTGCCATCTACTCGAGCGGGATTGTCATCTACACGCACGAAATTGCCATTGTTCCACACAATCCCTCTTCGTGCTCCTTCGCGCTCTTCGTGGCTTCGTGGTTCAAAGCGTACGTTTCGGGTCCCTGCGGGATGACAGTCCGAACGAGCAGACTCTCCAAAAATCTAAAATCGTCAATCTAAAATCGTAAACCCCTCTTTGCGCCCTTCGTGTCTTCGTGGTTCAACAGTCTCTTCTAAATTTCAATCGATTCCACCCGACTATGGTTACTTTTGCCACCGAAAACCGATGGATGTATACGATCAAATTTAATTTCGAGCAAAAAGGGCTGGAGCCCGTCACGATAGAAGGCATACCCGCGGGGCAAAGTGTCCTCGAGGTTGCGCTGACGAACGATATCGACCTTCACCACAACTGCGGCGGCGTCTGCGCCTGCAGCACCTGCCACCTTTATGTGAACAAGGGAGAGGATTTTCTCGAAGAGCTCAGCGACCGCGAAGAGGACTTCATCGACCGCGCCATCAACCCGCGTCTCAACTCACGCCTGGGCTGCCAGTGCCTGTTGCTGGACGGCAGCGGCACCGTAGAGGTAACGCTTCCGGACCAGACCCAGTTCCTGGGCGAATAAGAAATCACGCAATGAAAACGACGGATATGTTTGAGCCACCGATCAAATGGAGCGATTACGAAGACATCGCGCTGAAGCTTTACGAGCGCTTCGGCGACGAGTTTAACGAAGGAAAAATCTATCGCATCCGCTTCACGGACCTGCTGGAGTGGGTCCTGCAGATCCCCAACTTCGAAGGCACGCGCGAGCAAAGCACCGAAGGACACCTGGAGATGATCCAGAGCTCATGGGTTTATGAATGGAGAGATAACCAGAAATAATACGGTTGCGGATGAGCGGTTGGTAGACATACTGCAGATCAACCGGCAATCTAAAATCAAAAATCGTACATGCCCATGTCCTTCCTCGAGGAATTCAAGCGCATCACCACGTTCGTCTTTGACGTCGACGGCGTTCTGACGGACGGCACCGTCCTGCTTGTCGGCAACGGCATCCAGGCCAGGCGGATGCACGTGCGCGACGGCCTCGCCCTGCAGATGGCGGCGCGCGCCGGCTACCGCGTGGTGATCCTGTCGGGCGCGTACAGCGAGCCGGTCGTCACCCGTATGCGCTACCTCGGGCTGGACGATATTTTCACGGCGGTCAAGGACAAGCGGCAGTTCCTTGAGACCTTCCTGGCGGACAACCATATTGCCGCCGACAACGTGTTGTTCATGGGAGACGACCTGCCCGATATTGCCGCCCTGCAGCTGGTGGGGCTTGGCTGCTGCCCAGCCGATGCAGCGCCCGAGGTGCGGTCGGTCAGCCGTTATATCTCACCGGTCGACGGGGGCGCGGGTTGCGTTCGCGACGTGATCGAGAAGGTGCTTCGCCTTAATGGTCACTGGACCTTCGACACCGAGGTATCCTCTAAATAATCTACATGAAACTGGCAGCTGCGTTCTTCCGTCTGGTGCGTTGGCAGAACCTTGTCTTCATCGTCATGACCCAGGCGTTGTTTTATGTCTGCATTGACCAGTCGCTCTTCCCGGACGGACGACCTGCCATGCTTGGCTGGCTGATGGCAGCTTCTGTTTTCATTGCCGCTGGAGGCTACATCATCAATGACTATTTCGATCTCAATATCGACCAGGTCAACAAGCCGAGCAAGAACGTTATCAATACCATCATCAGCCGGCGATGGGCCATCCTCTGGCACCTCGGGCTGAGCCTTGCCGGCGTTGCTGCCACGATCGAAGCCGTGGGTTTGCATAAATGGCACCTCGTCCTGGCCAACACGGTTGTCGTCGTCCTCCTCTGGCTGTATTCAACTTCCTTCAAGAGGCAGCTTCTCATCGGCAATGTCGTCATCTCCCTGCTCACGGCCTGGACGGTGCTCATCCTGTTTTTTGTGCGGGTGCCCTTCAGCGCGGCGTTCGGATCTGCCGACGCACTGACCGCAAAATTCTTTCGGCTGTCTTTCCTGTATGGAGGGTTCGCATTCATCATCTCTCTCATCCGCGAGGCCATCAAGGATATTGAGGACCTGGAAGGCGACCGGCGCTACGGTTGCCGCACCCTTCCGATCGTTGCCGGCGTTACCGCAACGAAGATCTATGCAACGGTCTGGATCGTTGTGCTTGCCGCGGCACTTGTTCTGCTGCAGCTGTATATGCTGCAGTTCGGCTGGTGGTGGGCCGTCGTCTATTGCTCGGTGCTTGTCATCGCTCCGTTAATCCTTCTGCTCCTGCGCCAGAAAAACGCCAGTGCCCCGGCTGATTTCAGCCGGCTGAGCCGCCTGGCGAAACTGATCATGCTGACCGGTATTTTCTCGATGATCTTCTTCCGTCTTTATTTTCGCTGATGCCTTCTTATGTCCTTGCCTCCCAGTCGCCCCGCCGCAAGCAATTGCTCGAGTGGGCGGAGATCGATTTCGAGATCATCGTGCATCCCACCGACGAAAGCTACCCGCCGGGACTGACACCACGGGCGGTAGCCGAGCATATTGCGAACGAGAAGGCCGCAGCCGTCGTCCCACTCGCCGGCGGGCGCACAGTCATTGCGGCCGACACCATCGTGGTGCTTGAAACGGACATCATCGGCAAGCCGCGCGACCGCGCAGACGCCGTCTCCATCCTGACGCGCCTGGCGGGACGGGAGCACGAGGTGATCACGGCTGTTTGTCTTTCCAATGGGAAAAAACACAAGCTTTTCAGTGATCTTACTAAGGTCCGGTTTCATCCAATATCCGCGGCTTCGATCGAATTTTATGTCGACAAGTACAAGCCGTATGACAAAGCGGGCGCCTATGCCATCCAGGAGTGGATCGGCGTGGTGGGCATCCACAGCATCAGCGGCGATTTTTACAATGTCATGGGTCTCCCGGTAAGCCGGGTGGTGCAGGCATTGGATGAATTCGGCTAATGAAATTCTATGACGGAAAAACTTCTGCACTTCATCTGGGGCTTTGGTTATTTCAATCCGTCGAAACTCACAACGATCGCCGGCGAGCCCGTTCGCATCATCCGAAAAGGAAGGCTCAATGCCAATGCAGGGCCTGATTTCCTCGATGCGCAGGTGCAGATCGGCACCGTGACGCTGGCCGGCTCGATCGAGCTTCACCTGAAGACTACGGACTGGGACAGGCATCGTCACGAAGGCGATCCGAACTACCGCAACGTTATCCTGCACGTGGTGTACAAGCACGACCAGGACCTTCCCCACACCATCCCGGTTGTCGAGCTGCAGCCCCGTATCTCTACGGTACTGATCGGACGGTATGAGGCGCTGATGCAGAACAGCGCCGTCGTTGCCTGCGGGAAGGACATCGCCACGGTGCCAGGGCTGGTGGTCACATCGTGGAAAGAACGACTGCTTGCGGAGCGCCTCACGCGTAAGGCTGATCTTGTCTTCTCGTTCCTGGACGCGACGAACGGGCACTGGGAGGAAGCTGCCTGGTGGCTCCTCGCGCGCACATTCGGGATGCAGGTCAATACCGACGCTTTTGAATCCATTGCGCGCTCGATCCCGGTGAAGTTGCTGGCACGCCAGCGTGAAAGCCTGCACCAGGTGGAAGCCGTGTTGTTCGGACAGGCCCGCCTGCTGACACGTCCGTTTGCCGAATCGTACCCAAACTTGCTGCGGCGGGAATACACCCACCTCCAGGCAAAGTACCGCCTGAAACCGGTGTTTGCGCCGCTGAAGTTCATGCGGATGCGGCCGTCCAATTTTCCGACGGTGCGTCTTGCGCAGCTTGCCATGCTGGTGCATACGTCGCAGCACCTCCTTTCAAAGATTCTTGACGCGGGCAGCCTGGACGAAGTGACCGCATGGCTGGGCGTGACGGCGAACGACTACTGGCATTACCATTACCGGTTCGGCGAGGAGACAGCTTTTCAACCGAAGCGGTTGGGCGCGGATATGATCAGGACGATCGTCATCAATACCGTGGCGCCGCTGCTGTTTGCATACGGGCTATTTCATAAGAAGGAGGCATACGGCGCGCGCGCTTTGCAGTGGCTGGATGAGACAGCCCCGGAGCATAATGCCGTGACGAAAGGGTTCGAAGCACTGGGCCTTTCCAACAAGACTGCCTTCGATTCCCAGGCGCTTCTCCAGTTAAAAAAAGAGTATTGCGACCAGAAGCAGTGCCTGTCGTGCGCCATCGGCAATGCCATCTTAGGGCGGGAGCCGGGGACCGATCAGGACCAGGCGCCCCAGTCGACCTTTACGTCAATATCGGGGTGAAGGCTTTGCTGAACCGGGCAGGTATGGGCCGTATTCTTGAGGATCTGTTTTGTCTTTTCGTCGACCTGTGCGAGAGTCCCGGGGATGCGGAACGTGAGGTTGATCCCCCCGATGCGCCTCGGGTCTGCTTTCATGATCTTTTCAACGTCGGCCTCTACGTCGTTCATGTCGAGACCCATGCTGCGGGCCTTGATGCCCATCACCGTGATCATGCAGGTGGCGAGTGAGGTTGCCATGAGATCGGTGGGAGAGAAGCGCTCTCCCTTTCCATGGTTATCGGTCGGTGCATCTGTCTCGATCGAAGAGCCCGATGCCAAATGAGTGCACACCGTACGCAATTCGCCCGTGTATTTTACCGTTGAAGTCATTGTAACCGTTTTGTGCCTAAATTTACGTCTAACAATCTTTCAAGCACTGTGAAAAAACTTCTATTGATCGCTCTCTTCGCGCTGCCTACCCTTGTTTGCACCGCTCAAAAAAAGGACGAGAAGAAAAGCCGCAAGACAGAAAAGCGGCAGAAGTATGCGGCGATGGCACGCCAGGAGGAAGAAGGAGTGCTTGTCTATAACCGTCAGAACACGTTCGGGCTCCAATTGCGCACGGACGGCTACGGGATCTTCTATGAGCATGGCCGCATGAAGACGCCGCGTTTCACCAATCTCTATATGGCGGAATTCACGGAGATCAAGCATCCGAAAGAGCATAAGCTCCGGGCCACTGAAGGTGCGTTCGGCGCGTCCCTGATCCTGGGCAAGATCAATTATTTCTACCAGTTCAAGCTCGGCTTCGGCCAGCAATACATCTTCGGCCAGAAGGGAAACAAGAACGGCATCGCCGTCATGGGCATTTATGAAGGAGGCCTTTCGCTCGGCCTGCTGCGCCCGTACTATATCGATGTCAACGACAACGGCACGAAACGCTCGGTCAAATACGAAAGCGCGGACAGCACGCTCTTCCTCACCAAATACCTGCAAAGTTCCGGACTCAGCAAGGGCTGGAACGAGCTGAAGATCAGGCCCGGCGCCTTTCTGAAAGCGGCGCTCCGGTTCGACTTCAACAAGTATAATGAAAAGGTCCAGGCCGTACAGATCGGCTTCAGCGTTGAGGCCTACTCCCAAAAGATCCCCCTGATCATCCGCCGCGACCCGGACCGCCTCTTCTACCAGGGCCACCTTGCGTTCGTGTTTGGCGGACGCCGATAATGCGGTATTTTTGCAGAGGCCTTCCCAATGCCCGGCAGCTGCGCGGCAGACGGTCCTGAATTGAAAACACTATGACTGAACTTCCCATCGCCGCCGCGGAACAACCCCTTAAGCGCACCAAGCCTGACTGGCTGCGTGTCAAGCTTCCCATCGGGGAGAGCTATAAGCACGTCCGCGGACTGGTCGACACACATAAGCTCCATACCATCTGCGAAAGCGGCAACTGTCCGAACATGGGCGAGTGCTGGGGCGCAGGAACGGCGACTTTTATGATCCTCGGAAACGTGTGCACGCGGAGCTGCGGCTTCTGCGCGGTTGCTACCGGCCGGCCGGACCCGATCGACTGGGACGAGCCACAGCGCGTGGCAGAGGCGATCCACCTCATGAAAGTGAAGCACGCCGTCATAACGTCGGTGGACCGCGACGAGGTAAAGGATGGAGGTTCCATCATCTGGAACAATACCATCAAAGCGGTCAAGGCGCTCAACCCGGAGACGACTCTCGAAACACTGATCCCCGACTTCAAGGGCCAGGCAGAGAATATCCAACGCATCATTGACGCCGCTCCCGAAGTGGTATCGCATAATATTGAGACCGTCGAGCGGCTGACGCGCCAGGTGCGCATCCAGGCGAAGTACTGGCGCAGCATGGACGTGATCCGGACCCTGAAGGCGGGCGGCATGCGGACGAAGAGCGGCATCATGCTTGGGCTCGGTGAAGCAAAAGAAGAAGTGTTCCAGACCCTGGAAGACCTCAAGGCATCGGGCTGCGACGTTGTGACGATCGGCCAGTACCTGCAGCCAACAAAGAAGCACTTGCCCGTTCACCGGTTTGTTCATCCCGACGAGTTTGCCCAGTACAAGGATTATGGCTACACCATTGGGCTCGATTACGTGGAGAGCGGCCCTCTTGTACGCTCATCGTATCACAGCGAGCGTCACGTGTTTGCAGGCCTTGGCCGCAAGCAGTGGGAGACGGAGAAGCGCGAGGAGCTCCTGGCGCGTTAAGCAACCAATTATATAAAAAAAAGAGAGCCCCTGAAAGGCTCTCTTTTTTTTATCCGGGCATGGGGATGGATCGCTTTTATCAATCGCGCATTTCCCAAACGAGCGCGCTTGCGCCCAGGATGGCGGCATCGGCTTCTTTGAGCTCGCTGAAGACGAGCTTCACTTTATCTTGGAAGATGGGCAGCAGGTTCTTTTCCATGTGAAGCTTTGTCGGCGCCATGATCAGCTCGCCCGCGTTGATGACGCCACCGAAGAGAATGATGGCCTCGGGCGAAGAGAACATGACGAAATTGGCCAGCGCTTCGCCAAGGATCTGGCCGGTGAACCGATAGACCTCGGCAGCGATCCGGTCGCCCTGGATGGCGCAGTCGTAGATTCTTTTTGAGTCGAGCTCTTTGTCGCTGAAATTGCGGAGCAGGCTTTCCTCGTTGGATGCCGCGAGCAGTTCCCTGGCGGTGAGAACGATGCCGGTTGCCGAGCAGTAGGCTTCTAGGGAGCCGTCGAGCTTGGTGGACCAGTGCTTGCGGCCCCCGTGGCGGATGATGGTATGCCCGAGCTCCCCGGCAAACCCGTCGTGGCCGTAAACGACGTGGCCATTGGCCACGATGCCGCTGCCGACGCCCGTGCCCAGGGTGATCATGATGAAGTCCTTCATACCCCGTGCGGCGCCGTACATCATTTCACCGACCGCGGCCGCGTTGGCGTCGTTGGTGAGGGAACAACGCAGGCCGAAGCGCTCGGAGACGAGCTTTGCCAGCGGGATGACGCCGCGCCAGTGCAGGTTGGGCGCATAATCGATCGTGCCGGTGTAGTAGTTGCCGTTGGGGGCGCCGATGCCGATGCCGCGCAGGGAGTCCCCGGCGCCGGCCTTGGCAATGAGCGGAGAGAGGGTCTTGTGAAGACCTTCGACAAATTCTTCAATGGTCGGAAACGAGTCGGTGCGGATCTCCCCTTTTTCGATGATGTCACCGCGGTGGTTCACCAGGCCGTACTTGGTGTTGGTGCCGCCGATATCGATGCCGAGTGCAAGTTCTTGTGATAGGTCCATTCGTATACTATTAGGTCTGGTCAAGCTTCCAGTGTGGCCTCGGGATTTGCGGCAATCGGTTCCGAATTTTCACCCTGCACGTCATAGTCAATGCCCTGCTTTTTCAGGATGCCACGTACGGCGAAGGCAAAGAAAGCCAGGTACGCGAAGCAGATGACGGCCACCCAGTAGGAGTGGTGAATGCCGTATCCTACTTCTTCGGATTTTGATTGCAGGTAATCCGCCAGCTTCCCCTGGATCGGCGGGATGATACCGCCCCCGAGGATCATCATGATGAGAAACGCAGAACCTTGTGTCGTGTATTTACCCAGGCCGGCAAGAGAAAGGCTGAAGATCGCCGGCCACATGATGGAGCAGAAAAGTCCGCCGCTGAGGAAGGCATAGATCGACAGCTTACCTGTTGTCATCAAGCCGATCACCATGGCGATCAGGCCCAGCGTGGAGAAGATCAGGAGTGTACGGGCCGGCTTATCGCGGCTCACATAAAAGGCGACAATCTGCACCAAAACGCAAAGCACGTAATAATAGAGAGGGCTCATGTCGTACTGGGCGATGGTGTTGGCACCGATGACAACACCGAACGCCACCAGCGGCACTATGAACAGGAGAAGCTGCTTTGTGTTTCCACGGACATTGAATGCCGAGATGGCGCCCGCCCAGCGGCCGATCATCAGGCTACCCCAATACATAGACACGAAGGGGGCCACCTGCGAGGACTGGTATCCGCCGAAATCAGGCTGCTTCAGCAGCTCGCTCAGGTTGCTTCCGATCGTGACCTCCACACCAACATAGATAAAGATGGCGAGCATGCCCAAAACAAGTTGCGGGTATTTCATGGCGCCCCAGCCTTCCGGGCTTTTCCGCGCGCTCATATTGGAAACGAGCAGGCTGATGACGACAACGGCGAATGCGCCGAAGAGCCATTTCATGCGGTAAGTCTCCATGTCGTGACGCTCGGCGGCCGTTGCGTTGGTGAGGTCGGTCTTGTAGCTATTGAATACCGGCACGAACATGATGATCAGCAAGCCGGTCAGGATCAGCAGGGAATAAAGAGCTTTGCTGGCTTTCTCCGTGCGTTCCGAAGAAATACCGGCCGGTACTTTTTTAGAAAAGTAAAAGAGGCAAGCGGCAGCGATGAAAAGCGCGCCAACAAAAGAATAAAGGACGATGACCTTGCTCAGGCTGAGCGATGCGATCTTCTCATCGGTGATCGCGGCCGTTGTTCCAAACAACGCGAAGGCAACCACGATCGGGCCGATCGTGGTACCGAACGAGTTGATACCTCCGCCGAGGTTGACGCGGCTCGTTCCCGTAGCCGGGTCCCCGAGGGTAATGGCGAACGGCTGCGCTGCAGTTTGCTGCAAAGAGAATCCGAGCGCGACAATAAAGAGGCCGAACAGCATGCCGGCAAAGGTGTTCGCGTTGACCGCAATGATCATGGCTATGGCGCCCAGGGCGGAAAACAGCAGGCCATACACGATGCTTTTTTTATAGCCCCATTTAGCAACGAGGTCGTTGCCGCCGAAGGCTCCGTACGCAAAGAGACCGAGCGCTCCGACATAATATGCAAGGTAGAAAGCGAAGTCGATCAGCTGACTCTGGAACTGGTCAAGATGAAAATAGTGCTTGCAGAAAGGAATGAAAACCGAATTGCCGGCTGCAATGAAGCCCCAGAAAAAGAAAACGGTGATCAGGGTGCTCAGTGCCCCATAGTTCGTTGCCACGGGGCCCGTGGAAGCGGCGGCAGTGGAGCGATGCATACCAGTTGAAGTAGCCATAAGCTTGTTGGTTTAGAAGTAAAAGGTGGCTCAAAATAAACAGAAATAACCATTTCAGAATCATATGCTTAGTCCGATGTTGATAAAAAGGGAATTATCCGGATTCTGTGGAATACGCTTTGCAGTGAATCGTTTCCTGCCTAATTTGATGCGGTTATCTGACGTATGGAAATAATTCATGTATCGGCGGAGTGTTACCCGGTGGCGAAGGCCGGCGGGCTCGGTGACGTGGTCGGCGCCCTGCCGAAATACCAGTCGGACAACGGCCATATCGCCAAGGTGGTAATGCCGATGTACCGGACGAAATTCCTCTACAACCACCAGTGGGAGCTTGTTCACGAAGGCGAGCAGCTCCTCGGGCAGCAGCCGTTCCGCTACGCAGTGATCCGTGAAAAGACCAACGAGCTCGGCTTCGACCTGTACCTCGTGGACATCAACGGCCTGCTTGACCGCGAGAAGGTCTACGGCTATGACGACGATACAGAGCGGTTCCTGGCCTTCCAGATCGCCGTGTGCGACTGGCTTTCCAAGTGGCAGCATTTGCCCGATATCGTTCATTGCCACGACCACCATGCCGCCCTCATTCCATTCTTAATGAAGTACGGATACGCGTTCAGCGCGCGTCTCGCCGGCATTCCAACTGTCTTTACGATCCACAATGCGCAATACCAGGGATGGATCGGTTGGGACAAGCAGCACCTGCTTCCGGCGTTCGACAACTGGAAATGGGGCATGCTGGATTGGGATAACACGATCAACCCTCTGGCCTGCGCCATCAAGTGCGCCACCCGTGTCACTACAGTAAGCCCAAGCTATATGGAGGAGCTGCGCTATGCCGCCAACGGCCTGGAGAACCTGATGCAATATGAGGCAGGCAAGAGTGTCGGCATCCTCAATGGCATCGATGCAGATGTTTGGGACCCGCAAAAGGACGGTCTCATTGTGAAGAACTATGACGACCATCTCGTAAAGGAAGGCAAGCGCCGCAACAAGAAAGAGCTGTGCGGCCATTTTGGCCTGGACGAGGACAAGCCGCTCATCGTTTTCATTGGCAGGCTCGTCGGCGAGAAGGCTGCAGACATCCTGCCGGAAGCGATCCGGAATTCGGTTTACCAGCACCGTGGGGCCGCCAGTTTCCTCGTGCTTGGCTCAGGCGATTCAGTGGTCGAGAACCAGCTCGAAGAGGTGAAGCACAACATGCATGGATATGTCAACACGTATATCGGTTACAACGAAACGCTGAGTCACCTGATGTATGCCGGGGCCGATTTTTTGCTGATGCCCAGCCGGGTCGAGCCGTGCGGACTCAACCAGATGTACGCGCTCCGCTACGGTACCGTGCCCATGGTGCGCAGCACCGGCGGGCTCAAGGATACGGTGAAGGACTTCGGCGAGTGGCAGGGTTATGGCATTCGGTTCAACCACGCAACGGTGCCGGACATTACGCATTCCGTTGGCCGGGCGATCGACCTGTATTCGAACAAGCGCGATCTCTACAACTGGATGCGCAGCTACATGATGAATATCGATCACTCGTGGGACGCGTCGGCGGAAGAGTACACAAGGCTCTACGAATCGATTAAAAATTCCTGATTGGACAACATATAATACTTTAGTAAAACAAACGACACGCTATGAAAGAGATGGTATCGATAATCCTGGGAGGAGGTGCTGGAACGCGTTTGTTTCCGCTCACGGCAACGCGCTCGAAGCCGGCCGTGCCGATCGCGGGAAAGTACAGGCTGGTGGACATCCCGATCTCAAACTGCCTGAACTCCGGCGTCAGCCGCATGTTCGTGCTGACGATGTATAACTCAGCGTCGCTCAACAGGCATATCAAGAATACCTACCACTTCAGCGCGTTTAGCAATGCCTTTGTCGACATTCTCGCGGCCGAGCAGACACCCGACAACTTTACCTGGTTCCAGGGCACGGCAGATGCCGTGCGCCAGGGCCTTCGCCACGTGCGGCCGTTCCAGTGCGAATACGTGCTCATCCTGTCGGGTGACCAGCTTTACCAGCTCGACTTCGTGGCGATGCTGCAGGAGCACAAGGACAAAGGCGCCGACATCACCATCGCCACAATTCCCGTAACCGCGAAGGAGGCATCGGAGTTCGGCATCCTGAAAACCGAGAACGGCTATATCCACTCATTCACCGAGAAGCCGAAGTCTGGCCTTGAAGACTGGGTGAGTGATACCGGGGAGGAAATGAAAGCGAAGGGTCGCGATTACCTCGCCTCCATGGGCATTTATATCTTCAATCGCAAGCTGTTGTTCGACCTCCTCGAAGACGAGAAGAAGAACGCTACCGACTTCGGCAAGGAGATCATTCCGGAGTCCATCGACAAGTACAAAGTGGCATCGTACCAGTACGAAGGGTACTGGGAGGACATCGGGAATATCAAGGCTTTTTTCGACGCCAACCTGGCACTCACTGCCGACCTGCCCGCCTTCAACCTGTTCGATAACAGCAAGGCCATCTACACGCGTCCACGCATGCTGCCGCCTGCCAAGATCAGCGGCACACGGCTCGATAAGGCCATCATCGCCGAAGGCTCCATCATCAACGCGTCGCATATCGAGAACGCCATTATCGGCATTCGCTCGCGCATCGGGCACGATACCGTTATCATCAATGCCTACCTGATGGGCAACGATTATTTTGAAACGCTCGACGAGATCGCCAACGACCAGACGCATGGCCTGCCACCACTTGGCATCGGCAGTCGCTGCCATATCCAGAATGCGATCATCGACAAGGACTGCCGCATCGGCGACGACGTGCACATCATTGGTGGCGCGCATCTCGAGGATGGCGACCATGCACTGTTCACGATCAAGGATGGCATCGTCGTGATCAAAAAAGGAGTGGTGGTTCCGAATGGATTTACGCTGAAATAAGTTTTCAACAAAGCTTTCCACATTCAGATGTAAATGTGTCGGTAAAACACATTAGTATTCCAATAGGTGCTAACTTTCGGCAATCTTAATGATTGCTTATGGCTGCTATTTCCACGACCGTTAAGCCCCGCCTGAACTTCTGGCAGATCTTCTATATGAGCTTCGGATTCTTTGGAATCCAGTTCGGCTGGGACCTGCAGCGGGCGAACATGGGCCCTATCTACGAATACCTGAAGGCATCCCCCGACCAGATACCGCTCCTGTTCCTCGCCGCGCCCCTGACGGGGCTTATCGTTCAGCCGATCATCGGCTATATGAGCGATAGGACATGGCATCCGTGGTGGGGTAGAAGACGCCCTTATTTCTTTGTGGGCGCGGTTCTCAGTACCATTTGCCTGTTCCTGATGCCAAACAGTGCTGCGCTCTGGATGGCAGCGGGGCTTCTCTGGATCCTGGACACGGCCGGTAACGTTGCGATGGAGCCTTTTCGCGCTTTTGTTGCGGACAAGCTGCCGGAAAGCCAGCGCACGCGCGGCTTTGCGATGCAGAGCCTGATGATCGGCCTTGGTGGCAGCATCGCTTCGGCGCTGCCGTGGCTGCTCTCGCACCTGTTTGCTGTGTCCCGTACATCCACGGAAGGAAGCATTCCTGATTCCGTCAAGTACGCCTTTTATATCGGCGGGTCGATCTTCCTCGCTGCCGTTCTCGTCACCATCTTCACGACCCGCGAATATCCCCCGACCGAAGTCGGATTCAAGGATAAAGTGAAAGAAAGCAACAAAGGCTTCGGCGGCAGCGCGCGCGAGATCATGCAGTCCATCAGGGATATGCCGGCAAAGATGAAGCAGCTTGCCCTCGTTCAATTCTTTACCTGGCCCGGTCTGTTCCTGATGTGGTTCTATTACAGCACTGCCGTTGCTCGAAATGTGTTTGGCGCAGCGTCAGAGACCGACCCGGTGTACACGCACGGTGTCGAGTTTGCCGGGCTAACGCTTTCATTCTACAATGTTGTTGCCTTCGTTTTTGCGCTGATCATCCCGGTCATCGCCAACAGGATCGGCCGGCGGCTCACGCATTCTCTTTGCCTTTTTTGCGGCGCAGCGGGCCTGATCTCCGTCGGCTTCATTCACGATAAGAATCTTCTCTACCTCGCCATGGTCGGCGTTGGCATCGCCTGGTCAAGCATCCTGTCCATGCCATACGCCATGCTGGCGGGCGTTCTGCCGGAAAATAAGATCGGTGTCTACATGGGCATTTTCAATTTCTTCATCGTGCTTCCCGAGATCATCGCATCGCTCTTTTTCGGATGGATCATGGAGCATCTCCTTGGCAATAACCGCATGGTTGCCGTGCAGATCGGGGGCGGGCTCATGATCCTTGCGGGACTGCTTTGCTATTTCATTGTCAATGAAAAGCACGAGCGTGCCCCCGAATCGAAAATTGCAACACTCGAGATTACAGAACAACGATCCGTTTAGTATGAAAAAGATCAGCATTTGGATCCTGGCCCTTCTTGTTTCCCTCGTGGGCTTCTCGCAGGAGGGCATTCATGTCTACCCGACCAACTGGTGGGTGGGAATGAAGAACCGCAACCTGCAGGTGATGGTCCATTCAAAAGACATCGCGTCCCGCATCCCGATGATCAAGATGCCCGCCACTGGCCTGGCCATCGCAGAAGGCGTGACGCTCACGAAGGTCAACCGCGTCGAAAATCCCAACTATATTTTCCTCGATCTCGTCATTTCACCGGCGGCAAAGCCGGGTCTTCGGACATTCCGATTCGGGTCCGGCGACCGCGCCGTTGACATTCCTTTCGAGCTGAACATTCGGCGCGCGGGCAATGGCACGACATACGCGCAGGGGGTTCGCTCCGAGGATTTTGTCTACCTGCTGATGCCGGATCGGTTCAGCAATGGTGATCCATCCAACGACCGCCTCTCCGGGTATCGGGACCAGTCGCTTAACCGCGACTCCATGTATCATCGCCATGGGGGCGACCTCCAGGGTGTGATCAATCACCTTGATTACCTCAAGGATCTCGGTGTCACAACCGTCTGGCTCACACCCATCCTCGAGAACGACATGCCAAACCGAACAGAGCACGGCTACGCCATCACCGACCATTATGCTGTGGACCGCCGCCATGGTGGGAGTGAAGCGTATAAAAAACTCAGCGATGCCATCCATCGAAACGGGATGAAGCTGATCCA
>JAQBNP010000010.1 GCA_028288515.1 Flaviaestuariibacter sp. | reverse complement strand
GCATATCCTGGACACCGGCGTGCAAAAAAGCGATCGCACCGGCACCGGCACCGTCAGCACGTTCGGGTACCAGATGCGGTTCGACCTTCAGGCCGGCTTTCCCCTGGTAACAACAAAAAAGCTGCATGTCAAAAGCATTATCCACGAGCTGCTGTGGTTTCTCAAAGGCGAAACCAATACGGCCTACCTCACCGAAAACGGCATCTCCATCTGGAATGAATGGGCCGATGAGAACGGCGACCTCGGACCCGTTTATGGAAAGCAATGGAGAAGTTGGGAAGGTGCCGGCGGCCAAACCATCGACCAGGTAGCCGACGTAGTGCGGCAGATCCGCACGAACCCCGACAGCCGCCGCATGATCGTGAGCGCCTGGAACGTTGCCGACCTGCCCGAGATGGCCCTAATGCCCTGCCACGCGCTGTTCCAGTTCTATGTGGCCGACGGGAAACTGAGCTGCCAGCTTTACCAGCGCAGCGCGGACGTTTTCCTTGGTGTCCCCTTCAATATCGCGTCCTACGCGCTCCTTACGATGATGATGGCACAGGTGACCGGCTTGCGTTGTGGCGATTTCATCCACACCTTCGGCGACGTACACATTTATAACAACCATCTCGAGCAGGTGCGCACCCAGCTGGAACGTACACCGTTTCCGCTGCCAACGATGCGCCTCAACCCGGACGTGACAGACATTTTCGCCTTCCGCTTTGAAGACTTCACGCTCGAGAATTACCAATGCCACCCGGCCATTAAGGCCCCGGTAGCTGTTTGACACAAACCTTCATCCACGAAATGAACCGATTTTGATCCTGAGTTTACTGGTAGCCGCAGACGAAACGAACGTGATCGGCATCGCGAACAAGCTTCCATGGCACCTGCCCGCCGATCTCACCTACTTTAAAAACCTCACCTGGGGACTGCCGATCGTGATGGGTCGAAAGACATTCGACTCCATTGGCAAACCCCTGCCCGGCCGCACCAGCATTGTCATTACACGCAACCGTGACTGGCGCCACGACGGTGTTGTAACGGTTCACAGCGTCGACGATGCGATCGCACGCGCGGAAGAGCTGGCCGTCAAAGAGATCTTCGTGATCGGAGGTGCGGAGATCTTCCATGCCGCCCTGCCGAAGGCCTTTCGCATCTACCTGACACGCATCGGCCACCGCTTCGAGGGAGATGTTTTCTTTCCGGCGGTCACGCCGCCCGAATGGACTCTTGTTCGTGAAACGGCCGGCGTTGTTGATGACAGGAATCAATACCCGCACAGGTTCCAGGTTTGGGAGCGGACCGGCCTCAACCCGTAAGCGGCCTTTACTTTTTTACGCCAGCTTCCCCTCCTTATTTTTAGCCCGTGTATTCTTCTTTCCAGCTCGCCCGAAAATACCTCCGCTATTACGCGTCAGCGCACAATGGCAAAGGCCACGGCATGCATTCACCGTTCGTGTTCCAGTTCATTCTCAACGTTCTTCACAATGGCCGGGGATACGAGATGCCGGGAACGATCGAAACGCTCCGCGCGGAGATGCTCGCCTGCACCGATGTGCTGACGATCCAGGACCTCGGGGCCGGGTCGCGCACCGGCAGCTCACGCCAGCGTACCGTAAGCAAGCTGGCAAAAGCGGCCCTCAAACCAAAGAAGTACGGCCAGCTTTTGTATCGCCTCGCGCGCTACTACCAGCCGCGAACGATCATTGAGCTGGGCACCTCCCTCGGAACCACCACCAGCTATCTTGCGATGGCCGCGCCGGAGGCCGATGTCGTGACGATCGAAGGCAGCGAGGATGTGCGTGCCGTGGCGGCCAAGAATTTCAAGAAGCTTGGTCTTGCCAACATCAGGTCACTTGCCGGGAACTTCGACACGGTGCTTCCTTCCGTTCTTGCCGAAATGAAAAGCGTTGACCTTGCTTATATTGACGGCAACCATCGCTACGCGCCAACGAAGCAGTATTTCCAGCAGCTTCTGGCGAAGTCGCATAACGATACGATCCTTGTTTTTGACGACATTCACTGGAGCGCTGAAATGGAAGCGGCGTGGGCCGAGATCAGCCAGCATCCGGACGTCCGGTGCACGGTCGATACCTTCTTCCTGGGATTCGTTTTCTTCCGCAGCGCGTTCAAGGAACGGCGCCACTTCAGCATCCGGTTTTGACCCGCCTCAACTGAAAATTCCCTATCTTCCGACCCAAACACAAATCGCTACATATGACCATTGGCGTGCTGAAAGAGCCATCTGAAGAATCGCGGGTTTCATTGTTGCCGGAAGCCGTGGCGGCCCTTGTCAAGAAGGGACAGACGGTGCTCGTGGAAGCCGGTTGCGGCGCGCGGGCCTTTGCCTCCGACAGCGATTACGAGCACGCTGGCGCCGCAGTCCGTACGCGCGAGTCCATCGTGGCCGATTCCGAGATCCTCCTGTCGATTCACCAGCCACCGGAAGCCATTCCCTCCGGCAAGGTGCTGGTCGGGGTGTACCAGCCCCTGATGAACCCATCCATTACACAGCTGGCCGCCTCGGGCGGTCTCACCTTATTCAGCCTCGACCTTTTGCCTCGAACGACGCGCGCGCAAAGCATGGATGTGCTGAGCTCGCAGGCAAATATCGCCGGCTACAAAGCGGTGCTGCTTGCCGCGAGCATGTACCCCCGCTACCTGCCGATGTTCATGACGGCGGCAGGGAGCATTGCCCCGGCCAAAGTGCTGATCCTCGGCGCCGGCGTAGCCGGGCTGCAGGCGATCGCAACGGCCCGACGACTCGGCGCCGTTGTTGAAGTGTTCGATACGCGGCCCGCAGTGAAAGAAGAAGTGATGAGCCTCGGCGCCAAGTTCGTTGAGGTGGAAGGCGCCGCCGATGCGTCGTCTGCCGGCGGGTATGCCGTCGAGCAATCGGAAGATTATAAGCAAAAGCAGCAGCAGCGCATTGCCGACAGTGTTGCCAAGGCGGATATCGTGATCACAACGGCACAGATACCGGGCCGCAAGGCACCGATCCTTGTGACGGAAGAAGCGTTCAACCGCATGAGGTCGGGCGCTGTGATCATCGACATTGCCGCGTCAACGGGAGGCAACACACCCTTTACGAAAAATAGGGAAACCGTTGTTCACCGCGGCGTCACGATCGTTGGCGACAGCAACCTGCCGGCCTCCATGCCCAGCGATGCAAGCAAACTATACGGAAAAAATATCCTGAACTTTCTCCAGCTCATTACGACGAAAGAAGGTGGTCTTCACCTGAACTGGGAAGACGACCTGGTGAAAGGCAGCTGTGTCACCCATGGCGGCGAGATCGTGCATGAGCGTGTCAAACAAACCCTCGCTTCTTAAATTCCTGCTATGAACAACATCGTTGAATGGATTTCGAATAACCGTGAAATGTTCTACATCGTCATCCTGATGATCTTTGTCGGGATCGAGGTGATCGGGCGCGTGCCCAGTGTTCTGCACACACCGTTGATGAGCGGGGCCAACGCCATTCATGGTGTCGTGATCATCGGGGCGATCA
Source organism: Flaviaestuariibacter sp. (assembly GCA_028288515.1). GTDB lineage: Bacteria > Bacteroidota > Bacteroidia > Chitinophagales > Chitinophagaceae > Flavisolibacter. Next base: position 6,869 of record JAQBNP010000010.1, on the reverse strand, counting down.
TCGTGATGGGCCGGTCAGATGCTCACAACTACGCGGCCATCGCGCTGGGGTTTGTTGCCGTCGTTCTCGGCACCCTGAACGTGGTTGGTGGCTTCGTTGTCACCGATCGCATGCTCGAAATGTTTGGCTCAAAAAAGAAGAAAAAATAAGTTCATGGAACCGAGTCTGCTGACCATTCTTTACCTCATTGCCTCCGTTACATTCATCGTTGGACTGAAAATGCTCTCGCACCCGGAGAGCGCGCGAAAAGGCAACGCCATTGCGGCCGGCGGCATGGCACTGGCCATCTTCGGAACCATTTTTATTTACGAGGATAAGTTCACGGGCGAGAAGCTTCACAACCTGCCCTGGATCTTCGCAGCGCTTGTGATCGGCACCGTCATCGGCGTGACGATCGCCCGGAAGGTGAAGATGACCGCCATGCCCGAAATGGTGAGCCTTTTCAACGGTATGGGAGGCGCGTGCGCGGCACTGATCTCCATCCTCGAGTTCAACCATTTTCTGAAGGACCATTTTGTCATCAGTGTCGATAATCCGTACGATACATCAGTGCTTTCCGAAGGACTGCCCGTAAACTACGGCATGCTTGTCACCATCTTTCTCGGGCTGATCATCGGCTCCATTTCCTTTGCCGGCTCGATGATCGCATGGGGCAAGCTCAATGGGCGTGTGAAGGACCGGTCATTCAATGGACAGCATATCGTCAACCTCGTTATGCTGGCCCTGATCGTCGGCCTGACCATCATCCTGCTGGCCAAGATCAACTCCTCCTTCGAGATCGTCAATGGCGAGCTGACGAACACCGCCAATGCCATCACGCTGAAGCCGATCCCATTCCTGCGCATCGGAACGTCGGTGTATATCCTGTTCTATACCGTCTTCCTGTTGTCGCTTCTGTATGGCGTTTTCTTTGTGCTGCCGATCGGAGGCGCCGACATGCCCGTGGTCATCTCCCTGCTTAATTCTTTCACAGGAGTTGCTGCTGCCTGCGGCGGATTCCTCTACGATAATAAGGTCATGCTCACCGGCGGTATCCTGGTCGGTGCCGCGGGAACACTCCTGACGATCCTGATGTGCAAGGCCATGAACAGGTCGCTGAAAAATGTTCTCATCGGTTCCTTTGGGGGCGCGAAGGCAGGCGCCGGCGCGGCTTCCGGGCCGCAAGGCGATTTCAGGGAGATCAGCCTCAGCGATGCGGCCGTTGTGCTGTCTTATGCGAACAAGGTGCTGATCGTGCCCGGCTATGGGCTCGCCGTGGCGCAGGCGCAACATGCCTGCCATGAGCTGGAAAAGCTGCTGCTTGACCGTGGCGTGGAAGTGAAGTACGCCATCCACCCGGTGGCAGGCCGCATGCCCGGTCATATGAACGTGCTGCTCGCGGAAGCCGATGTCTCATACGAGCGCCTGCTGGAAATGGAGACGGCGAACGATGAGTTCCCGACCACGGATGCGGTTCTGATCCTCGGCGCCAATGACGTGGTAAACCCGGCTGCGAAAACGGACACGCATTCGCCTATTTATGGCATGCCGATCCTCGACGTGGAGCTTGCCAAAACAGTGATCGTAAACAAGCGCAGCATGAAGCCTGGCTATGCGGGCATCGAAAATAACCTGTTCTTCCAGCCGAAGACATCCATGTTGTTTGGCGATGCGAAGAAGGTGCTGCAGGACCTGATCAGCGAGATCAAAAACCTTTGATGCGATCCGGTGCGGTCTGGCTTTTTGCCGTCTGCCTTGTCACCGCCTGCGGACCGAAAAGAGGAAGACCGGACCTGAGTCAATTAGCGCTGTACCTTGAAGACACGTCGTGTTTTCTACGGTATGATTTTAATGTCGACTCCTCGACGCAAACGGTGACCCTCTTTGCGATAGCCGAAAATCCTTCCGCACATTGGAGCGTGCCGAACCCGGGCTATACCTATCTCGATGGGGGCCTCGTGCCGCTGCAAAATAATAGTGCCATACTCCCACAGAAGGCCCGTGAGCTCGCCGGGACGCATGACATGCGTGTTCTTTTTTCTTCCGACGAATCGTTCGACTGGGCAACGCAACGCCCGCTCAGCCCGCAAACGGATTCCGTCCGAACGACCTTTGACATCGTCTTCTTTGGCGTCCGGGAAACGCGGATACAGGGCGACAGCCTGGTCATCCTCCTGGACAAGCCGATGCCTGGTTTCAAAGCGTGGCTCGAGATCCTTCCGATCGGCAAAGACCGCCTCCCCACGATGCGACGACCGCTCGTGGAGATGAATCTCCCGATCACGTCGGGTCGAATCGCGACATCTCTCGACAGCATCCCCTTCCGGCTTCGCGGCTCTTTATTCCTGCGCCTTTCCTGTCGGCATGAGCAAGCCGTTTTTTACAAAGGCCGTCAGAAGGGACTCTTCACGTATGTGGCGGGAACCGATATTCGGTATAACTTTCCGGAGCGGCGTCTGTGGCGCCGACTGCTCTCTAAAACAATCTGCACATGAGAAAGATTTCACTTTGGGCTCTGGCCTCACTGGCACTTTGCACCGCAACCGCGCAAACGAAGCTGATCGGTTTCACCGACGCAAATGCGGCCAGGCAGGCAACAATGGAAAAAACATTTGATGCCCAGCTCCAGGCACAGAACCTGGACACCTGGATGAAGTTCCTGTCGTCACACCCGCACCATGTGGGCTCGCCTCAAGGAAAAGCAAACGCCGAATACATGGCGGCCCTGTTCCGACAGTGGGGCTACCAGACCGAGATCAGCACTTATTACGTGTTGTTCCCCACGCCGAAGACGCGCGTTCTCGAGCTGCTGGGATCGAAGCCCTATAAGGCCCGCCTGGCAGAGCCTGCGCTCGCGGAAGACAGGACGTCCGGCCAACGAAGCGAGCAGCTCCCAACCTACAACGCGTATTCAGCGGATGGCGATGTAACGGCCGAGCTCGTGTTCGTTAACCGCGGAATCCCTGCCGATTACGAAGAGCTGGAGCGCATGGGCGTTGATGTGAAAGGCAAGATCGTGATCGCCCGCTATGGAGGCTCCTGGCGCGGCATCAAGCCGAAAGTGGCGTACGAGCACGGAGCCATCGGCTGCCTCATTTATTCCGATCCTGCCGACGATGGATACAGCGCCGGCGACGTGTACCCGGCGGGCCCGTTTCGTCCGAAGGACGGCGTGCAGCGGGGCTCCGTGATGGACATGCCGGTCTATCCAGGTGATCCGCTGACACCGGGGATCGGCGCGACAAAAGATGCAAAGCGGCTGGACAGGAAGGATGCCGTGACGATCATGAGGATCCCCGTGATGCCGATCTCCTACGAGGATGCACTGCCCCTCCTCCAATCGCTCGGGGGGCAGGTTGTACCCGCCTCCTGGCGCGGCTCTCTACCGATCACGTACCATGTCGGGCCAAGCCGTGACAAAGTGCATTTCAAGATGGAGTTCAACTGGGACATCAAGCCCGTCAACAATATCATTGCGAAGCTGCCGGGGAGCGAGTTTCCCGACCAGTGGGTCATGCGTGGCAATCACCACGATGGCTGGGTTAACGGCGCCGAGGATCCGCTAAGCGGGATGGTTGCCGAGATGGAAGAGGCCCGGTCGATCGGGGAGCTGGCCAAAGCAGGTTTCAGACCCAAACGAACCATTGTTTATTGCGCATGGGATGGCGAGGAGCCGGCGCTTCTCGGATCAACCGAGTGGGCCGAAGACCACCAGCAGGAGCTGCAGCAAAAGGCCGTTGCCTATATCAACTCCGATGGCAACGGGCGTGGCTTCGTCGGCGCGAGCGGCTCGCACACGCTCGAGCCCTTCTTCAACCAAATTATGGAGGATGTCAAAGACCCGCAGACGGGCGTTTCGATCCGTGACCGACGCTATGCAAAATCTCTCGTTGATGCCGACAAGGCGGGGCGGGCCAAGCTCCTTGCCAACAAGACGATCAAGCTCGGCGCGCTGGGTGCAGGCTCTGATTATTCGCCCTTCATTCAGCACCTTGGCATTGCGTCGATGAATATCGGTTTCGGCGGTGAGGATGATGCCGGGGTGTATCACTCCATCTACGATTCGTACGATCACTATACCAGGTATGGCGACCCGGGGTTTCAATACGGGGTTGCGCTCGCAAAGACGGCGGGCCGCGTCACGCTTCGTCTCGCCAATGCCGACGTGCTTCCATTCGATTTCAGCAGCTTTTCAAAAACGGTCGCTGATTATGCCACGGAGGTCAAGACCCTTCTCGAGACCCAGCGGACTGATGTGGAAACGGAGAACCGGCTGATCCGGGAAGGACTGTATGCTGTTGCCGGAGATCCGAAAAAAGGATTCAAAGTGCCAAAGGAAAAAGAGGTCGTTCCCTTTCTGAATTTCAGTGCGCTTGAAAATTCGCTGGCACAATTGAAAACACTTTCCGAAGACTACCAGAAGCTTGTTGCCAACGGCACAAGCCTTCCTCCCGAAAAGCTAAGAGAGCTGAATGAGATCCTGTTCAAAGCAGAGCGCAGCCTCATATCGGATGGAGGCCTGCCGCGCCGCCCGTGGTACAAGCACGAGATCTATGCGCCCGGCTATTATACGGGCTACGGGGTCAAGACGCTGCCGGCCATCAGGGAAGCCATTGAGCAACGGAACTGGAAAGAAGCACAGGAGGCGATCGACACCGTTTCGAAGACGATGCAGACCTATAACGCCCAGGTTAAAGCCGCAGTGGGTCTCGTGAGTCCGAAGGTCTTTTAGCATCTTCATCCATTGCTACCTTTGGCCCCAAGCCTGTTACCGTGAAAGAGTTGCCACAGCAATTGCTGCGATCGTTGGAAGGAGTGAAGGGGTTTCATCGGGAAGCCTTTGAGACCGTGCATGCGGGCGGAACGCAGGTCACGTCGATCCGTGCAAACCCGGCTAAATGGAAGAAGGAAGCACTGTCCTTTTCACTGGGCGCCGACGTACCCTGGGCGCGTAGCGGCTACTATCTCGATAAGCGCCCTTCTTTTACATTCGACCCGCTGTTCCATGCCGGCTGCTACTATGTACAGGAGGCCTCCAGCATGTTCCTTGAGCAGGCCATCCGGCAGTCCGTAGATGTACGGCCCGTGCGCGCGCTTGACCTGTGCGCGGCACCGGGCGGCAAGTCGACACACCTCCAATCTATCCTCCCCGAGGGCAGTCTCCTGGTCAGTAATGACGTGATTCGTGCGCGTGCCGGCGTGCTGAAGCAGAATACCATCAAATGGGGCAGCGCGAATGTCGTTGTCACGAATAATGATCCGCAGCATTTCGCACGCCTCGAAGGGTATTTCGATGTGATGGTGGTGGATGCCCCCTGCAGCGGCAGCGGTCTTTTCCGCCGGGATGCGGATGCCATGAATGAATGGAGCCCCGAGGCCGTTCAATTGTGCGCCGGGCGTCAGCAACGGATCCTGTCCGACGCGCTGCCCGCGCTGGCAGAGGGGGGCGTGCTCATTTATTCCACCTGCTCCTACTCGCCGGAGGAGGATGAGGAGATTGCTGACTGGCTCGTGGCGGAATGGGGGCTTGAGCCCCTACGGTTGTCCATCGACGATCGCTGGCAGATCGTGGAGAGCTCATCGCCCGTGCACGGCGCACCGGGGTACCGTTTCTACCCGGACCAGCTACGCGGCGAGGGGTTTTACCTTGCCTGCTTCCGCAAAACGACGCCCGTGTCCGCACCGCGACTAAAGACAGCGCGGCCGGACAAGTTTCCAGCGAAAGACGCGGCCCTCCTCGACCGCTGGGTGGAAGGAGAGGACCTGCAGTTTCACCGCCACAACGGGCGGCTCCTGGCAATACCGGCCTCATTGGAGGAGGCGCTCTCCGTACTCCAGGCAAATCTCTATATCCAGTATGCCGGAACGGACATTGGCGAAATGATGCGCGACAAACTGGTGCCCGATCATGCACTTGCCCTGAGCCCGCTGCTGGCCGCGTCCATCGTACGCACCGAACTAAGCGCCGAGGAAGCGATCAGGTACCTGCAGCGGCAGGACATTAACCCGGACACGGGAAAGGGCTGGCAGGTTGTCTGCTACCGCGGTTTCCCGCTTGGGTGGATCAACGCTCTCGGCAATCGCGTCAATAATTATTACCCCAAAGGGCTACGGATCCTGAAAGAGCGCGACGATTCGGATATTTAAAAAATAAATGACATATTTGTAGGACTGAACACCGTATCCTTCCACCGGCACCGGCCGGGCATTGAAAAACGAAACCGCTCCACCATGAAAAAACTACTTGCATTCGTGCTGCTTGCCCTCCTCAGTTTCCCCGCATTCAGCCAGCAGACACTCCTCGTTCAAAGCGATGCCAAAGGTCTTCACCTCGTTCATAAGGTGGCTCCGAAAGAAGGCATCTATTCGCTCGGAAGAACCTATGGGCTGTCACCGAAAGAGATCGCCACCTATAACAATATCGATGTGAACAGCGGCCTGACCATCGGTCAAACGATCCTTATTCCGCTCACCGAGGCCAACTTCACACAGTCAAAAAGCGACGGCACGCCCGTCTATTACGTCGTCGGCGAAAAAGAAGGCCTGTACCGTGTGAGCATGAAGAATGGGAAGGTGCTGATGGCCGATCTCCGCAAATGGAATCACCTCTCATCCGATGCCATTCAAACGGGCCAGAAGCTTGTTGTCGGTTACCTGACGTCAAGCGCAGCGCCGTCAACGGCAACCACCAATTCAACAGCAGCAGCACCGACTACAACATCGACGTCCGTGCCGGTAAGCACTAACCCGGTAAAGACTGAAACAACGGTAGACAAGCCAAAGACGGAACCGATACCATCCGTCCAGACAGAGGCCAAGCCCGAGAAAAAAGTGGAGCCGGTTGCGCCACCAGCCGCTGTTCCGGCAGTTGTGCGTACAGCTGCGACAGA
>JAQBNP010000257.1 GCA_028288515.1 Flaviaestuariibacter sp. | reverse complement strand
TCCTGATCATCCTCGCCGACCAGGCACTGAAGATCTGGATCAAGACTTCCTACCCGTGCGGTCCCGTCATGAATAAGGCAGGCGCCTCCTGGGCACAGCTCTACTTTATCGAGAACAAAGGCATGGCCTGGGGCATGGAGTTGTTCGGCGGCAAAGCGGGCAAGATCATGCTGACCCTCTTCCGTCTCATCGCCGTCATCTTCGGTAGCTGGTACCTCGCTAAGATCACGCGCCAGCGCTACACACGCGGATTCATCGTTTGCGCCTGCCTCATCTACGCGGGCGCCCTGGGCAACCTCCTCGACAGCATGTTCTACGGCCTCATCTTTTCCGCATCCGATTACAATACGGTGGCGCAGGCCTTCCCGAAAGGCGGAGGCTATGAAGGTTTCCTGCAGGGGCACGTCGTCGATATGCTCTATTTTCCCATCGTCCGCAACGCTACCTGGCCTTCGTGGATGCCGATCGTCGGCGGGAAAGGCTTCGAGTTTTTCAGTCCCATTTTCAATATTGCCGATGCGGCTATCTCCATCGGCGTCATCACGCTGCTTCTTTTCCAGAAACGGTTCCTGCACCGCCACCACGATACGGAAACGGTTGTAACGGAAGAAACGATCCCGGCATCGGACCGCGCGACAGGACCCGAAGCCGACCCACATACGATCTGATTGATCCACGTCGAATGAAAAAGCCGTTCCAGTTGGAACGGCTTTTTCATTCGTTATGCCTGGTTACGACAGCTTGCCGACCATATGGGCAGGGATCACCCACTGGTCGAACTCTTCGGGCGTCACATACCCTAGCTGCACGGCCATCTCTTTCAATGTCGTGCCCTGCTTGTGGGCCTTCTGCGCGATCTCGGCGGCCTTGTAGTAGCCGATCTTCGTGTTAAGCGCCGTTACCAGCATCAGGGAATTGTCGACATGCTTTTTGATATTGGCCTCGATCGGCTCGATGCCGTTCGCGCACCTGTCGGTAAAGCTCACGCAGCCGTCGCCGATGAGGCGTGCGCTGTGGAGGAAATTATAGATCATCATCGGCTTGAACACGTTCAGCTCGAAATGCCCCATCGAGCCACCGATATTGATGGCCACATCATTGCCCATCACCTGTGCCGCGATCATCGTCAGGGCTTCCACCTGGGTGGGGTTGACCTTGCCCGGCATGATGGACGAGCCGGGCTCATTGTCGGGGATCAGGATCTCGCCGATGCCGGAGCGGGGGCCGGACGACAGCATGCGGATATCGTTGGCAATCTTCATCAGGCTGACCGCAACGGTCTTGAGAGCGCCATGCGCTTCCACGATCGCATCGTGCGCGGCAAGGGCTTCGAACTTGTTCTCGGCGGTGATGAAGGGGAGGCCCGTCAGCGTTGCGATCTGCTTCGCCACATTCTCAGCGTACTTCTCCGGCGTGTTGATGCCGGTACCAACGGCGGTGCCGCCCAGCGCAAGCTCGGCGAGGTGCGGGAGCGTGTTGCGGATGGCGCGCAGGCCGTGGTCAAGCTGCGACACATAGCCGCTGAACTCCTGGCCCAGCGTGAGGGGCGTAGCGTCCATAAAATGCGTGCGGCCGATCTTCACCACGTTCATGAAGGCCTTGCTTTTTGCGGCGAGGGAATCGCGGAGTCGCTCGATGCCAGGGATCGTTGTTTCCACCAGCATCTTGTAGGCCGCGATATGCATGGCCGTGGGGAAGGTATCGTTGGAGGACTGCGACTTGTTGACGTCGTCGTTGGGGTGCAGGACTTTTTCCTTGTCTTCGAGAGAGCCGCCGTTAAGCACATGGGCCCGGTAGGCGATGACCTCGTTCACATTCATATTGCTCTGGGTGCCTGAGCCGGTTTGCCACACAACGAGGGGAAATGCCGCATCGAGGCTGCCTTCGAGGATCTCGTCGCAGACACGGCCGATGAGGTCGCGCTTGTCGGCGGGAAGAACGCCGGCCTCGTGGTTGGTGATGGCGGCGGCTTTCTTGAGGTAGGCGAAGGCGCGGATGATCTCTTTGGGCATACGATTGATGTCCTGGGCGATCTTGAAGTTCTCGATGCTGCGCTGCGTTTGTGCGCCGTAGATCGCGTCTGCGGGCACCTGCACTTCGCCCATAGTGTCTTTTTCGATGCGGTAGTTCATGCGGTTGTTTTTTGCGCAGCAAAGATAGGCCGGGGCTACCGGGGCGGGATTGGTTTTGTTTTTGATATACATCAGTTATGACCTACCGCGCGATGGCATTGGCTCTCCTCCTGCTGGCATCCTGCCGGTGGCAGCCGCCTGCCAGCAACGAAGGGCAGGCAACGGTCGATACCGGCCGTCTCGTAGCAACGGACAGCGCGTTTGCCAAGGTCGATACGACTGGCATTCCGCGCCTGGACAGCATTGCGGCAGATCATACGCGCAACACGGATACGGCCTTCCTGCCGCCCTCGCGCGGCATCGATACAAAGGGCGCGCGGCCCGATGACGTCGTGGCCTTCGCCAAAACCCTGATCGGCACGCCCTACGTCTATGCCTCAACGAACCCCAGGGTGGGATTCGACTGCTCCGGCTTCATCACCTATGTCTTCAATCATTTCGGGGTATCGGTGCCTCGCTCATCGATCGACTTCACCAATGTCGGCGTATCGGTTCCCACGGACGCGGCCCGCACCGGCGACCTGATCCTCTTCACAGGCACCAACCCCGCCGAGAGGAATGTCGGACATATGGGACTCGTGATCACATCGGCGCCCGACTCGATCCAGTTCATCCACTGCTCATCGGGCAAGGCCATGGGCGTGACGGTGACACCGCTGACCGCTTACTATAAGACAAGGTTTGTGAAGGTGGTGAGGATCTTCAGGAGTGAGTAGTGAATAGTGAATGGTGAATAGTGAATTCAAAAGTCAGAAGTCAAAATTCAGAAGTCAAAAAAGCCTTCGTGTTCCTTCCTGCCTTTGTGGTTCAAACATTCAACCCAATTTACTTTCCACTGAAAACAGGCTTGCGCTTTTCGAGGAAGGCGCTTGTTCCTTCGCGCATATCCTCGGTATCGAAGCAGTCGCCGAAGGCCGCGATCTCCGCTTCAAACCCATTCAGGTTCTCGTCGAACACAGCGTTCGCTGAGGAGATGCAGCGGCTGATCGCCAGCGGCGCTTTCGCGACGATGGTGGCCAGCAGCGCCTTTGCTTTCGGAAGAAGCTCCTCCTGCGGCACCACGTAATTCACGAGCCCATATTGCAGGGCAGTTGCCGCATCAATCATACCGCCGGTCATCAGCAGCTCCAGCGCGCGGCCCTTGCCCACGAGCTGAACGAGGCGCTGCGTACCGCCATAGCCGGGGATGAGTCCGAGGTTCACCTCAGGCTGGCCGAACTTCGCGTTCTCGCTCGCGATCCGGAAATGACAGGCCATCGCGAGCTCGCAGCCACCACCCAGTGCAAAGCCATTGACCGCGGCGACGATCGGCTTGCCATTGTTCTCGATGGAAAAAAAGATCGACTGGCCCTTGCGCGCGAGGTCCATTCCTTCCGTGACTGACAATCCCACGAACTCGCTGATATCCGCACCGGCAACAAAGCCTTTCTGGCCCGAACCGGTGATGATGGCGCCGCGGATGTCCGCGTTGGCGTTGATCTCGACAGCGAGCTTGCCCAGGTCTTCCATCACGTCGCGGTTGAGGGCGTTGAGCTTGTCGGGACGGTTAATGGTAACGGTGAGGATGCCGTTCTCGAGTTCGGTCAGGAGGGTCTTGTATGACATGATTGGGTTGTTGGAAGTGGAGGATTGAGTGTCAGAAGGAGCGCTTTTCGGCGGTCCAGTCGCGGATATAGGAAGCAATTTCCGATGTCGGTGTGCCGGGGGCAAAGAGGCGGCCGACGCCGCGTGCCTGCAGGTCTTTCATGTCCTCGTCGGGGATGATGCCGCCGCCTGTGAGGAGCACGTCGTCCATGCCTTTCTCTTTCATGAGCGCGGCTACTTTCGGGAACACGGTCATGTGAGCGCCGGAGAGGATGGAGATGCCGATCGCGTCGACGTCTTCCTGGAGCGCGGCGGCAACCACCATTTCGGGTGTCTGGCGCAGGCCCGTGTAGATCACTTCCATGCCGGCATCGCGGAGGGCGGTGGCGATGACCTTTGCGCCGCGGTCGTGCCCGTCAAGGCCGACCTTGGCGACGAGTACACGGATCGGTCGTTTGATTTCTGTCATGCGGAGTCAAATTTAAGACAGAGCGCAGTAGGATTTACGATTTTAGATTGACGATATACGATTGCAGATTGCAGATTGCGGATTTGGGAAGAGGCCGTTTTTGCGTTTGGCGTGCCTGTTTTCGATTCAGCGTTTTTACTTCAGGCAAGTCCACACGGCGATGAACCCCACACTCACAGACTGCCCAAAAATCCGAAATCGCCAGATCTGCAATCGCCTCGGCATCAATCTTCAATCGCCTCGGCATCAATCTGCAATCGCCCCACTCGCATCACCCCCCGAACGCTGCTAACGCCGCTTCCACCCGTCTCAGCATCTCATCCCTTCCGAGCAGCTGCGCGATCTGGAACACGTTCGGACCGAACTTGCCGCCCACCAGCATGATGCGGAACGGAAGCTGGAGCTCGCCAGCCTTGATGCCGGCGTCCTCGGCTCCCTTCTTGAACAGGGTTTCGAGCGTGTCTGCGTCCCAGTCGCTCACGCCAAGGAGGGTGATGGCGTAGGATTGGAAGAACGCTTTTTTCGCCTCGTTCCATTTGGGTGCTACGGCGGCGAGGTCGTATTCTTTGGGAGCGCTGAAGAAGTAGCCGGCGTGCTCACGGAAGTCCGGGAGCAGCGTGCAGCGGTCCTTCACGAGCTCGATCACCCGCACGAGGTATTTGTCGCTGGCTTCCGCCGGGACAGTGTCGCCAAGGACGGTTTTTACGGCGGGCAGCAGTGTCGCGGCATCGCTTCGCTTGATCCATTCGTGGTTGTACCAGCGGGCTTTTTCGTAGTCGAATTTGGCGCCGCCTTTATGCACCTTGGCAATGGAGAAGCTTTGAACGAGGTCGTCGATGGAGAAGATCTCGCGCTCGCTGCCGTCGTTCCAGCCCAGCATGGCCAGGAGGTTCACGAATGCTTCGGGGAGGAAGCCGCGCTCGCGGAACCCTTCCGTAAGCTCGCCGGTTTTGGGGTCGGTCCAGTTCATGGCAAACACGGGGAACCCGTATTTCGCGCCGTCGCGCTTGCTCAGCTTCCCGTTGGGACCGAGGATCAGCGGGAGGTGCGCCCATTGGGGCATGGCTTCTTCGCCGAAGAGGTGGCGCCAGGCCAGTATATGTACGGGCGCGCTGGGCAGCCATTCTTCGCCGCGGAACGCATGCGTGATGTTCATGAGGTGGTCGTCGACAACGACGGCCAGGTGGTAGGTGGGCATGCCGTCGGCCTTGAGCAAGACCTTATCATCAACCGTAGATGTATCGAAGCTGACCTCGCCGCGGATCATGTCCGTGAACGTAACGGTTTCGCCCTGCGGCATGCGGATGCGGATGACATGGGGCGTGCCGGCGTCGAGCAGGGCCTTCGTTTCCTCGGCGCGCAGCGCGAGGGAGTTGTGCATGGTATCGCGGACGGTATGGTCGTACTGCGGGGTGGGGTTGGTGTCGGAGCGGAGGCGGTTGCGCATGGCCTCGAGGTCTTCGGAGGTGTCGAAGGCGTAGTAGGCCGCGCCGCGCTCGACGAGCTGCTCGGCGTAGCGGCGGTAGATGTCTTTGCGCTCGCTTTGGCGGTAGGGGGCACAGGGGCCGCCATGGCGCGGGCTTTCGTCGGGCTGGAGGCCGCACCAGGCGAGGGTTTCGTAGATATAGTCTTCGGCGCCGGCCACGAAGCGGCCCTGGTCGGTGTCCTCGATGCGGAGGATGAAGTCGCCGCCGTGGG
>JAQBNP010000228.1 GCA_028288515.1 Flaviaestuariibacter sp. | reverse complement strand
TTTGCGCCCCTCGCGGCTTCGTGGTTCAAGTTCTCACCATTCACCATTCACCACTCACCTGATCAGCACCGTCGTTCCCTTGCGGTCGTACAGCTTGCCGTCGGAGCCGATGGCGCGTGCCACCCACACCACGGCGTTGGTTGCCTGCTCGCGGCCGTTGACGCGGCCGTCCCATCCCGCCCCTGGAACCTTGGTTTCAAATACGAGCTGCCCCCACCTGTTGTAGACGCGGAAGAAACGCAGCTCCTTCATGCCTGCCAGGATCGGCTTCAGCACATCGTTGCGGCCATCGCCGTTCGGCGTGAAGGCCGACGGAACATAGATATCCGGTTGCTTCAGTGTCTTCACCAGCTGCGTATCAACGGTAGTGCAGCCCGCGTTGGTCTTGATCGTGACAAGGTATTGCTGGTCCGATGTTCCGGTAAAAAACGGTGTGAAGCTTGACGGGTTGTCCAGGTTGAAGCCCGGCGTCCAGCGTGCCGTGTCGCCGATCGGCCGCGCGGCAAGCGGTGACGGGACATCGTCGGCGGCATAGAGGATCGGGTAGCGGACGCCGGCCTGCGCGCGCTCCACCTTCACCGTCTGCGTCGATGTGGAGCGGATACAGCCAACGCTGTTGGTGATCTGTGCGCGGTAAACGCCGGAGTTGAAGACGCGGTAGGAAGGTCCCGTGGCGCCGGGGATCGCCGTGCCGTCACGGAACCACTGGATCTTGTCGGCGGGCTCGACGCGCAGCACGGCGCTGTCGCCATAGCCGAAGCAGAAATTTGTCCGGCCCAGCACGTCAAGCCTTGTGTCGATGGGGTAGGCGCTGACGATGACCGTGTCCGAGACCTCGCAGCCCCCGCCGTCGTGGCGCGTACTGAGGATATACTTTGTCGTGGAATCGGGGCTTGCCGACGGGTTGGAAATACCCGCATCCGAAAGCCCCGACGACGGCGTCCAGCTATAGACGACGCCGGGCTTCGCATTCCCGCCAACCAGCACGGGTGTATTGCAATACAGAACGTCCGGTCCGGCATCCGCATGAAGCGTCAGCGTGTCGATCAGCCGCGCGTAGAGTGTATCGAGGCAGCCATAGCCGTTATAGGGCACCACTTCCACCGCGACCTGTGTGCCCGATGGCGGCGCCGGGTCGATCGTCAGCACCTGGCTTGTCCCGAGCACTTGCGTGAAGCCGGCATCGAACCATCGATAGCTCTGGTAGCCATAAGGCGCGGTGAGGTTGACCAGCGTATCGTCCTGGCAATACGTGGCGCCCGTGAAGACGCTGCTGCATTCGGAGTTGACATCGATATAAGCATAGCCGAAGTGGCGGCGGAAGGTGCAGTCGGCGGTCTTGAAAAAAAGCTGGATCGTTTTGCCCGCCAGGTTATCGAGGTTGATGGATACGGCAGACCAGCTCTTGCACCAGACGGGAATGGTATCGGTACTGGCCGGCGACTCGAAGAAGCCCGGGAGGAGGGAACCATACGGCGTGAAGCTGAACGAGGAGCAGTCGATCACCTGGTTGTCGGTCACGTTGGTGATCTCGATCTGCATCCGTGGCTGCTCGTAGATCTGGTGGCGCGGGTCCTGGAAAACAACGGCGTAATGGTAGATGAGGGAGTATTCGTCGCGGCCGGGAGGGATCGTGAATTCGTATGAAACGCCTTCGGCCTGGCCTCCGCCTTCATTGTTGCCAAGCCTGATGGAATAACCGCTGCCGTTGGGACAAACAACGGGGAAGCCGCCATACTGGTCGTACTCGTTGCTGTTGGCCGCGGCGCTATACATCGTCTGTCGCCCCAGCACGGGGCCACCGCCGGGCGACAGGGAGAAGACGTTCTGGCCGCCGCTCACGAACACCGACCCTGTGTAGCAGGTCCAATTCTCAAACGTTCCTTTCTCAAAATCGATATTGGGCGGGCATCCCTGGGCAGACGCCGTTAGGACGGAGCAGGATGCCAGGAGCCAGCAAAAAAAGGCGCGGAAGCCAGGAAACAGGGAAACGGGACATGTCTGCATAAAACCACCATTGAGAACGCGCTACACCGGTTCTCTAAGATAAATTAAAACGCAGGAAAATCGAATTCGTTGTGTGATTCCCGTGGAAACCCGTAAAGGTGGCCGCTAGCGGCTGATGGCTGTGTTCGTCCCGGGGCGCCCATCGCGCGGCGCGCCGGGCCGGAATGTGTCGCGGTTCAGGGGAAAGGCGATGATCAGGTAGAGAAACAGCGCGGTGCCTTCTTCCGAGATCTCGTCACGCTTGCCCATATGCGGGATGAGCTGGACGAGCAGGAACATGAGCAGGAAGGCCAGGATCTGGTAGGGTTGCGGAAGGGGTACGCCAAAATGGTCGACGAGGCGGCGCATCCAGTTCTTTCGCTTGTACAAGAAGGGAACAAGGAGGATATAAATGCCAAGCACGATGGCCAGCAGCACGGTGAAGATGATCCGGTTCAGCTTCACCCCGTCGACCAGCAGGTTGTGGATATTCGTTTCCCCCTGCGCGTTATGCTCCTTGAAATATTCGGGACTTTGAATGCCGAACAGGCGCTGCCCCCACGACACTTCTTCGCCCGCGCCGAAGAACAGGACAAGTCCCATCAGGATGAGGAAGATGAGGAAGATGGTCGGCCGTGAGCGCCGCAGCGTGACCACGCGACGGAAGCAGGTGAAGGAGCCGAGAAGCAGTCCGAAGACGGTCAGCCATTCCACCAGGCCGTCCTCCACCGTGAAGCGCTCGAACAGTGATACGTCGATGAACAGGAGGATATATCCGGCGATGATGGAGAGGCCCACAAGGAGCAGGACGGCGAGCTCCGTACGGGAGATTCGGGAAGGTGTCATAACGATTCGACCGCCACTTGACAGGCAGGGCGGCTGCAAACATCCGCCTTTTTCAAAAAACGAAATGCAAAATATGTGGTTACCTTAGACCCCTTTGCAACACCCCCTCAAATCATCATCATGAAACTGGTTTCTTATATCAAGGACGGGCAGGATCAGCTCGGCGTCGTTGTCAATGAACATATCTACGACATGGAGGTTCTCCATCCGGATATGCCCAATTCCATGGGTATGTTTCTCGCGTATTGGGAGGAGGTCTTTCCCGTAGCCCAGGCAGGCGTACAGATGATCGAGGAAGGACGTATCGCGGCAAACAAGGGCATCTCCATCGACCTCGTCACGTTGCTTGCACCCGTACCCGCGCCACCATCCTGCCGCGACGCCTATGCCTTCCGCCAGCACGTGGCCGCTGCCCGCCGCAACCGCAAGGTGGACATGATCCCCGAGTTCGACCAGTATCCCATCTTCTACTTCACCAACCACCACGGCATTTCGGGCCCCGGCCCCGTGAGCTGCATGCCCGACCACTTTGAAAAGCTCGATTTCGAGCTGGAGGCGGCCATCGTCATTTGCAAGGGCGGCCGCAATATCCGCGCAGCAGATGCCGATGAATATATCGGCGGACTCATGATCATGAACGACCTCAGCGCCCGCCGGCTGCAGATCGAGGAAATGCTGTTGAATCTCGGTCCGGCCAAAGGCAAGGACTTTGCCACCACCACCGGCCCCTGGCTTGTGACGCTGGACGAGCTCGAGGCCTTCGCGACCGCCCCTCGTGAGGGACATACCGGCAAAAGCTGGAACCTTCCGATGGTGTGCCGCGTGAACGGCGTCGAGGTGAGTCGCGGCAACCTGGGCGATATGGATTGGACCTTCGCCGAGATCATTGAGCGCGCTTCTTACGGTGTGGACCTGTTCCCGGGAGACATCATCGGCAGCGGCACGGTCGGCACCGGGTGTTTTCTTGAGCTCAATGGAACGGGGAAGCTGAGCGATCCATCCTACCAGGAGCAGTGGCTGCAGCCCGGCGACGTTGTGGAGATGGAGATCGATGCGCTGGGGCTGCTTTCCAATACCATCGTTGCCGAAGAAACGGACTGGAGTATTTTGGCGTTGAAGAAAGGATGAGGAGAGAGAGGGGGTTTGCGATGTTAGATTTGTGGAGAGTGTGTTGAACCACAAAGCCACGAAGGGCGCGAAGGAGCACAAAGAGGGATTTGGGATTTTAGATTGACGATTTTAGATTTTTGGAGAGACTGTTGAACCACGAAGCCACAAAGAGCGCGAAGTAGCACTAAGGAGGATTTAGGATTTTAGATTTACGATTTTAGATTGGTGGCCACTCTGCAACTTCGGACTGTCATCCCGAGCG
>JAQBNP010000179.1 GCA_028288515.1 Flaviaestuariibacter sp. | reverse complement strand
GATCCGTCCAGCGGCAGCCTGAAGAACAAGGACCTCCAGGAAGAAACACACCAGGTCATGCAGAACCTGAAAGCAATCCTTGCCGAGGCCGGTCTGGATTTCGGAAGCGTCGTGAAAACGACCATCTTCCTGACCGACATGAACCGTTTCGGCGAGGTCAACGAGATCTACGGCCGCTACTTCGAAGGCAATTTCCCGGCGCGCGAAACCGTGCAGGTATCTGCGCTGCCGAAGTTCGTCAATGTGGAGATCAGCATGATCGCCATGAAGTAGGTCCACCGCTTCAAACCCAACGCCATGCGCGCTTTGCCGCTCCTGATCACAGCACTCCTGTTTGCGTCCATTGCCATGACCCAACCCGCACGCACCCCCGATGAGATCTATGGCGTTCTCTTCCGGGACGTCCAGGAAAACCACGTCTTCCCCGATAGCAAGACCTTCGTGGACTGCATCCCGAAGCGGCCGCCGGCGCAGATCATGCAGGACTACCTCGCTTTCCGGAACAACCCGCTCGTGCGCTACAGCCTGGAGCGTTTCGTCGCCGACAATTTCGTTGTGCCCGTCGTGTCGGCCAGCCATTACGTGAGCACACAAAACGACGTCGTCGATCATATCACGGAGCTATGGCGCGTGCTCAGCCGCGCGCGGGATACCATCATACAGGGAAGCTCGCTCCTTCCGCTGCCACACGACTATGTGGTGCCGGGCGGGCGTTTTCGCGAGATCTATTACTGGGACTCTTATTTCACGATGCTTGGACTTCGCGAAAGCGGGGACACGGCGCTGATCGCCAATATGGTCAGGAACTTCGCCTACCTCATCCAGCAGTATGGCCATATTCCGAACGGCAACCGGACCTATTATCTGAGCCGCTCGCAACCGCCGTTCTTCAGCCTGATGGTGGAGTTGCTGGCAGGCCTGGAGGGCGACCGTATCTATACGGAAAACCTGGCCGCCCTCGAGCGTGAGTATGCCTACTGGATGGACAAGAGCGCAGAGACGCGCCACGTGGTTCATATGCCCGACGGAAGCATTCTGAACCGCTACTGGGACGCATTCAGCATTCCCAGGCAGGAAGCCTACACTGAAGATATGGCGACAGCCCCCGCCGATCCGCAGGAAGCCGTTGCCGTCTTCAAGCATATCCGGTCGGCTGCGGAAAGTGGATGGGATTTCAGCAGCCGCTGGTTCCGCGACGGTCGCACGCTGGCAACCATCCACACGACGGACCTCGTGCCTGTGGACCTCAACTGCCTCCTTCACCACCTCGAGATGACGATCGCGCACGCGTACGCGCTTACTCATGATCAAGCGTCAGCGGCCAGGTACACGGCTCGGGCGGGGCACCGGCGCAAGGCGATCCTCGCGTATTGCTGGGACGCGCGCGCCGGCTGGTTCTGCGACTATGACAGCAAGGTCAACAAGCGCTCTCCCGAGCTCACGCTGGCGGGCATGACACCCTTCTTCCTGAATGTTGCCACAAAGCAGCAGGCCGCAGCAGCGGTGCCGCTTCTCCGCAAAAGCTTCCTCAAGCCGGGCGGTGTGGTCACAACGCTGAAATCGACAGGGCAGCAATGGGACGCACCCAATGGCTGGGCGCCGCTGCAATGGATGACGGTCGCCGGCCTTGAGAATTATGGCGAAATGAAGCTGGCGAAAACCATCGCCGACCGCTGGATCGCGCTCAACATAAAGGTTTATACAGCCACGGGAAAGCTGACCGAAAAATACGATGTGGTTCATGCCGACAAGCCGGGCGGTGGGGGCGAGTACCCGTCACAGGACGGCTTCGGGTGGACAAACGGCGTTCTCCTCGCACTCATTCACCGCTACGGAATCAACCACTAGCATGCAGCAATTCCTTCGACGCATCCTGCTGAAACCCGTGCTGCGCCTGAGCGCGAAGTACTCCTCCCACCCAGACCGCAACCGTATTTTCGCGGCGCTTTCTGACCTTCTCTCGCGCATCCTCAATGGTGTGGAGAAGAAGGGCCGCGTGATCCCGTTCGAGCTGGACAAAGGGAAATTCATCATCTTTTCAGACCAGCATAAAGGAACGCGCAACGGAGCGGACGATTTCGCGATCTGTGAAGCGGCCTACCTGGCAGCCCTCGATCATTACGCCGCCGCAGGGTTTCATTACATCGCTCTTGGTGATTCCGAAGAGCTGTGGGAGAATACCTGGACAGGCGTCAAGGCCGCGCAGCAGCCGTCTTTCGACAAGGAGAAGGCCTTTATCCCCGGCGGTGCCTTCATCAAGATCTTTGGCAACCACGACCTGATGTGGGACAATGACCCGCTTGCCCCGGTCTATCTCAAATCCGTCTATGGCGAGAGCGTGCCGATCTATGAAGGGGTCGTGCTGGAGACGACGGTGGCAGGCCGTACGATCCGCATCTTCTGCACCCACGGCCACCAGGGCGACGAGGTCAGCGATGGAAACTGGTTCAGTAAATTCTTCGTCTCCAAGGTCTGGGCGCCACTGCAGGCCTACCTGAAGATCAACCCGAACACACCGGCATACGATGCAAACCTGAAGACGGCCCACAATACCCTGATGTATGAATGGAGCGCGCGGCAGGCCGATCTCTTTCTCATCACCGGCCATACGCACCAGCCTGTGTTCGAGTCGCTGACACATATGGAGCGGCTCTACCGCCAGCTTCTCTTTGCGCGAAAGCAGCAGGATGAAAGCATGGCGCAGACCATCGAGGCCGAGATCCGGAAGCGCCAGTTCGCATTCGACAACATCTCGCATGATTACCTCGCCATGCTGCCCACCTATTTCAATTCAGGTTGCTGCTGCTTCGATGATGGCCAGATCAGCGGCATCGAGATCAGCGAGGGAGTGCTGCGCCTCGTGGAATGGAAGCAAAAAGGAACCGATGTCATGCGCATTGTCCTGGAAGAATCACCGCTCACGGAGCTCGTCGAAGGCATCTCCAAAAAAACAAGCCCCTCGGTTTGAGGGGCCTGGTCTTAAAATGATTTATCGCTCAGCGTATTGTTTGCCCGGTTGACATCGGGGAGCTGCTTGTCCGGGTCAAGAATGACCTCGCGGATGCGGCTTGTTGTCGGCAGGGTGAATGTCCAGGTGCCGCCGCGCTGCCACACTTCGACCGGCAGCGTCAGCCGGTGCTCGCGGCCGTTCGCTTCCCGCACAAGTACGGGAACGGGCATCACCATCTTCTCGCGGTTCTCGAGGGTGATCGCTGCTCCTTTTGCCGGGTCGTCATCGTTGTATTTGACGCCGCTGACGGCCTGGTCGAGCTTCCATTTATTGAAGACCCAGGCACGCCAGAACCAGCCAAGGTCTTCGCCGGAAACGTTTTCCATGGTATGAAAGAAATCCCAAGGCGTCGGGTGCTTGTAGGCCCACCGGCGGATATACTCACGGAAGGCAGCGTCGAATCGCTTTGGCCCCAGCACGACGTCGCGCAGAGCGTCCAGCATCATGGCCGGCTTTGCATAGGCGGCGATGCCGAGATTATCCTGCTGGATCACTTCGGGCGTATTCCAAAGCGCGTCCATTGTCGTATCGAAGGTGGCCTTGATGAGCTCCTCCGGCGGAAAGTACGAGAAGCCGGCAAACTCGCCTTTATTAAATGCCTTTGTTGATCCTTCATTGATGAACGTGTTGAAGCCTTCATCCATCCATGCATACTTACGCTCGTTGGAACCGACGATCATCGGGAACCAGGTATGGCCGAACTCGTGGTCTGTCACGCCCCAGAGATCAGCGCCGCTGTCGTTGGCGCTGCAAAAAACAATCCCCGGGTAGTCCATGCCGCCAACAGGTCCGGCAACATTGCTGGCAACCGGGTATGGGAATTCAAACCAGGTGGATGAATAGTGCTCGATGGCGGCCTTCACCATTTCGGTAGACCGCTGCCACCCGTCTTTCTTGATGCTTTCCACGGGGTATACGCTCATCGCGAGGGACTTCTTTCCACTGGGAAGATTGATCCGCGCGGCGTCCCACACAAACGAGCGGGAAGCGGCCCAGGCGGCGTCACGGGCATTCTGGATGCGGAACCGCCACGTGAGATTTGCGCTGGCCATTTGGGCGCGGGGATCGGTCACGTCTTTGGCGCTGCGGATGGTTACGGTCTTGTCGCTGGTGCGCGCTGCTGCGAGGCGTTGCTGCTGGGCGGCCGTTAGAACTTCTTTTTCATTGAGCAGCTCCCCCGACCCTGCTACGACAAGGTTGGACGGTGCGGTGATGCTGTATTCGATATCGCCATATTCGAGATAGAACTCTCCCGCTCCCAGGTAGGGCAGTGTATTCCATCCCTGGATATCGTCATAGACCTCCATGCGCGGATACCATTGGGCCACCTCGTAAAGCCATCCGTTGCGTGTGCGCATGCGGCCCATGCGATCGGTGCCGCGCTCGGGTATGGTAAATTCATAAGCGATGGTGAGGTGCGCTTTCGTGCCACCGCCTTTCAATGCCTGCGGCAGCATCACCTGCATGCGCGTATCGGTAACGGTGTATGTCGGCGTTGTTTTGCCTGCGCCGGTCTCGACGGTAACGGACTTGATCACGTTGCCTTGCGTAAAGGCCGGGTTGGCCCAGCGGCCACCCGTTTGCGTCGTTGTTGCGGAGCCGCGGGAGCCTGCCTGGTAGATGTTCTGGTCAAGCTGAAGCCAGAGGAATGATAGGTTGTCGGGACTGTTGTTGGTGTAGCTGATCTCGACAGTGCCACTCACCTTGTGGGCAACCGTATCCAGCGTGCAGGCGATCTTGTAGTCGGCCCGGTTCTGCCAGTACTTCGGTCCGGGCTCACCGCTGGCGCTCCGGAATTCGGTTCCGCTTTGGGGGTAGAACTGTGGGTTGAATGTCTCGCGGTGGTCGTAGGCCGATTGCGCCGAGGCGGCGGAAGCCAGCAGGAGAGGGACCGCCAGGGCGGCCAGGATTTGCTTCATCATGGTATGTTGGGTCATTCTTGTCGAATAAACGCGTTTGGTTGACGGAACGGATTTCCGTTTCGTTAAAGTGACGCATCTCAGGCAAACATGCTCTCGGCCGTTTCCACGCTGCCGGGCTTACCCACGTCGAGCAGCTTGCTTTCGCTGTGGTCGAAGCTCGAGATCTTGTTGTCGTGCGCCAGGGCAAGGTACACGTCGATCAGGGAAAATGCGCCTTCGAGGCGGATGGAGTCGAGGATGTTCGGCTCGAAGATGGCTACGCCGCTGTAGGCCTTTTGAAAATAGTCTTTTGCCTGGAGCCGGATCTTTTCCTCACCGGTGCTCACGTTGCGCCAGCCGCAAAGCCGGTTGTATTTGTTGAACAGGAGGTAGCGGGATGTCTCGCGGCTGGTGGTGGCGAGTGTGATCTCCGATCCATCCTGCTGGTGGGCGGCCAGGAATGCCTTGAGGTTGAGGTCGGTGAGTATGTCCACATTCAGCGTCAGGAAGGTGTCGTCCTTCAGGTAGTCGGCAGCTTTTAAAAGGCCTCCGCCCGTGTCCAGCAGGGCGTCGCGCTCATCGCTGATGGTAATGCGGCTGCCCCACCCGCCAGAGGAGTTGACGGCATCGGTGACCTGGTCGGCGAAGTGGTGGACGTTCACAACAACATCGGTGATGTCGTATTGCTGCAGGTACTCAACCGCGCGTTGCAGCAGGGTTTTTCCATTCACAATCGCCAGCGCTTTGGGGTTCGTATCGGTCCACGGCTTGAAGCGGGTTCCCAACCCGGCCGCAAAGATCATTGCTTTCATGTGCTCTCTTTTTTCTCGATCGGGTTCTTCCAGCTCTTTGCTTCCTGTACAACGTGGCAGAGGTCGATCTTCACTTTGTACTTATTGCGCAAATGCCTTGCCAACGCATCGGCCGCATAGACGCTGCGGTGTTGGCCCCCCGTGCAGCCGAACCCAACAAAGAGATTGGCAAAGCCGCGCTGGATATAGGCTTCAACCGAAATGTCGACGAGGTCGAATACCGAGTTCAAAAACTCCTGCATGCGCGTCTGGCGCTCGAGGTATTCGATCACGGCCCTGTCGCGGCCATGGATCTCCTTGTATTCATCGTGACGGCCGGGGTTGTCGATGCCGCGCATGTCGAACAGGAAACCGCCGCCGTTGCCGCTGCTGTCGCCCGGTATGCCTTTCTTATACGAAAAGCTGCAGATCCGCACCACGAGCGGCGTTGACTCGTCCGCCTGCACCGGCGTGAAGCGTTCAATGACGTCGTCGGCAACGCACACGCTCAGCACGCGCTTGAACTCCGGCACCGAGATGCCGAGGTGATTGTTCTCGATAAACCACCGCAGGTTTTGCAGGGCTGCGGGAATGCTCGTGAGGAACTGGGCCTTTCGCTCAAAGAGCCCGCGGAAGCCGTATGCGCCGAGCACCTGCAGCAGGCGGATCAGCACGTATCCATTGTACTGGCTTCGGAATGAGTCGCGGTCGATGCTCGTCCCCGTGAAGCTTTCGAAGGAATCCATATAGTCTTCCAGCAGCTTTGATTTCCATTCATCTGGAAGGTTGGCGCGGGCCTGCCAAATGGCGCTCGCCACATCATATTGCGGCGCTCCCTTCATGCCTCCCTGGAAATCGATGAAGTGCACATCGCTCTCGCCCGTGACGAGGATGTTGCGGCTTTGAAAGTCGCGGAAGAGAAAATACTTGTACTCGGTGTGCGTCAGGTAGCTGCTGAGCGCCTCGAAGTCATAGATCAGCTGCTGCTTGTCGTACGGCTTGCGCAGCGCGTCGAGAAAATAATATTTGAAGTAGAGAAAGTCTGCCATGATCGCCTGCCGTCCGAACTCTTTGTTGGTCAGGCAACGGTCGTAATCGAGGCCTTCATCGCCCTGCACCTGAAGGCGGGCAAGCTGGTGGAGGCTTTCGCGGAAGAGGGCATAGCTGGTATCGGTAAAGCCTTCGGACTCCAGACGGTTCAACAGCGAGATGTCGCCGAAGTCTTCCTGCAGGTAGATCGTGCGATCCTCGCTCACGGCAAGCACACGGGGAACGGGTAGCTCCTTCTCCGTAAAATGCCCGGCAAAATAAATGAAGGCCTCGTTCTCGGGAACATTCAGCCCATAGGTGCCGATCACAGTTTGGCCGGCCTTGTCGTGCAGGCGGAAATAGCGGCGGTCGCTTCCGGACTGTTCGATGATGTCCACCTGGGATGGGTCGGTCCCTTTCCATTGCCTGTATACGTTCGAGACCGCGTCGATCAGTGCCTGCATAAAGCAAATTTATTGGTTAGCGGCGATTCACTGCGGATGAGGCTAAAAGAGCTCGGGAGGGCGGTGCTGAACGGGCATGTGCAGGTTGATGCCTGCGACGCGGTTAAAAGTTTCGGCGATATAGCTGGCAAGACCTGGTGCGAACGTTTCATCGCGCATGTGCTGGATAAAGACCATTTCTTCGAGACCGTTGTCGATCCATTGCCTGGTCCGCTGGGCCCATTCATCTACCCGGGAATAATCCGTGGGGTGAAGGCTGTTGGCCACGAAGCGAACAAATGTGCGTTGTATGGAGAGGTGCATGTGGCACGCGTCGCGGCGGCCGGCCGTATCGGTGATGACGGCGCCGATGCCAAACCTGTGGAACTGCCGGAAGACCTCGGTCCTGTGCGGCTCCGCGAACCAGGCAGGGTGGCGAAGCTCCACGAAAAAAGAACTGGGACAGGAAAGTCCTTCGAGGAATGCATAGAGCTCGTGCGCCCGCTCGGGACCAAACCGCTCGGGCAGCTGCATGAAGACCGGCCCGAGGTGCGTGCCGAGAGCGCCAATGCTTTCCATAAAGGCAGCGAGCAGGGCTGGCTGGTCCGTCAGCAGGCCTTTGTGGCTGATGTCGGCAAACAGCTTCGGGCAGAAGCGAAAGTCCGTGCCTGCTGCCTTCTCAGCCCACTTGCGCATTGTTTCGGGCGGGTGGATCTTATAGTGCGTTGCGTTCAGCTCCACGCAATTGTACTGGCGGATATAGGCATCGAGGAAGCCGCTTTCACGTGTGCCGGCGGGGTAGAATGTTCCGACCCATTCTTTCAATCCCCATTGCGTGCCGCCCGTATAGACACGGGGCCGGTCCGCGCGAACGCCGGTGAGCACAGCGCCGTTGAGACGCGGGTCGTCGGGCAGGGAAAGATCGATCGAGTCGAGCGCAGAAACGGGCAGCTTTCCGAAATCCATCCAGGTGCTTTGTCCAAAGTTAATTTGGATTCGGCTTCGTCCCCCTTTGCTTAATTTTGCCGCCTGAGTTTTGCTATATGAGTTATCAACCCCAGCATAAGATCCGCATCGTTACCGCCGCCTCCTTGTTCGACGGGCACGATGCGGCCATCAATATCATGCGGCGCATCCTGCAGAGCAAGGGCGCCGAGATCATCCACCTCGGTCATAACCGGAGCGTGCTCGAGATCGTCGAATGCGCCATCGAGGAAGATGCCCAAGGCATCGCCATCACGTCTTACCAGGGCGGCCACGTCGAGTTCTTCAAGTATATGAAAGACCTTCTCGAGGAGAACGGGTGCGGCCATATCAAGATCTTCGGCGGTGGCGGCGGCACCATCCTTCCGGCCGAGATCGATGAGCTCCACAGCTATGGGATCACGCGCATCTATTCGCCGGACGACGGCCGCAAGATGGGCCTGGAAGGGATGATCGAAGATGTGATCAGGCAGTGCGATTTCAACCTCAATGGCAACGGCATTTACAGAACCGCCATGACCCTCGGCGAGGTCAAGGACGTGCGCACCATCGCACGCCGCATCACGAACGCGGAGAACGGGATCAGCACGGCAGGGGAGGCAGGGAGCGCGAACGA
The DNA here is from genome assembly GCA_028288515.1 of Flaviaestuariibacter sp. Classification (GTDB taxonomy): domain Bacteria; phylum Bacteroidota; class Bacteroidia; order Chitinophagales; family Chitinophagaceae; genus Flavisolibacter. The sequence continues at coordinate 9,548 of JAQBNP010000179.1, read as the reverse complement.
AGCTGCCATCCCTTCCGGTGCCAATGTCCGCATTCCTGTTCTCGGTATCACCGGCACCGGCGGTGCGGGGAAATCATCTGTGACAGACGAGATCGTTCGACGCTACCTCAACACATTTGTTGATAAGACGATCGCCGTTGTGTCCGTAGACCCCTCGAAAAAGAAAACGGGCGGCGCTCTTCTTGGCGACCGCATCCGGATGAACAGCATCTCCTCGCCACGCGCTTATATGCGCTCCCTGGCCACACGCGACAGCGAGGTCGCTCTCAGCGCGCATGTGCAGGACGCGCTCGATATCTGCCGGGCCGCGGGCTTCGACTTCATCATTTTGGAATCGGCCGGCGTGGGGCAAAGCGACGCGTCCATCCTCGACTACTGCGATGTCAGCCTCTACGTGATGACGCCGGAATACGGCGCGGCCTCGCAGCTGGAAAAGATCAATATGCTCGACTACGCAGACGTGGTCGCCATCAATAAATTTGACAAGGCCGGCGCTCTGGACGCGCTCGCCGACGTAAAGAAACAATACAAGCGCAACCACCAGCTCTGGACGGCGAAGGACGAGGAGCTGCCGATCGTGGGTACCATCGCGGCGCAATTCAATGATACCGGCGTGAACGAGCTTTTTGAAAAGCTGATGAGCACGGTGACAACCAAGACCGGCGTCTCATTTGGTGCCTTCGAATCGCACGCCCATACCACCGACACCACGAGCAAGTCGATGGTCATCCCGCCGAAACGCGTGCGCTACCTCTCGGAGATTACGGAAACGAACCGCCAATACGATAGCTGGGTATCCGAGCAGGCTGCCATCGCAACGAAATTGTACCAGGTGACGGGCATCATCGGGGAGTCCGACGTATCATCCATTCCCGAGTTGCAAAACCTGAAGAAGCGCTTCGAGGAAAGCCTGCACCCGGAATGTCGCAAGCTGATCGACCAGTGGCCTGCCCTGCAGCAGAAATACGGCGCCGACTTTTTTGAATACGAGGTGCGTGACAAAGTGATCAAGCAGCCACTCACGGCGAAGTCACTCAGCGGAACGCGCATTCCGAAAGTGGTTCTGCCCAAATACAAAGATTGGGGAGACCTTCTTCGCTGGCAGCTGCAGGAGAATGTGCCGGGCGAATTTCCTTACACGGCCGGTGTGTTCGAGCTGAAGCGGCAGGGCGAAGACCCGACGCGCATGTTCGCGGGCGAGGGCGGTCCAGAGCGGACCAACAGGCGCTTTCATTACGTATCGGAAGGGCAGCCCGCAAAGCGCCTTTCGACGGCATTCGATTCGGTGACACTTTACGGCGAGGACCCCGCACATCGACCGGATATCTACGGGAAGGTCGGCAACTCCGGAGTGAGCATCGCCACCGTTGATGATGCCAAGAAGCTGTACAGCGGCTTCGACCTGTGCGACCCGAAGACGTCGGTCTCCATGACCATTAACGGGCCGGCGCCGATGCTGCTTGCTTTCTTCATGAATGCAGCGATCGACCAGCAATGTGAAAAATACATTCTTGAGAATGGGCTCCGCGACGAGGTCAATCGACTCATCGAAGCGACGTACGACCTGGAAAGCCTTCCTTTCTATATTGGCGTTGACGGGCAGAAAGTGCTGCCACGCAAAGGCGACCTGATCGGTAACCTGCCCGGTGGCAACAACGGCCTCGGGCTGCGACTGCTGGGCCTTTCCGGCTCCGACGTTCTGCCGGTGGACGTCTACGAAACCATCAAAGCCCACGCCCTCTCCCAGGTGCGCGGAACCGTACAGGCCGATATCCTCAAGGAAGACCAGGCACAGAACACCTGCATCTTCTCGACTGAATTTGCGCTGAAGCTCATGGGCGATGTCCAGGAGTATTTCATTGAAAAAAAGGTGCGCAATTTCTACAGCGTGTCCATCTCCGGCTACCACATCGCTGAGGCGGGCGCCAACCCGATCACGCAGCTTGCCTTCACGCTTGCCAACGGGTTCACGTATGTTGAGTACTACCTCAGCCGCGGCATGCAGATCGACGATTTCGCGCCAAACCTTTCCTTCTTCTTCTCCAATGGCATGGACCCTGAGTACAGCGTGATCGGCCGGGTGGCGCGCCGGATCTGGGCCAAGGCGATGAAGTACAAGTACAAAGGGAATGACAGGAGCCAGAAGCTTAAATATCACATCCAGACCTCGGGCCGGTCGCTCCATGCGCAGGAGATCGACTTCAATGATATCCGCACGACCCTGCAGGCTCTCTATGCGATCTACGATAACTGCAACTCGCTTCACACCAATGCGTACGATGAGGCGATCACCACACCGACAGAAGAAAGCGTGCGCCGCGCGATGGCCATCCAGCTGATCATCAACCGCGAGCTGGGCACGGCCAAGAACGAGAATCCGAACCAGGGATCATTCCTGATCGAAGAGCTGACGGACCTCGTTGAGGATGCCGTGCTCGCCGAGTTTGACCGCCTGACGGAGCGTGGCGGCGTGCTCGGTGCCATGGAGCGGATGTACCAGCGAAACAAGATCCAGGAAGAAAGCCTTTTTTATGAGCACCAGAAGCATACGGGCGAGCTGCCCCTGATTGGGGTCAATACATTTTTGAGCAAGAACGGAAGTCCGACCGTTCTGCCCACGGAGGTCATCCGGTCGACGACGGAGGAAAAGGAGCAGCAGATCACGAACCTGCAGGCATTCTGGAAACGGAATGAAGCGCGCAGCGGAGAGGCTTTGCAGCGATTGAAGTCTGTTGCGATCGCGAATGGAAACCTGTTCGAAGAGCTCATGGAAACCGTGAAATATTGCTCACTCGGGCAGATCACGAGAGCCCTCTACGAAGTGGGCGGTCAGTACAGGCGGAATATGTAGGCTGGATTTCGGATTTGAGGATTGCGGGTTTTTGGAGAGGTGTTCACGCAAAGAGGCAAAGCTACATGTAATGCGTTTATTCGCCTCTCACCAAATCTGCAATCCGCAATGAACGGGACCTAACGTCCGTGTCACTCCCTTCTTACGCGGCCGACTCCGACAGGATCTGCGCCGGCTCCGTTGCTGCCATGGCGATCGTCGGTTTCTGTCCCAGCTGCTTCATCGTCCGCACGTGGGAGGCAATTGCCTGGCCCAGTGTTGGGAACGAATGATACGGCAGCCCGAACTCCTTGCATTTGTCCTGAACGATCTGGCTGAGTGCCGGGTAGTGAACATGGGAGATGCGCGGGAAAAGATGGTGCTCGACCTGGTAGTTCAGTCCGCCGACAAACCAGTTGATGAAGCGATTGCCGGGAGCGAAATTGGCAGTCGTCTTGATCTGGTGCACGGCCCATTCCGTTTCGATCTGCTTATCATCCAAACCAACAGCGTCAAACTCGGGACCTTCCACGGCGTGCGCCAGCTGGAACACGTAAGAGATCACGATGCCGACGACGATGCCCATGGTCAGGTAGCCGATCAGCCATGCCTGCCAGCCCACGCACATGATGGGCAGTACGACGTAAAAGAAGGCATAGGCGGCTTTGCTGAACCAGAAGATCGCGTGATCCTGCCAGCTCATTGGGGAGATCGGGGTATTGTAAACTTTCTTCTTGAAATATTTTTCAAAATCACGGACACCGGCCCACATGAAGATCGTCAGCGAGTAGGCCGCGGTCAGGTACAGGTGCTGGTAGCGGTGGATGGGCCACCATTCCTGCGTCGGGCTTTGGCGGAGCAGCTTGCTCTGCGCGATATCGTCATCGACGCCGTGGATATTTGTGTACGTGTGGTGGAGGATGTTATGCTTCAACTTCCAGAAGAACGTATTGCCGCCAACCGCGTTGAGCGTATAGCCGAACAGCGTGTTGACCCATTTCTTGCTGGAGTAGGCGCCGTGGCAGGCATCATGCATGATGTTGAACCCGATGCTGCCGATGGAAAGTCCGAGAATGGCGCAGAGACCAAGGCTCAGCCACACCGGCATTGTCGTGGTCAGCAGGAAGGCGTAACACGTGAGGGAAAGGGGAATGAGGACGAGGGCCTTTGAATACAGTCTCCAGTCGCCGGTCTTCTTCCTGCCGGTCTCCTGAAAATAGGCGTCCACGCTTTTTTTCAGCGATTGAAAGAAAAGATTATTGCGGTTGTTGAAGGTAACTTTTGCCATAAATGCTCAAGATCTAAATTCTAAAATCAATGGTTCTGCTGCAAATCGGATACCAGCCGTATTTGCCGGGCTCCGGGCAGTGGTGGAACTCGCGGTGTGGCTGCTGTTCCAAAACCGTTCTGAGTAAATATAGTTTTATTCCATTTGAAACGCGGCTCAGCCGCAGGGTGTTATAACAATCCCTACTGTTAAAGGCTAACTGCCGCGGTTGGCACTGCCGGGCATTGTTTTCTTTCCGAAGCCGGAGGATTTGATATTCTTATTGAGAAATTTGGAATTGGCGCCGCCACTTTTCGGCGCGGCCGTGCCCGCTTTCTTATCGCCTTTTTTACCTTTTGGAGTGAGTAATCCCATGTGTTAGCTTTTTAGGATTTCAAATATACTGGTTTTGATTTAAGTGCCTATGCTTCCTCCTGGTAATAGATCTTGTAATACTTGCGGCCGTCGGTGTCGGTGCCGCGTTCAATCAGGTCGGTGCGTCCATGGATATAAATGTGGAAGTTCTTGTCGAGCTTGAGGACGCTTTTGTAAACACGTGCCTGCTTCTTCACCGCATCTGGTGAAATGTCGAAGCTCGACGCGATATCATAGTCGTGACTCTGAACATAGCGTGACCCGAAATCGCGGAAGGAGTCGATCATGTCCTCTCTTCCGAAAACCTCGGCCTGGAACTCGTCGATGTCGAAGGCATCCTTTTCACGGAAATAGCTGAGCGATTTGTTCAGGAGCTCCACCTGGTCCGTCTTCGTGATCCCTTCTTCCCCGTCGAGCTGCTCCGTGATGAACTGCTTGGTGAGCGTCAGGAAGTGAGCGGTGTGATGAAACTCGTTCTTCTGCGGCGCCAGCCCCAGGAAGGTCTCTTTCCAATACAGGGCTTCCTCGCCGCGGTTCTGGTTGTCGAAGAGAAGGACGTCGAAACCAGCGTCCTCATTGCGGTTGACGATGAGGCAGCCCTTGTCGATCTTGCCGGGCTCCACGCCTTCGCGCATGTCGAGGGAGAAGCCGCTTTTGCCGTGAGAGGCTTCCATGAAAAGGGATTTGTTCTCCGTCTTGAACAGGCCGATCGCCTTGTGCATACGGCTTTCGATCGGCAACCCGTCGAAGAGGGCGACATAGAATTCGCCGCCCTTCACGCGCGGATGCGTCGATGCTTCGTAGAGATGCTTTGCCATCTGGGCCGACAGGCGCGCAAACGAATCCGGGTCGGAGAACATTTCGCGGCAGTAGTTATACATCTCATTGTACTGAAGAGAGGACGCATGGTGGAAGGAGTATGCTTCGGCAAGGCCTTTGAATTTCGCAAGGAGAGATTGCTGGAGGCTGTCCTTCGTTTGCGTGTCGATGTCGAGCGCGTCCCCGGCGAGGTCGAGCTGGTCGAGATTGTTCTTGCTTCCGACAAAATGAAGGATGATCCTGCGGAGCGAGGCAGTGTTGTAATCGGCAGTCAGCATGGGGCGCAAGGTACGGGAGAGACGCAGAGAACGCAAGCCACGGAGGCGACAATTGCGGATTTTCAAATGCACAATCCACCCTTGATGGAGCTAAACCCTCTGTGTTGGACCAACAGCGGCAGAAGATGTCCGCACGCTGTTTTTCACAGGGGTGATAGCATCCCTTCGGTGCTGTTTTCAGTTGCGTGAAGGAAGTCTCCTGGCCTATCTGCGGATGGCCCCGTGCTCGCCCATATCGCTGCCTTCGGATTTTTTCTTTCCGGCCTTGCCCAGGAACATAATGATCAGCACGATCACAGCGATCGCGGCTATAAATGGAATCACCATAATAATTCGTTTCCCTTACCAGCAGCAAATAGTGCCAACGAAAACTGAGCAAGGCTTCTTTTTTTGCGTTACCGCAACGGCATCTCGGTGCCCGTCAGGGCGAAGAAGAGGTTTTGCAGGCCATGCAGGTGATGGACGTTCACGCTGACCGGCAGGCCGTTCACGGTGGCCCGCGCAAAGCAGGCACCGGCGGACGTGAGCCAGGCCATGATGGCATTGTCCTCTTTGCCGATAACGGGGAGCACCAGCCGGAATTCCCGCGCCGATGGCAGAAGCGGGTAGTCCTTGTTCTCGATGAACCCTGCGCCCACCAAGGCTTCCGGCTTCAGCACCACGGGGAAGAACGAGGCCGACTCGCCGGCGGCAAGCGCCTCGAGGTGTGCGTGGGTGACGCGTACCGTGGCAATACGGCCCGCGTTCTTGTAGAGAAGAGTATTGCCCAACCGGATCTCCTGTGCCTCGATCATGCGCTAAAAATAACACGAGGTGACAGATCCGGCTCCCCAATTTGGTGCCCGCCCGCAAGTGGAAGGGAAACAGGTGGAATGAACAGCGCGATTGCCGTAACCTTGCGTATGCGGACAACCTTTCTCTGCCTGTTGATCACACTCGCACTTGCCGGTCACGCCAGTGCGCAGGGTCGTATCGTTGCCCGCCTTTCCAACCTTCGCAACGGCCGGGGCGTGAGCCGCGTATGCCTGTTCAACACCGCTGAGGATTTCAAAGCAAGCCGGGCATTGCAGTGCCGGGTCATTCCCGCAACGGCAACCGAGGCCGTGTTCGAGGGCATCACGCCGGGCACATACGCCGTCTTCGTCATTCACGACGAGAATAATAACAACCGGATGGACAAGAATTTTTTCGGGATACCGAAAGAAGGCTATGGCGCGTCTCGCAACAACCTGCCCTTTGCCGCGGCACCAACGTTTGCAGGCAACCGTTTTTCCGTGGCCGACAGGACAACGGTGACGCTGTCCATTCGTCTTCGCAATCTTTAGTCGTGCCCGATGCGGAGCACCTTCTTTGCCAGCGCGATCATGTCGGGGTCGCCGGAATGCTTGCCGGGCTCGTCGGACAGCTTTACGACCGGCGTCCATGACTCTCCTTCGGGGAGGGCTTCGGCCATTTTGATCACGATATTCATGGGGGTCAGCCCGACGTCGTTGGTAAAGTTCGTGCCGATGCCGAAGGAGAACCCGATCCGGCCCCGGCAGAAGTCCGCGATGCGCGCCACCTTTTCATAATTCAGCGCATCGGAAAAGGTGATCGTTTTCGAGAGAGGATTGATGCCCAGCTTCGTGTAATGGTCGATCGTTTTTTGCGCGAAGAGCAAGGGGTCGCCGCTGTCATGGCGCACGCCGTCGAACAGCTTGGCGTATTTCTTATCGAAGACGGCAAAGAATTCATTCGTTGTGAACGTGTCTGAGAGCGCGATGCCAAGGTCGCCGCGAAACACGTCCACCCAGTGGGCGAGGGCAAGCTGGTTGGCCATCTTGAAGCCATAGCGGGCCGCGTGAAACATGAACCATTCGTGCGCATGCGTGCCGATCGGGCGCGTACGGAACTGCATGGCGAGGTGCACGTTGCTCGTTCCGACGAAAGAGGCACCGCCGTGCTGCTTCAGCGTTTCCACAACAAGGCGGTGGACATCATACGAGTGGCGGCGGCGCGTACCGAATTCCGCAATGGTGACGCCGAGCTTATTGTAGGCTTCGATCTTTTCCTTCGTTCGTTGGACCACCCCGGCATCGTCCAGTCGCTGGCCGCCGCGGAGCAAATAGAAGTTCTCGGAGATGAGGCACAGCAGCGGAACCTCCCACAGGATGGTGCGGTACCACCAGCCTTCAACGGTTACGGACAGGTCGGCGCCGTCCTGCACCACCGTGACCTCGCCGGGATCGTAGCAATAGCCCTGGAGGAAATCAAGGTAGACGGGGTCGAGGTAGGGGCAGGTGTCGGCAAGAAAATGCTTTTCGGCAGCTGTCAGCTTCAGGGAGCCCATCTGCTCTACCGAAGCGCGCAAGGCCTCTGCAAAGCCCTCCGGGAAGCGGTGTTCGCCTCGGTTGATGAACTGGTACCGTGCCCGCGCCCGCGGAAACTGCCGCACAACGCACTGCTGCATGGTGAACTTGTAAAAATCATTATCGAGCAGCGAAGGCAGGCGTACCATGGGGTCGGGTTTCGGTGCGAAGATCGGAGGAGAATAAAGAAGATCGGGTTCCGACTATCGAAGATCGAAGGAATCGGGAAGCGAACGCTCGCTGTTCACTATTCAGTTTTCACTTGCCAGAGTGGGAGGTTATTTGGCGCTGTCGAACCAAATGACCGATCTGGCAAAAGAGAGCGGGAAGACCCCTGTTTGTCTTTCCTTTGTTCCGCCGCGCACTTGCGTAGCCTTCCCGACAATGGCAAACCAGCAACCACCACGATTCGCAACTTCCGGCTTCGATGGCCGCCACTACCACAACCCGGTGCCCACGGAGGTCATGAAGAAGGGAGCCTTCTTCCGCGTGCTTGGCAAATACATGAAGCGACATGAAGGCCGCGTGCCTGCTACGTCACCCGGACCGTTCTCCGTGGACCTGGAGGTCCTGAACAACCTGCCACCCGATACCCTTCGGGTGACATGGCTCGGCCATTCAGGATCGCTCCTCGAGGTCGATGGCCGCCGCTTTCTCACAGATCCGCTTTGGTGCGAGCGCGCGTCACCTGTATCCTTCGCGGGGCCCAGGCGCTTCTTTCAAAACCCGCTGCCGCTCGCCGATCTTCCGCCGGTCGACTGTCTCCTTCTGTCGCATGATCACTTCGACCACCTCGACAAGGAGTCCGTCCTGTTTCTCTGCCTCCAGAAAAAAATCCCGGTCATCACGATGCGCGGTGTCGGCAAGCGCCTTACCAGGTGGGGTGTCCCGGCTGCGCAGGTGGCGGAACTGGACTGGTGGGAAGCGACGAGCAGGATCGACGGCTTCACGGTCACCGCTGCCCCGGCACGGCATTTCTCGGGTCGGTCGCTGACCGACCGGTTCACGACCCTCTGGGGATCGTTCGCCATTCGCGGGCCGCGTCACAACGTATACTTCGGTGCCGACTCCGGCTATTATGACGGTTTCGGCGCCATCGGCGAAGCTCTCGGTCCGTTCGACCTCACGATGCTCGAGATCGGCGCGTACGACCCGGAGTGGAGCACGATCCATATGGGCCCTGAGGGGGCGGTAAATGCCTGGAAGGACATCGGCAGCGGCCTGCTCATGCCGATTCACTGGGGCACGTTCAACCTCGCTCTTCATGCCTGGACACAACCCGTTGAATCCATTGTTGCACTCGCCAAAGCAAACGACATCCCGCTGCTGTTGCCGCGCCCCGGCGAGACAAGGACGGTTGCCGATGGAGAATGGGTGAGCGGATGGTGGAGGGGGGAGTCGTGAGGGAGTGAATCGTGAATAGTGAATAGTAAATGTGGTCGTTCTGGAGGCGCCCCGTGCGGGAACCCCTGCACGAGAGCTTGAACCACGAAGGCACAAAGAGCGCAAAGGAGCACGAAGTGAGAGAAGAAGTACGTTTCGGATACGAGTGCCACACGACTGCCGTATGAATGCCACCCGTGTCGTCTACCTTTCTTCTACCTGTGCCATACGAGTCCGGTACGAGTGCC
>JAQBNP010000167.1 GCA_028288515.1 Flaviaestuariibacter sp. | reverse complement strand
GAATGCACTACGAATGGACTACGGTTGCACTACCAATCTGCTCCATGAATCGTGAGTGCTGAGATCGGGAATGGTGAATCGTGAGCGGGTCGTCAATCGCTCAGGGTGCCGCGCTTCATGGGGTCTTTTTTTCTTCGTGGCTGACGTCTTCGGTGCCATGCCGAAGTGGTAAGGCAAAGCGTGGGTCATTGGGCGGCAACACAAATGTCCGTTCATTGAGGACCCGCTGAATGCCAATACCCGCACCCTCGCGGTTGAGTCTCTTGATATCCATCCAGCGCAGGTCGCGGAACAGGAGCTGCTTGCGCCTTTCCTGCAGGACAACCGTCAGTGCGTGCGCGGCCGTGGATGCCGCCAGTGGCCGGAACCAGCCCCTCCTCCAGCGCTTCACCAGCAAGGCATTCAGGGTGCGCATCGCGGATGGCGCATCACCGGCGCGGGCACGGCACTCGGCCTTCGCCAGGTACAATTCATCCGTCGCGATCCCCACGAACAAAACTGATTCGATGCCCGAGTAATGGCCTTTAAAAGCCTGGGTGCCATCTTCGTTCTGTTTGAAGAACAGCCTCTTTCGAAGGTCGTGCCTGTCGTACATCGCGTAAAGCTTCGGGTCAATTCGCGCGCGGCCGATGGAGAGAAGGGCGTTGCCGCCGTGCGCATGGTAGATCGTTTCGGTATTGAATGCCCTGAAAGGCAAAGCGGCCGCGGGGTTCATCTCGTGGTAATCCATCAGTTCATCAGAAACCCCGAGCGCGGAATCGATCGATCGCTCGGCTTCGGCAAAGGCTCCCATCGAAAGCCAAACCCTGCCGAGCAGGGCGTGACCCGCACTGCGCGCCGGTTTCAGCTTGTTGAGGGGGATCGCGGGCAGAAGTGGAATGGCCGCTTGCAGATCGGCGATCACCTGGCAGTAGGAATCATGAAGTGTCGCGGGCGATCTCAAACGGGCGTGTGCAGGAAGCAGCGGAAGCGGGATGCCGGGAATGCGCGGTGCCGTGGCGCCGTGGTATGCGAGGGCATGGTTGCGCAGCAGATTGTGAAATGCGTCTGCCCGCCAGAATAGCGCCGAACCCTTCAGCGCGTCCCAGCTGCGCGCATTTGCCGGCGCGCGGTCGAGTGTTTCCAACGCCTGCAACACTGTGTTGGCGCGGGCCACAACGCGGTACAGGTTGCTGCACTCGTTCGAGGAACGCCGGTTTGTGATCTCGTTTCCCCATGTATATATGTTGCGATCGCCCTGGAGAAACAACGACGCCCAACCGGCGGAAGACAGATCGTAATTATCGGCGCTTGCCTCGCCAACCGCCTTATTGCAATATTGGTTGATGGTGCCGTTCGCATCAAGCAGGGCTGCGTAACGCGCCACGGTCGCGACCAGCGCACTGGACCTGTCGGTGTCCTCTGGGCTAGCGTACGGGAAACCTGCGGACTGAGCATGAGTCGACAGGGAACGGGTCATAAGGTCGTTCATAGAATGTTTTTGGGTTTGAGGAACACGCAAAAATTCGCAGGGGGAAAACGAATTGCCAGGACATCGCGCCGCTAGCTTCTGCCAGGGTGCGTCGGCCTTCTCCTATTGCTTCCGTGCCGGAGCGCTCCTGCCCTGTTCCGTGGGCGCACGCGTCCCTTTTTTCTTTCGCTTCGAAGGTGCTGGTTGAGCGCCAGGGCGGGTTGCCGAATCACGATCGCTGAAAATGATCTGGTTCCAGTTCGTTTCGCTCATATCTGCCGGAAAATCGTCGACCTTAAACGGCTCGCCTCGTAAGAAGCGCATGATGTTGCGGCTTGTCATTTCGCCCGGGCATGTCAGGTGACTCAGAACCCCGTCGCTGTCGATCCAGGAATAGTAGGGGATCGCCGCATGGGGGAAATGCATGGCCAGCGTTGTGTCTCCTTTGAGCACGAAGAAATGAAAGGGGCGACCGTCCCCGCGGCCGTTAGCGGCAAGCGCGGCAGCCACCCGGGCGGGTGTTTCGAAGTCAGTGTACTGTGTCACGAGAACGATCTTCAGCCATGGGTCGAGAAGCTCCTGCATCGAATCGAGCATCGGCATGCTTTTGATACAGGGCGCACAATACGTGCCCCAGAAGTCGATGATGACGGCTTTTCCTGCAGTGGCATGTGCCACGGGTGACAGAACGGATTGCGGCACGCGATCGCCGACGCGTAACGGATCTGCCTGTGCATGAGCGGGGACGAAAAAGAAGATTGCCAACACGGTCAGGACTTGTTTCATATTCGAAGATTGAGGAGTCAAAACAATTCAACGTGGGCATAGGGCGGACAGGTCGCCGAACAAATCAACAAGAGCAATCGGAACCATTTCAATACTGAGGCCGACGCCGCAGCTGTCCATGCCTGGCCGAACGTTGACCGGCCTGCCGAACGATTGCTGCATCCACACACAGAAGCGTTTGAGGGGAAGCAATGAAGGCAGGGTGGATTCCACGCAGCCGATCAGGAGGCTGGCCTGGGTTGGACAGGCTTCCCGACGCTTTCTGCACACTGAATGTACACCTTTTGGACTATATTGCCGACTTTTTGTACAATTATTTGTACAGCGGCCGCGCTTTCTTTACTTTCTTGGCGACCAAAGGAAAACATACACACAGGGGAGCGTTGCTGGAGGCGGCCGTTCAGGCCAGCGGGATCAATATTTCGCAAATGGTAAAGCGGATGGGTATTGCGCGCAGCACGTATTATCATCATTGTGCGCAGCGCGATCTTTCGCTCGAGAAGCTGGCCCAATACGGGTCGGTATTGAAGCACGATTTCTCGGATGATCTACCCGAAATGAAGAAGTGGGGGGTCGAGGAAAGCCAGGCGCCCTACGAGATGCCAAAGAGCATCGAGGAGGCCATCAGCCAGCGCGATCACTGGCGCGACAAATATTATGCACTGCTGGAAAAATTCGTGAAGGAAGCGGCCGTGAAATAACCGGTTCCTATGAAATATAATTATTGGGCGCTGAGCAAAGGAGCCAGTAGTCCATGATCACGCGGATGGTTTCTTCAAGCGCGGATATCGTATTCTTCTTGACGAAAAATCCCTGCACCGAAGCGCTGTAAGCTTGAATGACAGCGGCCTGGCTGGCGGCCGTGGAAAAAAACAGGTAGGGGATGCATCTGGTCTGCAGCTTTTCATCGACCCGGATCTTGTTCCGCAGCGCAAACCCGTCAAGCTTTGGCATGTTGATATCGGAGAGGATCAGGAACGGAACGACGTCTGTGGAGTTGAGAAAATCAAGCGCTGCCTGCCCGTCGCCAAAAAACAGGAGCTCATTGGGGTAGCGGCCATTTTGGAAGACCTCCCTGATTAGTTCCTGGTCATCGACATCGTCTTCGATCACGATCACGGGTCCACTCTTATTCATGGCTTGATTTATCGAAAGGTACGGTTATTCGCACGGCCTTCCAGGCTGTCGGCGAAACCAGCGCCTAACGTATTGAAAAGGAAAAGGCTTTCGTCCAGGAGAACCAAAGGCGACGGCAAAGAAACGCTCAATGGCGCTCTCCATGCCTTCGCTGTTTGCTTCTCTCCGGCTTCTGGCTGCGACAGCTGCGTTAGTTCAGCTGCGTATCGCGGATGGCATCGGCAAGCTGTTCTTCGATCCCGTATAACCACCGGAGGGATCCGGCCATGAGCTTCCATGTATTCTCCTTGCCGCGGGTGAGGCTGAAGGCAATGGGCTTATTGGCTTCATCCTGTGAGGTGATGAAGAACTTAACACCGTTGACATTCTCCATGCGGGTGAAGACGAACAGGCGGCTTTCCTTGCCAACGAGGATCTGCTTTGAAAAATTAGTCATGCTTTGAATTTAAATAGTGGAAGTGGGCGAAAAAAAACCCCGGATAACCGGGGCTTTTATGATGTAACCAGATTAATACCTGGTGTTGTTGTAGCTGCTGCCGTTATTGAAGCTTCGGGCCGGCTTGTCCTCTTTCGGCTTGGCTTCCATAACCTTGATCGTTCTGCCTTCAATGGTCGCTTCGTTAAGCTCGGAGATCGCTTTCTGAGAAGCGGCTTCATCGCTCATTTCTACGAAACCGAAACCACGTGAGCGGCCTGTTTCGCGGTCATTGATGATCTTGGCAGAAGTCACTTCGCCGTACGGTGCAAAAAACTCTCTTAAGTCTTCATCTTGTACGTTGAAGCTTAAGTTTGAAATGTAAATGTTCATTTCTAATAAATAAGTAGATGATAAATTATCTGAGGATAGCGAGGAGTAAGAAATAACTAAGATGCAGAAGCAGACTAATTAATAAATACCGATGCGAGGCTCAAATTGTCTCGGTGAATGTACACCTATTAATTCGTATGGGCCGAAAAGAAATCACAAACGTTTGTGAACGAGGCCAGGATCGCAAATGCCGACCAGCCAATCAAGGTTGGTGGATTGCTTTTTTTGACATGGTGGAATCGTCGCAGCACCAGTTGGATCTTCTCCTCTCCCCGTTTCGTTCGCACGAATCGTACCCGCGCAGAACAACCGCGTTTCTATTCGCTTCATTTTTGACCGGTCAGTGGGTTCGGGGTGTTGCACTGAAACGGCCATCGGCAATTGCTCGCTGCAGGTTGTGATCGCGTTCGAATGTGAATAAGATTTGTAAATGCCTCGAAGCGAAGCCACTAGCGCCACTTTCCGCTCGCGTGAATTCTCCCGGGAAAAGGATCGGCACCTGCTTTGCTAACTTTTTTAGCTAGGTTTGACCTTATAATCCTGACAGATGAGCGCAGAAACGAACACGATCGCATCCAACCTGAAGCACCTCTTTACGCTTCCCCTGTTTACCGGTATTCAGGCGGGACTTCCCGCGCCGTCGGGAGATTATTTCGAGCGCGAGATCGATCTGAACGAGCTCCTGATCGATAAGCCGGCAGCCACCTTTTATATCCGCGTCACCGGTGACTCGATGGATCGCGCCTACGTACCGCCTGGCGCTCTCGTCATGATCGACCGCTCCATCACGCCCTGCAACGGATCGATCGTGCTGGCGGTGGTAGACGGTGAGTTCACGCTCAAGCGACTCGAGATCCGCGGCACTCAAAGGCGCCTCTGCCCCGACTCCAACAACCCCAAGCACAAGCCTGTCGACATCAACGAATTCACGCAATGTGAGATCTGGGGCGTCGCGCGCCACCTGATCATCGATGCGAAAACGGTTTGAACAAAATAGGTAGTTAACGCTTTTAGTTGGCAAGAGAAGACAAGGTATACGAGCTGACCTGTGAGAAGCATCGTTGCCACACAGTCTTCGTCTGCTCATGGCATTCCGCATCGCTGCAAGAAACGGGAATGGCATCCAGTTCCGCACTAGCTTTACGAAATGGACGCCCCTGATAAGCCGAAGTACACACAGGAAGATTATGAGTATGGCAATGCCGGTCCCGACCCGCAGACCACCCGTTATTTCAAAAAGATCCTCTCCTCGTTTTTCACCGGTATTTTCTGGATGCTGTTCATGTCCACCCTCGGCCTCTTCTTCGGGTTTGCGATCGTTGACGGCCCTTGGCGCTGGTACAATATTGCCTTCTATTTTGTGTTTGCGCTCAGCCTCGCCTGGCTTGTCCGCTATTACTGGAAGAAATGGAAGGACTGACACCGACTCCGGTTGCCCGGTTTGCAAAGACGCGTCTGGCGCCGACGCCAAGCGGTTATCTCCATGCCGGCAATGTGCTTTCGTTTCTCCTGACCGAACGGTTGGCGCGGCAGACAGGTGCCCGCATCCTGCTGCGGATTGACGATGGCGATACGGCGCGTGTGCGGCCTGCTTATGTGCAGCATATTTTCGACACCCTTGCGGCCATAAATGTCCACTGCGACGAAGGCCCGCGCGACGCTGCCGACCTGGATGCGCGGTGGTCGCAACGACACCGGGCTCACCTCTATTCCAGGTACCTCGACGCGCTTCGCGCGGGTAACCATGTGTATGCCTGCACCTGCTCGCGCGCCGATGTATTGCGGGAGAGCGCGGATGGAACCTATTCGGGTCGCTGCCGCCACCGGGATCTCCCACTGGACACGGTGGGTGCATCCTGGCGCCTCAATACAGATACGGACCTTGTGCTGGAGGTGCGCCAACTCGACGGGACGGTCTCGGTCGAACGCCTGCCGGTTGATATGCACGATGTTGTGGTGCGCAAAAAAGATGGAATGCCGTCCTACCAGCTCTCGTCGATCGCAGATGATGTTTACTTCGGGGTCGATCTCGTGGTACGGGGGCAGGACCTTTGGCCCTCTACGCTTGTGCAGCTCTATATCGCACGCCTGCTCAGCCTCGACGCATTCGCTGCCGCGACATTCGTGCACCACCCCCTTCTGAAAGATGACGATGGCGCCAAGCTTTCAAAGTCCACCGGCGCCGCTCCCGTAGACCTACGGACCGCTGGTCGGGAGGCATTGATGCGACTATTGAACCCTGTGTAATCCTGAGCCCGTCCACGTAAATAGCTTTGCCTTCTTCGGTCCTGTTAACTATTCACGATTCAGTATTCACGAT
>JAQBNP010000142.1 GCA_028288515.1 Flaviaestuariibacter sp. | reverse complement strand
GAGAAGGCATTTTAGATTTTCGATTGACGATTTTAGATTGTGAACAGCCATTCACGCAAGGCGCCTTGGTAGTGCCCCAAATTGTCTTCACGCTCCCGTTTCGAGTTCCTACGGGATGACAGCCTGGGTGTGCAGGGCTCCCTCGCGAGGCGCCCGGGTTGACCCCTCCAAAACGACCTCATTCACCATTCACCATTCACCATTCACTATTCACTATTCACTATTCACCACTCACCACTCCCTCCCTCCCCATTAACATTAATTACCCTAACCCCCTGTTAATCTGCCCGTTACCACCCCATTCCGGTACGGGTTTCGCACCTGTGCTGCGGAACACAATCCAATCAAACACCATGAAAAAAACGATACTTTCCTTTCTCTCCGCCCTCCTTCTGACCACCGGCTTTGCCCAGGCCAATATCAGGATCGGGCAGCACGATGCCACCACCTCCTGGCAGCCGAACCGCAACGCCCCCGTTGCCAGCTCGGCCACGTCGGTTGCGACGACATATGTGCAGGAGATCATCGCAACGGTGGGACTGAAGCCTTCCTTCGAGCTGATGGCTTCGTCGAGCGTGCCGAACGCGGCGGCGGTCGTGTACAGCGGCAAGCGCTACCTCCTCTACAACCCGACGTTCATTAACGACCTCGTGCGTCGAACCGGGAACAAGTGGGCAGCCGTCAGTGTGCTGGCCCACGAGATCGGTCATCATCTCAATGGCCACACCGTAACAGGCACCGGCAGCCAGCCGGCTGTTGAGCTGGAAGCCGACGAGTTTTCCGGATTCGTGCTGCGGAAGATGGGCGCCTCTCTCGCCGACGCCCAGGCCGCGATGCGGATCCTCGCCGGCCAGACGGCCTCAGCCACGCATCCCGCCCAGTACGATCGCCTGGCATCCATTGCCCGCGGCTGGCAAAATGCAGACGACCAGTCAAATGGCCGCTACGTGGCACAGGTTCCGGATCTGAAGCCGCAGGCCCCCGTGGTCACAAGCGCGCCGGCGCGCCGAAATTCTGGTTCCTACCCGACGGCACGCGCAAGTGCCAATAGCCGCGCAGGCATCAGCGAGCGGTCGATCATCGGCGACGTGCGGTTCCATGCAGACCCCTCGAGCGCCTATTATGTAACCGACCAGATGCAGCTTGTGAAGGTCACCAGCCGCGGCCTGGTCACGATCGGCCGGCTTGCCCGTCTCAACAGCCGCAACTACCCGTACGCGATCACTGACAACGAAACGCAGCTTCTCGTGGATGCGCGCGGAACCATCCTCACCACCCAGGGACGGCAGGTTGGCGTTCTGCAGGCGCATTCGTAAGAATAACGAATAACGAATGTCGAATAACGAATGTCGAAAGGAAAGGCAGGGGAAATGTTCAATAATCGATGATCAACGATCAATGATCAGGGAGAACAGCCGGGTGATTCTGCAGGGTCCGGCAACCGTCGAATATTGAACATTGAACATAGATCATTGATTATTCCTTTGCTCCCCCTTCATTTCGACATTCGTTATTCGATATTCATGATCCCCTGTTCCCAATCATCCCTTCCACCAGGCTCTTCCATTGCAGCTTGGCGGCTCCCGTGATCGCGCCGGTTGCAACGGCCACATTGCGCGCCTTATCCACGAGCTTTCCGGCATCGGTGTTCGGCTTTTCGTTGCGGCCATAGACGGCGGCGATCACGTGATTCCCTTGTCGACGCACCTGGAAGCAGGAGGTGGCTTCGGGAGAAAAGAAATGGGCGACGTCGGGATTGGGGTTGACAGGCGCCGGTGCAGGCCTGACCCGGATGGACAGAGCCTCCTCTTCCTCATCAGCCACCTCGTCGACCGACTCAACCTGCACCCAGTCGTACCCATCGCCGGCCCGCGTGCCCGGACCCGGAATGTCGATGCGGAAATAGTCTCCTTTTTCAACGGGCCGGTCAACCGGCTGTCCATCCGCATCGGTCAGCTGGAATTCCGCCGACAAGGCCCCGGCGATGTCGTGCCACCTGTTGACATGCCGCAGGCGGCCGCACACGTCCTTAAAAAACTCCTGTGCCTTTGCCACGTTCTCAAAGGTCTTCGAGGCTTCGGTATTGCTCTGCGCGCCACCGTCCTGGCCGGGTATGAGATCATCTTTCACCATAGCGTAGAAAACGGAAAAGTCGTGCCAGTTGAACCGGCACGACTTTTCACTATCTGTCTGCTTTACTAGAGACTGAGCTTGCCTTCCGCGCCGGACGCCACTTTTGGGCTGCCGGTGATCGCGCCGATGGCGATCTTCACGAACTGGACCATCTTGCCTGTTTCGCTGTCCCAATAATAGCAGCTCTGCGGCTGTACCTTGAGCAGGGCCACGTTTGGATCCTCGGGGCCGTTGGGAAACCAAGCCTTGACGAAGGGCGACCATTTATCCTTGATCTGCTGGCGGTCCGTAACAATGGAAGCGGTGCCCCGAACATCGAGATAGCTTTCCTTGCCAGGGTGGGCATAGGTCAGGTGAACCTGGCGCTGAACGGCCACTTCCTCCACCTTGATGGACCGGATATCGGTAAAGAACCACAGCGTGCCGTCGTCCTGCACCTCGATGGTTGACATAGGCCGGGTATGGTCGTTCTCACTTTCATTATTCGTGATGAACATGCATGTCCGGATCTCTTCGACCAGCTTCCTGAATTTCTTCAACGCTTCTTCGCTCTGCAGATTTTTTTCCATAATGAGGGATTAAAGGATGATGGAATACATAAAATCGCATGCCAGCAAGGGACCGGAATGGGGCGACCGAGGCAAAGAGCAAAGCGGAATTGCGGATTGCAGATTGCGGATTTTTGGAGAGTCTTCATTTCCGCCGGCTGTCATCCCGCAGGGACCCGAAACACGCCGTTTGAAAGAATCTGAACCACGAAGCCACGAAGCGCGCGAAGGGGCACAAAGCAGACTCCCTTTGCGCCTCCTTGCCCCTCGGCGCCCTTAGCGTTTCCGGCTGTTTCTTCCATATATCTTCCATATGTTCTCCATATATCTTCCATATATTCTCCATATCCAACCCATATTGTACGCATATGCAACCCATATGCAACCCATATTGTACTCATATTGTACCCATATCATACGCATATCATAAGCATATCATAAGCATATCACACCCATACCAGAAGCGTACTGCACGCATACCCAACTCATATCCAACCCATATATCGCTACTATAACAAACCTGCGGCAGGCTCGATCAGGCCCAGCTTTGCCGAATGCAGCATCGCCTCGCTGCTGTGCGTAAAGAAGCACACCGGCACCCCCGCCGCTTCGATGCCGGCCAGCACCTGCAGCACTTTTTCCTTGTTGCGCTTGTAGACGTCGCGGATGTAAACCGCATGGATCTGCTTTGGAAAATGCTTCACGACCGACTCGTAGATAAATGGGTCGTGCTGGGATGAATCGCCCAGGAGGACGAAGCGCTGCTTCGGGTAATTCTGGATGATGCGCACAATGCGCGTGAACTTACCCTCGTGGTTGTTCTGCCCGGTCTTGAACAACTCGTTGAAGCGCTTGAGCACATTGAGAAGGAAAACCCCGGGTGGCAACTCGTTGACGCGCACAAATTCCAGCAGGTAATCGTACAGGTTCCATTCCGAGCTGCTGACGTAGAAGAAGGGGTTGGGCGCATCGGCCGTTGTATTGCCCAGCGCCAGCGCCTGGTAGTGCTTCACAACGCCTTCGAAGGGCTTCCGGCTGCGGGCATTTTGCGTGAACAGCACGAAGAGCCGCTTGCGGAGGTTGGCGGAATGGGAGATGAGGAAGGTATCGTCCACGTCGGAGATAAAGCCGTACTGCGTGCTGTAGGGAATGTAGAGCTGCCCTTTCCCTTCACGAAGCACGGCGCCGTCGGAGCTCAGCATCTCAACGGACATCTCGTGCCAACCCTGCTCGAGCGGTGGCTCGTCCTTCCATTCGAATTTAAAGAATCCGTCCTTGTCCGCCTTCGTTGTCATTGATTGCCCCTGCCAGCTGGTGCGCAGGCTCGCATTGGGGTAAGGCCTCACCATGAAGAGGCGGAGCAGTGCCCAGGTGTTGTTGAGGATGCTTTTGGAATAATGCCGCCGCGGCAGCGGGCTCTGCCGTAAAACCTGGCCGTAGATAACAAGCTGATCCGCGTGCCCATAGCCGTGGTACACTTTTATTACGGTTTCGCGGGTAATGCCGAAAAACCGATAGAGCCTGGAGCGGATGCTTTGCTTTGTTCGTTCAAGTGTCGTTACAGCCATTGGAAGAGACCACTTTTAACCCGGTATATGCAGAAAGAAGGCCAGCTTGTTCTCCTGTTCATCATCAATCCCGTTTCCGGCGGCAAGGAAAAGACCGATTGGGAGGTGCGGATACGCGACTATTTCCAGAGCTCCCCCCACCGCATGGAGTTTTTCCTGCTCAGCGGCGATGCCGATGAAAGCTCGGTTCGGCACCATATCGAAAGCGTGAAGCCCGATCGTGTCGTGGCGGTTGGTGGCGATGGCACTGTCAAGCTCGTTGCCGAGATCGTCAATGGCACGGGAACGCCCCTCGCCATCATCCCGGCGGGGTCGGCAAACGGCATGGCGCGCGAGCTGGGCATCCCCCTCGATGTGACCGCTGCGCTGGAAGTTGCCGTGAACGGACAGGCGCGGGCTGTGGACATGATCCGCATCAATCGCGAGGAGAGCTGCATCCACCTGGCCGATATCGGGCTCAACGCGATGCTTGTCAAATACTTTGAAGGGTCGAAGGGGCGCGGCATGTGGGGCTACGGACGCGCGGTTTTCCGCGTCCTGTACGAAAAGCAAAAGCTGGAGGTGACGATCGAGACCGACAGCGGCACGGAGCGACGCAAGGCCTATATGGTGGTGCTGGCGAATGCCCGCAAATACGGCACCGGCGCCAATATCAATCCGGACGGCGACGTATCCGACGGCGCCTTCGAAGTGGTTGTCATCCGGAAGCTCAACCTCGTCGAGATCGGTAAGGCGCTCCTCACCAACCGGTCATTCGACCCGAAGAAGATCGAGGTGTTCAAAACAAAAAAAGCAAGGCTGACGACCCGCAAGAGGGCTTATTTCCAGGTCGATGGCGAGTACCGTGGCAAAACCCGCGATGTCGAAGCGGTCATCGAGCCGGGCGCGCTGCAGATGATGCTGGGAGTGGCGGACGAAAAGAAGGTGTGATTTTGAACCAGGAAGCCACGAAGAGCGCAAAGGAGCACAAAGCAATTTCCTTTGCGCCTCCTTTGCCTCCCTGCGCCCTTTGCGTTTGATAGCTGCTCGACCTCCCGCCACCCTAAACGCCCTCCGGACCGTCATCCCGAGCGCCCCGCGAGGGAACCCCTGCGTTACGCAGGCTGTCATCCTGCAGGGACCCGAAGCGTGCTGTTTGAACCACGAAGCCACGAAGAGCGCAAAGGAGCACAAAGCAATTTCCTTTGCGCCTCCTTTGCCTCCCTGCGCTCTTTGCGTTTAACTGCTGTTCAACTTCCCCATCGTAAACGGCCGACTCACCACTGACCACTCACCACTCACCACTCACCATTCGTAGTTCACTCGTAGTGCATTCGTATTTCAGTCGTAGTTTACTCATAGATAACTCATACCAGACTCATACCACACACATACCTGCTTCGGACACCCTTCGGTCATGCTTCGGTCATCCTTCGGTGATCCTTCGGTGATCCTTCGTTGATCCTTCGATCATCCTTCGGTGTGAGCCAATCCGAAAACCCATGAAAAACGCTTGAAAGAATAGCAGCCCATCCCC
>JAQBNP010000134.1 GCA_028288515.1 Flaviaestuariibacter sp. | reverse complement strand
CCCCGTGTCATCCCAGGTCAAAAGCTTCAGTGCCGCGTCCTGCTCGATCGGGCGCGTTGCGTCCCAGACCTCACCGTTGATGTCGGCTGCCAAAACCTTGCGGGCCAGTCCTTCGGAAATGGACCTGGCGATCTCGAGTGCTGATGTTCCTTTCGGGTATTCCCGGCGGGCACCGTCGGGAAGTGTAATGTGAATTTGATCGCTCATAAAGAGCCGCAAAATTAACAAACTCTTTCTACAGTCGGCCGGTTGCGGCTTTACTTAATCTATAATTTCGGGCGAATGAGAGAACCGGCGTTTCGAATTGGTTTCCTTTTGCTGCTCCTGCTGGGGGTTTCAGGCGTCAATGCCCAGGATCTGACGGGCATCTGGAAGGGCACGTTTGTCACCGAATCAGGTGAGAATTACAAGCTCGAATTCCAGATAACCGAGAACAAAACGCTTGTCGTCACCGGCGTTTCCTATTCCTATCTCGACTCCCGCTTCTACGGGAAGTCGTCGATGACCGGTCACTATTCAAAGGGCGAAAAATCCCTTTCGATCCAGGAGCTGCGCACGGTCGAAGTCAAAAACATCGGGGGCGGCGGCACCTGCCTGATGAACTACAAGCTGGTCTTTTCCGAGTCCGGCAAAGAACAATTCCTCGAAGGCACCTACCTCGGCAAGACCGAGGACCGGAACAATCCGTCGAAGAACGGGAAATGGGGCGATTGCGGTGGCGGCCGTGTGTTTCTCCGCCGCGTGGAAACATCCGACTTTTACGTCGAGCCGTTCCTGAAAGAAAAGCCCGTCACCAAGACAGCGACACCCGTTCCGGACAAGCCCGCTCCGCGCGCCGTTGCAAAAGCACCGGTGAAGACGCCCGTAGAGGAAAAGAAAAAACCGACCGCCATCGTCACGCCGAAAAAACAGGCCGCACCGCCAACCACCAGTACAGGCACCCCAACCAGGAAAGCGAACACGATCGATCCCGTCCAGCGGGAAACTACGGCAGCGCCGCGCACCATCGTTCCCAAACCCCTCTCGATCCCGGTAGAAACGAGGTCGCGGCAGAATGAGACCGCTAAAGTTTTTACCGTCTCACACGAACAGGTAACCGTAAAGCTCTACGACAACGGCGAAGTGGATGGGGATACCATCTCCGTCTATCTCGATAACCAGCTGATCCTGTCGCGCAAGGGACTGGCAACGGAACCGATCACGCTCACGTTGAGTCTCGACGAGACGGCAACCGAGCATGTCCTGGTGATGGTGGCCGAGAACATGGGCCGCATCCCGCCGAACACGGCGCTGATGATCGTCCAGGACGGCGACAACCGCTTCCAGGCCAACCTGACATCCACCGAACAGAAGAATGCCATGGTCCGGTTCCGGTACCAGAAGCCCAAATCCTGAACCGCTTATACAATAATCAAACACCCCGTTCCTTTTCCCTTTATTTTCCGTTTTTGAAACGATCCCTCCTCATACCCGCTCTCCTCATGCTTGTGACCTGCACCGTTGCCGGCCAAAGCCTGAACGGTATTTGGAAAGGGACCCTGACGCAAAACACGGGTGGGTGCTTCCCGGTGTATTACATCGAGCTCCAGATCAATATTGCCGGCGACAGCGTCCAGGGCGCCTCCTACCACTATTCGGATATCTCCAACTACGTCAAGAAAAAATACAAGGGCACCTTCAACAACGACCTCAAGAAGCTTTCCCTTCGCGAAGGGTCGGTACAGACCTTCAAGATCCCGCCCGATTGCACGCCCTGCATCAAAAACTATGAGCTTTGGTATAGCCGCGTCGGCAACAAGGAAACACTCACCGGCGAATGGAGCGGCAAGGTGATGAATACAACGGTCGACTGCCAGCCCGGCCAGCTCGTTCTCTCACGCGTTCTCGAATCCGCGTTCAAGGAGATCCCGGAAGTGGAGGTGGATACCGGCATGATCCGGCTCGATTTCTATGACAACGCGGAGATCGACGGTGACAGCATCACCGTGCGCGCCAATGGCAAGACCATCCTCAGCAACCAGCTTCTCAGCCTCCGCCCCATCACCACCTATATCACGATCGACCTCAACTCCACGTTCCAGGAAGTTGAGATGGTCGCCGAAAACCTCGGGCGCATCCCGCCCAACACAGCGCTGCTCATGGTCACGGCCGGGCAGGAGCATTACCGCCTCTACCTCACCTCCACCGAGACCAAAAGCGCGAAGGTCCGCTTCGTGTATGCCGGTCCCCGGGAATAAAAAAGGGAGGTCACGCGACCTCCCTTTTTCTGCTGCCAGCTGTCAACTCTAGAAACCACGTGTGTCCGTGCGCGCCTTCGGCAACTCTTTGCGCGGCAGCTTCTCGTCGCGCATGGCGGTGTTGTAAACGAACGAAGCGACGATCACCGACGCCTGTTTCAGGTCTTCCGGAACAAGGTGATCGTACGTGTCCATATTCGAATGGTGTGTTCGCGTGTTGTACTCGATCGGGTCCTGGATGAACTGGAAGCCCGGGATGCCAACTGCATCGAAGGAGACGTGGTCGGTGGACCCTGTATTATTGATCGTGACCGTTCCCGCATCCAGGTCCATGAAGGGAGCCAGCCACTGCGAAAAGATCGGCTTCGCGGCACTGTTGCCTTGCAGGTAGATGCCGCGCAGGCGGCCTGTTCCGTTGTCAAGGTTGTAGTAGGCGGAGATCTTTTGCTGGTCGGGCGTCAGCTGCATGGTGGCCGGGTCGCCGAAATGATTCTTGACATAATTGCGCGAGCCGAAAAGGCCCTGCTCCTCCCCGCTCCACAGCGCGATGCGGATCGTGCGGCGCGGCTGGAAGTTGAGCGACTTGAGAAGACGAACGGCTTCCATCATCACCGCGCAGCCAGCTGCATTGTCGGTGGCGCCGGTTGCTCCGTGCCACGAGTCGAGGTGCCCACCGAGCATCACCACTTCTTCTTTCAATGACGGGTCGGTGCCGGCGATCTCGGCAACAACGTTGTATCCTTTCAGGTCCTTATCGAAAAAGCTTGTCTTCACATCCGCTTCGAGCTGCACAGGGATGCCGGCCATCACGAGGCGCTGGAGACGCAGGTAGTCGTCGCTGGACAGCGCAACGCTGGCTGGTCCTTCGGGCGCATCTTTCGTAAAGGCGCCGCCGCCCTGTACGAACACGGTGCCGTCGTTGCCGCGCTGCGTCGAGAGCACAAGCAGGGGTTTCTCCGAGGCCAGGAGCGCTGTCAGCGCCCGCTGGAAGGCCTGTCGTCCGGCCATCGGGCCACCACGCTGTGCCGGCCCGCCCTGCGGCCTCTGGGCGTTCGGGTTGCGCGGTTCGGCGGCAGCCATGCGCGCCAACGTGGTATCGGCATACCGGGAGCCATCCGGCTCAAACGAAGGGCGAAGCGTATCGGTGACGAGCGTCATCACGATCTTGCCTTTCAGCTTTCCTGCATATTGACCAAGCTCCGCCGAATCCTTTGCAGTGATCAGGACAATGTCGCCGGTCGTGATCTTTTTGCCGGGCGTGCTGCCTGTCCATGCACGCGGAATGGCGATCAGTGGCTGGTAATAGGGTTTCGTCATGGCAACATAGCTCCTGTCCTGCTGCCAGCTGCGGCCGAACTCACCCCATGGCTCCAGGGCTGCGTTCACAAGGCCCCAGCCGGCCAGGGTTGTCCGCGCCCAGTTGGCGGCATTGAGGTAGCCCGGTGAGCCGGTCAGCCGCGGACCACTGACGTCAGTGAGGTGAAAGGCGATGTCCATCACCTTCGAGTTGGTTTGTTCTTCGGCCCGAAGGCGCTTGATGATGCCTGCATTCGGCACATCGTTCTGCGCGGTCGCGCAAACGCAGGCAGCCAGCAGGATGGTGGAAAGAAGCGCTTTTCTCATACATGTGGTTTTGTCGCGAAAAGATACGGACGAAACCTGGCGGGGCGATCAGAATTTGAAGTTCCAGGTGACCGACGGCAGGATGGGAAACAGGGATACCTGCCGTGCCTCCACTTTGAGGCTTCCATCAAAGGGACTTCCTTCCTGGTCGAAATACAGGAAGTACGGGTTGAGCCGTCCGTATGCATTGTAGATGCTGAAGACCCAGTAGCTCTGCACTTTTTTGGGCTTGCTGTGCTGCGGCGTATACGTTGCCGAAAGGTCGAGGCGGTGGTAGGGCGCGAGGCGATAGCTATTGAGCTTGCCGAACTCCTGTGTCAGCACGCCGCTCACAATGTAGAAACGTTCCGGCAGAGAGGTGGCATTACCGGTGCCGTAAACGAAGACGCTGCCCACTTTCCATTTACGGTTGATCTCGTACGTGCCCACCAGCGAGAGGTCGTGCCGGCGGTCGTATTTGGCCGGGAAGGTTTCGCCGGCGTTCAGCTGGGCAAAGCGCCTCCATGTCCAGGACAGCGTATAACCGAGCCAGCCCGTGAAGCGGCCACGGGCCTTATTGATATAGAGCTCCGTGCCGTAGCTCCACCCCTTTCCAAATACAAAATGCTCTTCGGGATCACCCACGTTCGGCTGGTATCCTTCCTCGAATTCGATCTGGTTTCGCATGTCCTTGTAATAGACCTCAACGGAGCTTTCCCATGTGTTGTCATGAAAGTTCCGGAAAAGTCCTGCCGCGTACTGCCAGCTCACTTGCGGCTTCACGCGATAGGTGCTCGGCACCCACAGGTCCGTCGGCAGCGTGGTGCCCGCATTGCTCACCAGGTGGATATACTGCAGGTTGCGGGTCACTGACGCTTTAAGGGATGTGGCGTCATCGATCGCATAGCGAAGCGTGGCACGCGGCTCGAGGCCATTGTATCCTTTGATGGCTTCCCACTGCTTGTAGATCGTGCTGTCGATCTTGTTCCCATCGGCGTCGCGGAGGTATTTCCGGTAGGGTCCCACCTGCGTGAAGGCGCTCCAGCGCAGGCCGTAGGCGAGCTTCCATTTGTCGGTGATATCCCAGTCGTCCTGCACATAGAGTGCGTTCTCGATCGCCTGCTTGAGGTCGGCATTCGCGGGCGAAAACACCACGGAGTCCTGCTTCCCTGAAATAACGTTCGGAATGAATTTGTGAAAGGTCGACAGGCCGCCGAACTTCATGCGGTGGCGCGTCGTCGGGTACAGGTCGAAGTCGACCTTGGCGGTTCCGTCCTTGATGCCCGAAGCCAGCTTCACCTGGAAATTATTCTGCGCGGCGGAGAAGGAAAAATGATAGTCGTTGTAGACCATCGTGGCATTGGCAAACAGCTTTGGTCCGAAGACATGGTTCCAGCGCAGCGTGGCGGTGGAGTTGCCCCAGGGGATGTCTGCCGCGAACGAGCGCTTGTTATTCCTGAAGGCAAACACGTCCCGGCCGAAATAGCCGCTCAGGTAAAGACGATCCCTGGGCGAGAATCGGTAGTTCACCTTCGCGTTGAGGTCGTAGAAATAATAGCCCGACCCGTACGCATTGCTTGACTTCGAAATGAAGGGCTTTGCAAGCACGTCGATATAGGTGCGCCGGCCCGAGAGCATGAACGAAGCCTTGTCCTTTTTGATCGGTCCCTGCAGCGACAGCCTCGACGCGATGAGGCCGATGCCGCCCTCCGCCCCGAACTGGTTTGTATTGCCGTCCTTCATCGCCACGTCAACCACGCTTGACAGGCGCCCGCCGTACTGCGCCGGCATGCCTCCTTTAACAAGCGACACGTTCTTGATCGCGTCTGAATTGAAGATCGAAAAGAAGCCGAACAGGTGACCGCTGTTATAGACCACCGCGTCGTCGAGGAGGATCAGGTTCTGGTCGGGACCACCGCCGCGCACATAAAAGCCGGCATTGCCTTCGCCGGCATTTCGGACGCCGGGCAGGAGCTGGATCGTCTTGAGAATATCAACCTCGCCAAGAAAGGCAGGTATGTTTTTGATCTGTGCGATGGAAAGGTCAACCTTGCCCATTTGAGCGGTGCGCACGTTGGCATCTTTCCGCCTGCTGTACACTACCACTTCCGACAGCGCGGCCTGCTTCGGGGACAGCAGGAGAACCGTATCGGCGGAGGCATGCAGGTGGAGAGCCAGCTGGCGGCTTACATAGGAAACGTGCGAGAGGGTGATGGTGTACGCCCCTGTGTCAACGGTGATCGAGAAAAAACCGTAGGCGTTCGTCGTCACGCTGCGGGCGGCCCTGCCCATGGACAGGGTTCCGCCGATGACGGACTCTCCGGTGGCGCTGTCGCGCAGGTAGCCGCTCAGGGTGACCTTTTCCTGTGCACCGCCATCAGCGGCCAGGAGCAGCAGGATGAAGACCAGGAAAAAGCGAAGAAGGCGCGGGAGGCTTGTCATCCGGTGGTGCTTTTTGAAGGCGGTCAGCGGCCTGCTTTGAGACTGTCTTTCGTTTCACCGCAGTCGAGCATCGCCCCTTTGTATTTCGGATGGTGAAGACCAAGGTATGGGTTGCGGATGGCGGACGAGCTGCTGAGCCAGGTGGCGGCCTCCGTGTCGTTAAAAGCCATGGGGCATTCCTGCATGTAGATGGTCGCGGCGTCGTACCGGATCGTGCGCAGCAGGTCGTAAAAATTCTGGGTAAAGGAATGAAACGAGCGGCGGCGGTTGGTGATATCGGGGTCCGATTCAATGGTCTGCAGATCGCCCTTGAACGCGTCGATATAGCTCGTCGCCGTTTGGTAAATGACCGTGTCTTTTTTCAGCTCCTCGAAGGCGATCCTGCCCAGGGACCCCTGCAGGGCGGAAGCGCCAGTGCG